>PCWJ01000031.1:25149-31369 GCA_002787295.1 Candidatus Nealsonbacteria bacterium CG11_big_fil_rev_8_21_14_0_20_37_68
TTCGGGATTTTTTATCCGTTCTTGTAACTCTTTAGTTCTTAATTTTTCAATATCAGCTTTTTTCAAGGTAGAAACCGTTCCTCCCAAAATAAAATAAAGCCCCTTATATTTTTTTGTTTTTTCAAGAGAAACCAAATCGCTTTCTTTTTCCAAGATGCAAAGCAGGGTTTTGTCTCTGGAGTGGTCAGAACAAATTTCACAAAGACCCTCTTCCTCAGTCCCGGTAGGTGGTTGGAAGGGATTAAAACAGAACTTACAGAGACTTATTTTTTCTCTTAATTCTGAAATTGATTTTATTAGTTGATTAATTTCTTCACCGGATAGTCTCATTAAATAAAAAACAAATCGAGTCGCAGTTCTTGGCCCGATAGTTGGAAATTTAGAAAACAAGTTAATTAGTTTTTGAATAGATGGCGGATACATATACTAAAAATTTTTAATTTTTGGTTTTATTCTTCCATTTGTTCCCCCAGCGTTTTTTCTAAATTTCTGAAACTTACTCTTTGTTCGTCAAAATATAACTCTACTTTTCCTACCGGACCGTTGCGGTGTTTGGCAATAATAATATCGGCAATATTTTTTCTGGCAGTATCCTGACGATATTTATCTTCTCGATGGATAAACAAAACAACGTCGGCATCTTGTTCTATGGCTCCGGTTTCTCTTAAGTCAGAAAGTCTGGGAATCTGAGGGGAGCGTTGTTCTACTGCTCGAGATAATTGAGAGAGAGCCAGCACCGGAATGTTTAATTCTTTGGCCAGGGACTTAAGAGATCTTGAAACCTCGGTCATTTGTTGGACCATAGAGGTATTAATATTTCTGGGTTCCATTAACTGCAAATAGTCAACAATAAGAAGTCCTAATCCGCGATCAGCCTGTAATCTTCTTGCCATTGCCCTCATTTGTAAAATGTTGCAGGAGGCTGAATCATCAAGAAAAATTGGAGCTTGAGACAAGACATCAAAAGCTTTTTGAATTCTGAGAAAATCATTGTCGTCTCCCGTGTCAGAAAAGTGGCCGGTTCTTAACCGCCATAAGTCTACCCCGGCCTGAGCAGCAATTAATCTATCTATTACCTGGTCTTTAGACATTTCTAAAGAGAATATTCCTACAGGTCCCCCTTCATAAATTGCGCAGTGTTTGGCAATATCCAGGGCTAAAGCACTTTTCCCGAAAGAGGGTCTGGAAGCTAAAATAATTAAATCACCCTTTTGAAGGCCGGCTAAAATATTATCTAAATCAGTAAAACCGGTGGGGATTCCTCGAAGCTTTCCTTGGTGTTTTGAAAGACTGTCAATTCTTTCAAAGGCTTCCTCTAATTCGTTTTTCACCGGTACGAAATTTTGGGTCAGGCTCCTTTGAGCGATGCCAAAAATTCTTTTTTCGGCCTGGTCCAACAACATATCTACATCTTCTGATTCTTCATAACCCATTTGACCTATTTCGTAAGAGGCTTGAATTAAATCTCGAAGGATTCTTTTTCGCTGAACAATTTTCGCATAGTTTAAAACATGGAAGGCCGTCGGCACAGAATTTATTAGTTCGGTTAAATAAGCATTCCCTCCAATTTCTTCTAATTTATTTTTCTCTTTTAAACGGCTTGAAACCGATAATAAATCTACCGGTTCTCTCTTTTCAAAAAGCTCCTGCATTACTTGATAGATTTCCCGATGATAGTCTTTGTAAAAATCTCGCGGCTCTAAAAAATCTACTACCTTTAAGATGGCGTTTTTATCCAGCATCAAACACCCCAAAAGTGACCCTTCAACTTCGATGCTCTGGGGAGGTAGTTTGTCCGGTAATTCGTTTTTAGGAGAGTTATTGTTCATACCTCTTTTAATATATAACATTCTAATAAATATTGGCAAGCCCCAAATCAAAATAGAATTTAATATGGTGGCTTATTGATTTGATAAATTTGCTTAAATTAACTATAATAAAAAAGTAAAAACGAAGGAGGAAAACAATGTATAAAACCGATTTAGAAACCTTAAAAAAAGAAACAAAAGTTTTCAGATTTGGAGCTTCTACCAAAGGAGGGCAACGGGCTAATCGAAAAGAAACCGGAATTCGGCTTCGCCACATTCCCTCTGGAATAGAAGTTAAAGTCATTAGAGAAAGATTCCAGACTCAAAATTTAAAAATTGCTTTTAAGCAGCTTCAGGAGCGATTGGAAAAATTAAACCGGCCAAAGAAAAAAAGAATTCCCACCAGAATTCCTTTGGGGGCAGAGTTGAGAAGATTAAAGGGGAAGAGAATAATTGCGGAAAGGAAACAGTTGCGAAGAAAACCAATTTCGGAGTAAAAAAACTAGGGACAAAAATCCTTAGTTTTTTATAACCAACACCCGAGGTTGATTAATCTATAGATACTGGTTTTATCTTCGGTCCTTTTTTAGTGTCTTCAATTTTGTAACCTATTTTATTAATTTCTTTTCTAACTTCATCTGCTTTTTCCCAATTTTTTTGTTTACGATATTTTTCCCGTTCTTCAACTAATTTTAAAATATTTTCAGAGATTTTTTCTTTTGGCTTTTTCCAGAAGATAAAATTGAAAAATCTGTCAATTTTCTTTAAGAATTCTAAAATATTTTTAGCCTCGGTCTGACTAAGAACATTTTTGTTCATTAAAGAGTTTCCTTGACTTATTAGCTCAAAAATAGAGGCTATGGCTTTGGGCGTGTTAAAATCATCCTCCATCGCTTTTTCAAACTCTTTTTTTGTTTGTAAAATTAAAGATTTAACAGTTCTTTTTTCGGTTGTAAGTTGTAAGTTGCCCGCCCGCCAGCGAGTTCGCTCGCAGGCGAAGTCGGGTGGGTAAGTTGTAAATTTCTCTACAAATTCATCAATTCTTTCTAATTGGTTTTTAACCTGTTCAATTTCTTTCTCGCTGTAATCGATGGGGGAGCGGTAGTGTGTTTTAATAACGAATAATCTCAAAAGTCGAGGAGAATTTTCTTTTAGAAAGTCCTTGATAGTAATAAAATTGCCCAAAGATTTTGCCATTTTTTCTCCTTTCACAGTCAGAAAACCTGAATGAAGCCAATATTTGACCATTGGGCTTTTACCAGAAATAGCTTCCATTTGGGCAATTTCTGCTTCATGATGGGGGAAAATTAAATCTCTGGCTCCACCATGGATATCGTACTGGAAACCAAAATATTTTTCAGTAATGGCAGTATCTTCGATATGCCAACCTGGCCTGCCAGAAAACCAGGGACTTTTCCAATTTGGTTCGCCAGGTTTTGATTTTTTCCATAAACAAAAATCTCCTTTGTTTCTTTTTTCTTCAGCTTCATCAATTCTTGATACCGCATCTTCTGCTTGTAAAACCGTTCTCCCCGATAACTTCCCATAGTCTTTGAATTTTGAAATATCATAATAAATTCCATCTTTTATCCGATAAGCAAAACCATTTTTCAAAAGCCTTTTAACTTGGTTGATAATTTCTTTAATGTGAGCCGTGGCTCTCGCATATTTATTAACACTATTTATATTCAGCTTTCGCATATCTTTTAAATATTCTCTTTCAAATTTTCTAGCTAAATTTTTCCAGAAAGTTCTCTCTTCTTTAGCCCGGATAATAATTTTATTATCGACATCAGTAATATTTTGCAAATAAAAAACATTGTATCCTTTTTGCTTTAGATATTTTACAATCATATCAAAGGCGATATAAGTTCTGGCATGACCGATATGAGGATAATCATAAACCGTCGGGCCGCAGACAAAAATATTTACTTTATTTTTCGTTCTTGGTTTAAAATTTTCCTTTTTTCGAGATGAGGTATTATAAATTTTTAGCATTAAATTATTTTAACATATTGATGCGGCTCTTTACAAAGGGGTAAAATTCTGTTATTCTATAAATTGTTATGGAAACCGAAACTAAAAATCAAGCCAAAAATGAATTCAATTTAGACGTAGCCGAAATGGCCAGGGCTGGTCTTTGTTTTGGACACCGAAGCTCTCAGGTTCACCCAAAGATGAAGCCCTATCTGCAAGGAGTTAAAAATACTATTCATATTATTGATCTGGAAAAGACAATAGAGAAATTTACCGAGGCCTTAAAATTTATTCCAGAACTTATATCTGAAGGCAGGATTATATTGTTGGTGGGAACAAAGATTCAAATAAAAGATTTGGTCGAAAATATCGCTAAGCTCTGTGGTTTACCCTATGTTACCCAAAGATGGTTGGGGGGAACCTTTACCAATTTTGAAATAATCAAAAAAAGAGTACAACATCTAAAAGAATTGGAAGAAAAAAAAGAAAAGGGAGAGCTGGAGAAATACACCAAGAAGGAAAAAATTAAAATTAATCATGAATTACAAAAATTAAAAATAAAATTTGAAGGAATAAAAAATTTGAATTGTCTCCCGGATGCTGTGTTTGTTTGCGATATGAAAAAAGATTACTTGGCCGTAAAAGAAGCCAGGGGAAGAGGAATAAAGGTTATTGGAATTGCCGATACCAACGTCGATCCAAACCTAGCCGACTATCCTATTCCAGCCAGTGACGACGCAATAAGTTCAGTGAAATACATATTGGAGAAGGTTAAAGAAGTAATATTAAAAGCTAAATCTGAGAGTTTAAAAAGCACCAAATCCCAAGCACCAAATTCCAAATAATATCTAAATTTCAATGACCAAAATTCTAAATGTTTAAGATTTGGAATTTAGGATTTAGGATTTGTTTGGAATTTGTGATTTGTGATTTGGAATTTTATGGTAAATATTGACCAAATCAAACAACTTCGCAAAGAGACCGGACTCGCAATAAGTGAGTGTAAAAAGGTCCTAACAGAATCAGGTGGGAATATTGAAAAAGCAAAAGAAATTTTAAGAAAATGGGGCTGCAATTTTGCCCGGAAAATTGGGGAAAGGGCAACAACTCAAGGTATTATTGAAAGCTATATTCATCCCAATCGAAAAATTGGAGCACTATTGGACATTCGCTGCGAGTCGGATTTTGTAGCCAAATCCGAGGATTTTAGAAATTTGGCTCACGAACTCTGTCTGCAAATTGCAGCAATGAATCCTCTATTTTTGAAAGTAGAAGACATCCCTGAAAAATTTTTAGACGGGGAAAGAAAAATTTATAGAAAACAGTTCTCCGAAAGCGGCAAGCCTCAAAAAATTATTAATGAAATAGTGGAAGAAAAACTAAAAAAATATAAAGAAGAAATTTCGCTTTTATCTCAACCTTGGATCAAAGATGAAAGCAAAACCATAAAAGACCTTATTAGTGAGCATATTGCCAAGCTGGGGGAGAATATTGTGGTAAAGAGCTTTGCGAGGTACGAGATATAAAATTGCTTAATTGCTTAATTGCTTAATTGCTTAATTGCTTAAGCACAGAAACATTCGAACTTTGCGATTATGCTAATTGCAATCATTATTTTAATCTGTAGCTTTTTAGGGATATTGGTGATTTTGTTTCGCAAAATCCCGGCTTTGGTTGAAATTTCTTCCGGGGTTGGTATTTCTCAACCCAATGTCTTTTCAAAACTAAAGAACGGAGCCGTCAATCAGGTTAAATCTTTTTCATTTAATAATTTCTTGCAAAAATTATTATTAAGGATTAAAATTTTAACCCTAAAAACCGAAAATAAAACCGGTGTCTGGATTGAGAAATTGCGTCAAAAAACCAAAGAAGAAGAGAAAACGTGCGACAAAGGTTCTTCCGATAATTATTGGGAACAATTGAAGAAGAAATAAATCCCGTATTCAGTTTATCGCTCGCCAAGGGCGAGCGATAATGTTCGCCGACGTAGCTCAGTGGTAGAGCAATGGTTTTGTAAACCATTGGTCGGGTGTTCAAATCACCCCGTCGGCTCTCGGTGGATAAACCGCAGGGGGGAGCCCGACCGCTGGCTCCCTTGTGGGGGCTTGACATAACTTTTTAAAAGAATATAATTAAAGTAGAAAATAAAAGTTATATGTATCGGACAGGATGGTAAAATAAAAAGAAAAAAAGAAGACATCAAACAAAACCGTGAAGGTGTCGGAAAATTCGGATGTCTTCACGGTTTTGTTTTGTCCGCCAGTTGGCGGATTGGATTGAAAAGGAAAGAACCTTGAGAATTAAATATTGTATTAGTTTCTTAGAGTTGTCCCGAATTAATTTTTTTTGAGAGTTTGATCTTGGCTCAGGATGAACGCTAGCGGCGTGGATAAGGCATGCAAGTCATGGGGTCCTTCGAAGCTCGCAAGAGCGGA
>PCWJ01000031.1:31381-32113 GCA_002787295.1 Candidatus Nealsonbacteria bacterium CG11_big_fil_rev_8_21_14_0_20_37_68
TAACACGTAGATACATACCGTCGAGACAGGAATAATCCCGCGAAAGCGGGACTAATACCTGATAGTCCCTGAGAGAAAATCTTAAGGGTAAAGGTTTTGTAAAAAGCCGCTCGGCGAATGGTCTGCGGCCTATCAGCTTGTTGGTGAGGTAACGGCTCACCAAGGCTATGACGGGTAGGGGGAGTGAGAGCTTGTTCCCCAACATAGGCACTGCGACACGGGCCTAACTCCTACGGGAGGCAGCAGTCGAGAATATTGGTCAATGGGGGAAACCCTGAACCAGTGACGCCGCGTGCTTGAAGAAGCCCTTCGGGGTGTAAAGAGCTTTTCTGGGGGAAGAACCGAGCACATAATTCGTTATGTGCTTGGTGACGGTACTCCAGGAATAAAAGGGTGCTAATCACGTGCCAGCAGCCGCGGTAATACGTGACCCTTAAGCGTTATCCGGATTTATTGGGCGTAAAGAGTCTGTAGGTGGTCTGGAAAGTCTTTGGTTAAATACCCGGGGCTTAACCTTGGGGATGCTGAAGATACTTCTAGACTAGAGGGTGTTAGAGGGGAGCGGAACGGTCGGTGTAGGGGTGAAATCCGTTGATATCGACCGGAACACCAAATGCGAAGGCAGCTCCCTGGGGCAACCCTGACACTGAGAGACGAAAGCGTGGGGAGCAAAAAGGATTAGATAAATCCTTGTCCCGCTAAGCGGGACTAAATGGTGTCCTCCATATTGGC
>PCWJ01000031.1:32132-38033 GCA_002787295.1 Candidatus Nealsonbacteria bacterium CG11_big_fil_rev_8_21_14_0_20_37_68
ATGGGCAATCCCGAGGGAAGTCGCGTCTTTTAAAGATAGCGACCCCGTAGAGACTATGTAAATCAAAAAGATAGAAAATGAGAAATTCATTTTTGTCTAAAAATTGCAAAGATATTATTCTTGGTTCTTTGTTAGGAGATGGTTCGTTAAAGATTAATGACCATTATAAAAATGCTCGTTTTTCTTTTCGCCATTCCATTAACCAAAAAGAATATTTTTTCTGGAAAAAGAGTGAATTAAAAGAAATTTCCGGAGAAAATTGTTTTTGGAAATCAGAGATTAAAGATGGGCTTGGCGGTCAAAAATTACGATATCAAAGCTTAACAATACCAGAATTAACAGAGTTATATAATTTAACTCACAAAAAGGGGATATTTAAAATCAGCCGCAAATGGCTTAACACAATAACTCCTTTATCTTTAGCAATATGGTGGCTTGACGACGGTTCCATAATAGGGAACGGGAGAAAGGGCGTATTTTGCACCGACCATTTTCCTTACGAAGAACAAAAAATATTATCCCACTATTTAAAGAAAGTGTGGGATATAAATGTTCATATCGGTAAAATAATTAGAAAATGGGCGAACGAAGAAAAAATATATTATCGCTTATGGATTCGTTCAAGCGAAGAGCTTAAAAAGTTTTTGCGGATTATAATGCCGCATATAAAAGTAGCAGAAATGCTACCGAAGGTCTTGATTATTTATAAAGACCGTGATTTACAACAACGCTGGATTTCTGAAGTTAGTGAATTAACAGGTTTTTCTAAAGCAATAATAGAAAAGTGCGTTGCTAAAAAGAAAAATAAGTGGAAAAACTTCAGAAAATGATATAGTCCGATCCTTCGAGTAATCGAAGAAAGTAAAAAATCTACAAGATGACCCTTGTAGTCCACGCTGTAAACGATGGACACTAGCTATTTGAAGTGTCGACCCTTCAAGTGGCGAAGCTAACACATTAAGTGTCCCGCCTGGGAAGTACGGCGGCAACGCTAAAACTCAAAAGAATAGACGGGGACTCACACAAGCGGTGGACCATGTGGCTTAATTCGACAACAAACGAGGAACCTTACCAGGGCTTGACAAGCTAGTGAAAATCTCGAGAAATCGGGAAATACCCACAAGGACACTAGCCCAGGTGCTGCATGGTTGGTGCTTTTTAAAAAGCATACGACCCACTAAGGAGTAATCTTTAGTGAAAAACCAGCTCATAACGGTGAAACCCTAATCCTTTTATGATAGAATAAAAGAATGGGCAATACCGTGGGAAGTACGAGTACTAATTTTTGTAACTTTTTCTCGGACGAGAAGGATGCTTACATCCTTGGTCTTTGGTGCGCTGATAGTTATTGGTGGTCAAGTTCAATTGGATTAAGCAATACAGACCCTAATTTAATTGAGAAGTTCAGAGAATTTTTGAAGAGATTTTTTCCAGAAAATAGGATAAAGTTTAATCGGAATCATTTGTTCGTAAATAGCAGGCCATTATTAAGAGAATTTGCTTCTGCTAAGAATAGCTTAGATAATTTGAAAGATACTAAAATTATCCGTGCCTATTTTGCCGGACGTTTTGATGGAGATGGTTCGATTGATAAAAATTTAAGAAACGATTGCCGGATTGTTTACGGAAGAAAGAATGAGGCCGAAAAAGATAAAGAACTTCTTAAGAGAATTGACATCAGTAACGTAAGAGTGTATTACTACAAAACTGCGAAAACATTTTGTCTTTATATTTCTCGTTATGAAGCAAAGAAATTTTTAGAAAGTATTTCACTCTATTCAGTGAAGTTGCAAAAATTAGTACTCGTACCCCGTAGAGACTTAGTTTTCCACTAGGGTTAGGAAAACTTAATGATAGTTTTTAATCTATCATTAGACGCTGGTCTCAAAACTAAATTTGGGAAATGGTATAGTCCATACCTTTAGTAATAAAGGAAGAATATGGTCGTCAGCATGTGTTTTGAAATGCACGCTTAAATGCGGTAACATGCGCAACCCTTACCCTATGTTTAATTTGTCATAGGGAACTGCCCGGGATGACTGGGAGGAAGGTGAGGATGACGCCAAATCAGCACGGCCCTTTGATGCCCTGGGCTGCACACGTGGTACAATGGGACCGACAACGGGTTTTGCAAGCGGGTAACCGTAAGCTAATCCCTTAAACGGTCTCCCAGTTCGGATTGAGGTCTGAAACTTGACCTCATGAAGCCGGAATCGCTAGTAATCGCCAATCAGCTATGTGGCGATGAATACGTCCCTGAGTCTTGTACTCACCGCCCGTCACATTAGGGGAGCCGGCAGTAGCCAAAGTTCCTTGTAAAAGGACCTAAGCTAAGGTCGGTAACAAGAATGAAGTCGTAACAAGGCATGGGTAGCGGAAGCTGTCCATGGATCATACAATTTAATTTTTTAGTGTCGATCAGAATTGGTTTGTGAGAATTCTCAAACTAATTCTGGAGTGTTGATCTCAGAACTCTAAATCGAGATTTTCGGGACAACTCTAAGAAACTGATTAAAAATTTGGAAACTGAAAAAGCATGGCCTTGACATGCTTTTTTTAGTTTGTTTAAATAGAGAAAAAGGCTCTTTTAGAAAATAATAAGGAGGAAAAATGGAAGAGATAGGATGGTTTATATTGATTCTTCTTTTTTCTTATTTTTGCGGTTCTTTTTCGATCGGTTTCTTGATTGCTGAAAAAAAAGGGATAGATATCCAAAAAGTAGGAAGTAAAGCAACCGGAGCTACTAATGTTTCTCGGGCATTGGGTTTCAAATGGGGATTTTTAACTTTTGTTTTAGACATAATTAAAGGAGGATTGCCCGTCTTTTTTGCAACCTTAGTTTTAGATGCTAACTGGATGATTTTTTGCGCAGCAATTTTAACCATTTTAGGTCATATTTTCCCTTATCAGCTCAGTTTTAAGGGAGGGAAAGGAGTATCTTGTCTGATTGGAATTTTATTAGTTTTGAATCTTAAGGTGACGTTATTTTGGGGGTTAACTTGGTTTTTGATTTTCTTGATTTTACTGTTTGTCATTCGAGCATCAAAAGCATCCTTTTCAGAAAAAATGGCAGCCAATAATTTGTTAACTATTTGGTATCTCCCGGTTTTTTTCTGGTTTGGCTTTCATTCTTTAGATTGGGTTTTGTTTTCAGTAATCTTAATTGGGATTATCTATTTTGCTCACCGAGAAAATATTAAAAGAATAATAAAAACAAGAGTCAGGAGAATATCCTGACTCTTTAACTTGATTTTCGATTTTTAAAATGTTAAAAAATAAGAACATGTCTATTCCTCAAAAAGTAATTAAATTTCTTGCAAAGCGCGAGGCAAAGTATGAACCGATTAAACACCGGACAGTTTATACTGCTTATGATAAAGCAGCTACTTTGCGGGTTCCGCAAAAAATTGTGGGAAAAACATTGGTGGTGAAGCTGGGTAAAAACTTGGCTTTAGTTTTAATTCCGGCAAATAAAAATTTGGACAAAGACAAACTGAAAAAAACCGCCCACCCACTTTGTGGGTACCCGAAAAAAGTAGATTTTGTTTCTGAAAGGATAATTAAAAATAAATTAAAAGGAGTAAAAGTTGGTGCAGTGCCTCCTTTTGGCAGTTTGTGGAAAATTACCACCTTTGCGGATAGGGGATTAATAAAAAATAAGAAAATTATTGTAAGCGGAGGAGATTATAATTGGTCAATAAAAATTAGCTCAAATAATTTAAAAAAAATAGTGCCAGATTTAGTTTTTGGAAATTTTGGTAAGGCAAAAAAATGAAAACGGATTTATACAATCAAAAATACACAAGTTATATAGACAAGAGAGGGATTTTTTTAAGATACTCACTGGAGCTGAAAGCTGTTTTAAAATGTTTAAATCCCCAAGCCACAGATAAAATTCTAGAAATTGGCTGTGATAAGGGAAGATTGGTAAAGGAAATTAAAAAATACAGTAAAAATGTGATAGGAATTGATATAAACCGAGAAGCGGTTAAAATGGCGGTAACTTCTAATATAGTCGAAATGGATGGAACCGATACGAATTTCCCCCCAAATTCCTTTGATAAAATTTATTCTTGCCATACGATTGAACATATTTCTAATTTGAATAAATTTTTTAAAGAAATAGACAGAATTTTAAAACCGGGAGGAATAGTAGTAATATCCTATCCAATAGAAATATTTAGAGGAAGTAACGCTTTATTTGATGCATTTTTTGTTTATCAAAATTTATTAGCGGCAAGAGAACTTCATCTTCACAGATTAAATCCAGGTAAAATAAAAAAATTAATTGTTTCCATCAATTTGGATTATTTAAAAAGTGAAATTCACTTTCGTCCCTTTCCATCTTATTATACTGTTTTGAGGAAGAAAATTTATGCAATATAACCGGTCGGTAGAACCCCTCTGCCGGCAGGCAGGCGTTGCTTTGACTTTACGCTAAATTTGGGCGTGTGGCTCAGTGGTAGAGCGCATTCCTGATAAGAATGAGGTCGAAGGTTCGATCCCTTCCACGCCCATTATTGAAATTTATATAAAAAGGTCGAAAATTTAATTTTAAAATCTAAATTTTATGGACGAAAATAAAGAAAGAAAATCTTTTAACTACATCGGGACAGGTTTGGGTTCAAAAAAAGAAATAAGAAATTTAGGAATTTTTACTATTATCATTTCTGTTGTTGCGACGGTAGCTTTTGCTATTATCAAACTGCCTACTTACTGGCTATGGACCGGGATAGTAGTAGGACTTGTCTTAATTATTGCATCTTATCTTCTCCCTGGAAAAAGAGAGTAATTATTTTAGGAAGAAGGGGGAGCCGAGAGAGCGAGGCAACTGAGGCGACCAAGGGGGCCCGTGGTTTAGTTGGCTAGACTACAACCCTCCCACCGCATCCTCCCACCCCACCCCTCTGCGAGGCGCGGGATGGGCCCCTCGCCTCATTTGTTCCGATTTAGTATATTAATAATAAATCGAGAATCCTTGATGATTTTGGTGGGCCCATAGTTTAATGGTAGAACACTACATTTGCCCCGATTATTAATCGAGGATTCTCGATTGCAATCGTGGGCCCGTAGTTCAGTGGTAGAACGCCTCATTTGCAATGAGGAAATCAGCGGTTCAAGTCCGCTCGGGTCCACCAAAGACGATTTGTTTCGCCCTCGCCCCTCGCTTCGCTCGGGGCTCGGGCTTCGACGGGCAGAAAATAAAGGTAATTCCACGGCTTTTTGAAATCAATAAAAAGCCGCTGGTTCAAAATTCGGCGGTTCGAGCCGATTTTTTTGAGGAAATTTTTCATCTCTGAAAAATTATCGCTCAAAACGAAATTTTTGGCTTGGTTGGCTTCAATTATCCAATTCCTTGTGAGTTCGAGCCAATGATTGCCTTTTCGCTCAAAATCAGATAATTTTTCTTCCAAAGTTTTCTTTTCAGACATCAAATCGTTTTTCTTCATTTGAAATTCCGGCAATTCCAAATCGCCTTCAAGATACGCGTCCATTAGGCGATTTATTTTTGTTTTTACTTTTTCTAATTCGGTTTTGAGATTTTGAGCGAAAAGGTCGGACGAGTGCCGGGTCTCCGCGTTCTCGATTTCCAGTTTTGCCAAAAACTTTTCCCGCCACTCGTCAGGCAAAGAAACTTTTTGACACATCTCTTTTATTTGTTCGGCAAAATTTTCCTCTCGCAAAAAGCGGTTTTGGGAACATTTGTGCGTTTTGCTCTTGAAGGTACAATGGTAATAGTGATATTTCCTGCCGCTTTTTTTGATTTTTCTTTCGGCGGTTATGGTATATCCGCACTCGCCGCAAACCGCAAAATTGAGGAATTGGAAGTTTTTCGGCCCTCGCTTTTTGCGTGGCTTACCATTCGTTATTAACGCTTCCTGTATTCGGTCAAAAAGTTTC
>PCWJ01000049.1 GCA_002787295.1 Candidatus Nealsonbacteria bacterium CG11_big_fil_rev_8_21_14_0_20_37_68
AGTTTATTTAAGGAATAACCATTATAAGGTTCTGCCTCGCTTCGCTCGGCAGAACCTTGATTCGCTAATGTATAATCATATAATCTTGAATTAAGAACCTGCTTGCTTCGCATATTCTTGATTTTAGATATAAAAATCTTTCTAAAATATCTTAGCCAAAAGTCTAAAACCTCGCTTAATTTTTGCGGGTCTTTACTCAAATTTTTTGCATATTGAAAACGGAAAAACAAATCAGACCTCATTAATTTAACAATATCCAAAATTCTCTCTTTTTGATCTTCTAACCTCCGGGGGTCGGAAAGAAAATCTAAAATCTGACCCGGTCTGCCATCATAAAAGTCCATAATTTCATTTATGGTTTCCTGCGCGATGCCTTGATTTTGAAGATATTTTTTGAGGTCGTCCTCGGATACCTTATAAAATTTAATAATCTGAGTTCGAGAAAGAATGGTAGGTAATAACATCCGGGGGCAAGGGGTAATTAAAACAAAAATGGCCCGACCCCTTGGTTCTTCTAAGAGTTTTAAAAACGAACTTTGGGCCTCGGTATTCATGCAATGAGCTTCGTCTATTATGGCTACCTTAAATGGAGCCGAATAAGAACAGAGATTAAAATAAGAGTTCAGTTTTCTAATTTGAGAAATTTGAATTTGTTTACCCTCCAAAGTTTTATCAAGCAAAGACCTTCCTTTGGGTTCTATTAAAGTTAAATCAGGGTGAATTCCTTTTTCAATAGTTTTACGGTTTTCGGGTCCAAAAAGCAGTTTTACGAACTCAATAGCTACCCTTCTTTTTCCTACCTGGTCAGGTCCCGAAAATAAAAAAGCATGAGGAATTTCCCTCATTTCTGCCAAATTTTTAAGATATTGCCATTGGAATTGATGACCAATTAACATAGGGTGGGAAACTCGAAAGAATTAAGCGAAGCAAGTTTCCCGAGGAGAGCATTACGGAACCAGCCGCCAGAAAAAGTATTGTCTTTTAGTAAGAATCACTGAGTGCTGGCGCGCAATAGCCCGCAGCCGAAGATAAACTTTATATTGCCACTTGGCTGACGCCGTGCTCTCCGAGGAAGACTTGCTGAGCACTAATTTATTTTTTTGACATTATGCTCTTTTTGTAAAGTTCCAAATTTTCCAGCACCACTCCTGTACCCTTAGCTACGCAAAACATGGGCTCTTCGGCTACATAACATGGGACGCCGGTAGATTTAGCAATTAGTTTATCAATATTTTTAAGAAGCGCCCCGCCGCCAGAAAGAACTATTCCTTTATCCATTATGTCTGCCGAAAGTTCGGCAGGGGTGGTCCTTAATACCTGTCTAATGACTTGAATGATTTCCTGGAGTACCTCAGAAATTGCCTCACAAATTTCGTTAGATGAAATTTTGATATTTCGAGGAAGCCCGCTAATTAAATCTCTCCCCCGAATCTCCAAAATCTTGGGTTCTCGCTCGGATATTGCAGTTCCTATTTTTATTTTTATTTCTTCAGCAGTTTTCTCTCCAACTGCTAAATTATGTTTTTTCTTGATGAAATCAGATATGGCTGTATCCATTTTATCGCCGGCCATCCTTAATGAACCTGAAGTAACAATTCCCCCCAAAGAAATTACTGCCACCTCGGAAGTCCCTCCGCCAATGTCAACAATTAAATTACCTGAGCAAGAATTAATAGGAATTCCTGCTCCAATCGCAGCTAAAATCGGTTCTTTGGCGACAAAAACTTGCTTTGCCCCTGCCCCCAACCCAGCTTCGATCACCGCCCTCTTTTCGGTAGAAGTGATACCGGCCGGAATAGAAATCATTAATTCCGGTTTAAAAAATTGAAAGGGTGAAATTATTTTTTTTAGAAAATAAGATATCATTGCCTGAGTTACTCTAAAATCAGCAATCACCCCATCTCGAAGGGGTCGATAAATCCTGATGGTATCAGGGGTACGACCGATCATTTCTTTAGCTTCCTCCCCTACCGCCAAAATCTTATTTTCATCCAGAGAAACCGCCACCACTGATGGTTCTTGTAAAACTATTCCTTTTTTGGGAACAAATACCACCGAGTTACAAGTTCCGAGATCGATACCAATTTTTTTTATAAACATATTGAAAATTGAAAATTTTAAATTAATAAATCAATTTTAATCTTTAACTCTTTTAATGTCTGCTCCTAACTTCTGAAGTTTTTGTTCAATTTTCTCATATCCCCTATCTATTTGATAAACACCATTAATGACAGTCTTGCCTCGGGCAACCAACCCAGCAATAATAAGAGATACCCCCGATCTTAAATCATAACTGTTTATTTCTGTTCCGTAAAGAGGGGTGGGACCGTTGATGATTGCCCGATGGGGGTCGGCAACGATAATTTTTGCTCCCATCTTATTAAGTTCCTCTAAATATTTTAACCTCCCCTCATAAAGCGGATCGTGAATTAAGGTTGAACCTTTTGCCTGGGTGGCTAAAACCCCGAAAGCAGATTGAAGATCGGTAGGAATGCCAGGATAAATTAAGGTTTGAACCTTGTCCATCTTCAAGATACCCGTAGGTTTTTCAACCAAAATTGCGCCTTTTCTTCCTGACTTTATTATTTTAAAATCTAAACCAAAATCTTTTAATTTTTCCAAAACCAATTCCAGATGAAGAGGATTAACGTTTTTAACCGTTACCCTTCCCTTGGTAGCAGCAGCTAAAATTATGTAGTTTCCTGCCTCCACCGGATCGTAAATAATGGCATGGGAAGCACCTTTTAATTTTTCTTTGCCAAAAATCTGGATATTATGAGAGCCCTCTCCTTTTATTTTTGCTCCCATTTTTTTTAAAAATAGAGCCAGGTCCTGAACATGGGGTTCGCAGGCAGCAATAGATATTTCTGTTTTTCCGGGAATTAAGCTGGAAGCCATTAATGCGTTCTCGGTAGCGGTAACTGAAAACTCTTTTAAAATAACCCTGGCAGGCTTTAATCCTTTTTTGGCCTTGAAATGATACAAACTCTGCTCTTCGGAAACCTCTGCCCCCAGGGTTCTGAAAGCATTGAGGTGAACATCAATGGGTCTTGACCCTATTATGTCTCCTCCGGGTTTAGAGATTGTTACTTTTCCAAACCTGGATATAAGCGGACCTATTAACAAAACTGAAGATCGCATTTTTTTAACTAATTCCGGCCTTATTTTTGAAGGATCGATGTTTTTGCAACTTATCTTTATAGTTCTGGCTCCTCTCCAGATAATATCTGCTCCCAGCTCTTGCAAAATTTCTATCATTCGAAAAACATCCTCAACCAAAGGAAGATTAGCGATTTCGCATTCCTTATCGGTAAGCAAAGTAGCGGCTAAAATAGGAGTCGCCGCATTTTTTGCTCCCCCAACCTCAATTTCTCCTTCTAAGGGTTTGCCGCCTTGAATTATAAATTTCTCTGTCATGCTAATTTATCTTACTTTAAAATTACCTTTTTGGCAATCTTCTCCCTAAAACCACAGTAAGTAAGACAAATACTCCTCCTACAATAAATAGAAGATTATACCCTAAAAAAGCAATGGTCAATCCAGAAATTAAAGATCCTAAAGCCGTGCCTAAAGGAGCAAAAATAGTATCGATGGCACCCGCTTCCTCTGGATATTTTTTGAGCTCGCGATTGACCAATCCCGACCTCCCGGAATCGGCCATTAAAGCACCAACTGCTCGGCCAATATTTATTAGCAAAACGCTGAAAAAATTTAAAAGGGGTGCAGCTATGCCTAAAATAATAGTTAATAATCCTGCTACCATCCCTCCTTGAAAAATATTTTTAAAACTTTGCTGTTCACCAATTCTTCTAATAACCCACAAAGAAACCGGTAAAAAGGCCAAAGAAAATAGAGCGCAAAAAATCAGAATGAAGTTTTGTGACCAAGCTAACTCAGTTTTCAAAAATAAAACAAAGAAAGCTCGATAAAATCCGCCCAAAAGCAACACCGCAAAAGAGACCGAGATTAAACAGAGAACAGTTCTCTGTTTTAATTTTTGGAAGACGCCTCCATAGTTTTGTTGAAGGTTTTTAAAATTAAAATCATGGTCTGGCAAAACTTTAGCCGGCTTTCTTAATTTCACAAAACAGAAAACAGCATTAAAAAAATGGATGGTTAAACTTAAAATAAAAACCCCAAAAAAGTTAAATTGTCAAATAAAAAAAGCTCCAATAGCTGGAGCAATTGCTTCAGCGTAAAAGGGAGCGGTATAGAACCAAGCAAATGACCTAGAAGGATTTTCCAAGGTTGAGCCCATTAAAATAGCTCGGGATGAAACAAAGAATAAAGCAGCGGAAATTCCTAAAATTACTTGCCAAAAATAAAACAAAGCGGGATTTTGAATTAAAATCATCCCTAAAGAATAAAGAGCGTAACCTGCAATTCCTAAACCAGCTAAGATAGCAGGATTTATTTTATGGTTGAAAAAACCGACCAAAGGAGCAAAAAAAGCAATGGGCAGGTAAATTAAAAGATAAGTATAGCCAACTTCCGGCAGCGACATTCCTCTGGCTACCAAAAAAAGAGGAAAATATAGAGAAAAAAGCTTATAGCCAAACATTAAAAAGAAATGCGAAATCGTCGCATCTCTGGTAATTTTCTCAATTTTCGGGAAAAGAGACATATTAAAATATTGTAACAAAGAAAAAGGCGCTCGCCGTAGGCGAGCGCCTTTACTTTCAATATTAGAGATTTAGAGATTTAGTAACTTTTTCTCCACTCCTTCGATGTGAAATTTAGCACTTTGGACAGTCTCTTTTTCGAAGTCCTTATAAAGACCGATGGCTGCAGCGTAATCATTCTTTGCTTCTTCTGTCCGGCCCAATTCCTTTAGAGCATCGGCTCGATTATGCTTACCGTGGCCGGCTGTCCGGTAATCTTTTCGGTATAAGGCAGTCTCATATACTTTCTCGCAAACCTTCACACTTTCTTCAAAGTTCTTTGCCCAACGGCAGAGAATACTCCGGGTATTCCAGACCGATGGTTCGTCCGGAAACCCCTGGACAGCTTGATCACTTACCCGCCAAGCCTCGTTTCTATCGCCTAAAATCCAAAGACTCAAAGGCAAACCATTAAAAATTGAAAGCTTCTTTTTCGCATCAGAGGTTTCCCTTGAGGCAACGTCAAACATATTTCGCGAAAGTCGAAGTGCTTCCATCTTTTCCTCTTCCGGGCCTTTTATGCCTATATAATAGAAACACCATCCCTTAAGTCGCAAAGCCTCAGCAATGTCTTCGGTTTTCGTAAGATCAGAAAGACTTTCATTGAGTAAGGTAACCGCTTCTTGCCATTTTCCATCGTTGTACAATTTTTGAGCTTTTTCTAAAACTTCTGCCATCTTGTCACCTCCTTTTTATTATAATCCGCCTATGGTTTTAATAAATTTATGACCGCAATTTCTACATTCATAATCTAACCAAAGCTTATCATTTATGAAGTCTCTCCATGAGTCCCCCACAAGACCGTCTTCATCCGGAGTTCGTGTAGCCCCAACTAAGACCGCTGTCTCCTCTCCGCACTTTTCGCATTTTATCCTCTCTTCAATCCTCTCTTCAATTGTAGATGAAAGAAATTGGTGACACTTTCTACAAGACTTATTAATATATTTATTTTCTATGACTTCGTCTACTTCCACGTAACATCGACACCTCGGACACCATTCCATATTTTCCTCCTTTCTAAAGAGCTTATCCCATAATCTACCAGCGAGTATTTCGACCCTTTTTCAGTTGTTAAACAACTTTACATTTTTGTTCTCCTCTTTATTTTGACCCAATGAGGCATCTTAGCAAATTGATTTAAATTTGTCAAATGGCTATGATAAAAGTAAGAACCTGCTCGCTTTACTCGCAGGTTCTTGATTCGCTAAGGTATGAACATATAATCTTGAATTATGACAAAAAAGAAGCGAACTATTTTATTTATTGTTTGTGCGGTTTTGTTTATTTTAATTACTCCCTCGGTAATTTTTTATTCCCAGGGGTATCGGTTTGATTTTGAAACGAAAAAAGTTGTTCAAACTGGCGGTTTTTATTTTAAGGTTTTTCCCAGAAATGCCGAGATTTATCTTAATGGAAAACTAAAAACGAAAACTTCGGTTCTAACTAGCTCTACCTTAATTAAAAATCTTTTGCCGAAAACTTATGAAATTCAAATAAAAAAAGAAGGCTATCATTCCTGGCAAAAGTCGTTAGAGATATATGAAAAACAAGTAACCGAGGCCAAAAATATCATTCTCTTCCCCGAAAACCCAAAATTTGAAACCTTGACAAAAAATGTAAATAATTTTTGGTTCTCGCCCGATGGAAAAAAGATAGCAATTTACGAATTGAATTACCCTCCACTGGCTACAACCTCCCCCTCACGCATTGACAAAGAACCCTCTCCGGAATGGACTCTAAAGCTTTACGAATTAGAAAAAAATATTAAAAGCCATTTAATTGGTGCAAAAGATATTTATTCTGGAGGAGTTGATTTATTAAACTTAGAATTCTCTCAGGACTCAAAAGAGATCTACCTGAACGTGGGAATGAAGGAACAGGAAAAAAACTTTGTTTTGGAACTAAATAAATTTCCACCGGTTTTAATTAAAAAAGAGACTACCTCCCCCCCCGAAGATGTAATTACCTCCCAAACTTTCGATAATAAAATTTATTACCTGGACGACTCCGGTTATGTTTTCAAAGCTGACTCGTTGCCTCTGTCTTTGCAAGAAAGGGTAGGAGTAAAAATTAACGAAAAATCTTTTCCAATCCAACAGGAAACAAATTATAAACTGAAGATACTGCCGGATGATTATGTCTTTCTGCAAGAAAAAGAAGATTTGTACTTGTTTAATCCTAGCTCAAAATCATTCGAAAAATTTTTTGATGGGATTTTAGATTTAAAAATTTCTCCCGATTTAAAAAAATTGGCTTTTTTCTCTAAATCAGAAGTCTGGATTTTATTTTTAAAGGACAACCTGGAGCAGCCGATAAAAAAAGCCGGGGAAAGAGTTTTTCTTACCCGGCTTTCCGAAAAAATAGGCAACGTCTTTTGGTTAAATTCTAACTATTTAATTTTCAGTTCCGGCAGCAAAATTAAAATTGCCGAAATTGATGATCGAGACAAAATAAACATTGTTGACTTGGCTGAGTTTAAAGAAATAAAAGATGCAGGGCAGCCGGAAATATTCTTTAATCAAAGCGATGAAAATTTGTATGTTTTAAGTAATGAGATTTTATACAGCTCGAGTCCCCTCCTCCCTTAAATTAGCGAGAACTGTGGGGCCCAGCCGAAGGCTGGGAGGGTGGCGGGTGGGTCGTAGTCTCGCTAATCCACTAATTTTCGGGAAACGAAAGGGTTTTCTTTGACATAAAACCGCCAGGGTTTTTTAGCCCAGGTGCCGGCATAATCAATTCCAATTCTTTTTGTGGCCACAATCTGGCTATTTTTTATTGCACACGAATAGCGCTCGCTCCCGAGCACATAAAATTTTATGTGCTTCGGTCGCGGAACACGAATGCGCCCACACGAATCTTCTAACCAAATTCTTTTAGATTTTACCAAATCCTCTCCGTCAAAAGATTTATTAAGCCCCAACCATCTGCATAATTTTCCCGGTCCAGAAGCAACTCTTTCTTTTCTTTCTTTCTCTCCAATCGGCTCTAAAGCCCTAACCAATACGCATTCCGGCTTTCCGGCTTTCTCGGTAGTAATATTCAATTGCCAATACATTCCATAGCAAAGATAAATATAAATATGCCCACCTTCAAGATATTCGGTTTTATTTCTAGGAGTAATTTTACCATCGTAGGCATGACTTGCTCGATCTTCTGGCCCAATATAGGCCTCAGTTTCAACGATCTTACCCACCAATTTTTTCTTTCCGATTTTTCTTACTAAATATTTTCCCAACAACTCTTGGGCTACGGTTAAGGTGGGTCGAACATAAAACTCTCTTTTTATTTTTTTCTCCATAATTCAAGATTATATATTTATACCTTAGCGAATCAAGAACCTGCGAGCGAAGCGAACAGGTTCTTAATTCAAGATTATATATTTATACATTAGCGAATCAAGAGCCTGCGAGCGAAGCGAACAGGTTCTTAATTCAAGATTATATATTTATACATTAGCGAATCAAGAGCCTGCGAGCGAAGCGAGCAGGCTCTTATATTGAGACTGTTGAATAATTAATAAATCCAAAGTGAGGCAGTTTTGGTGAGGAGGGCATTACGCAGCCAGCCTCCAGAAAAAGTTTGGCTTTCTAACGGCATAAGTGAAGGCTGGCGAGTAATAGGCGCGGCCGGAGATAAATTTAGTCTAAGTAAGAGGCTGACGCCGTGCTCTCCGAACCAGAACTGCCGAACCTTAACTAATTATTCAACCCTCTCATATTAATTTTAATAAATTTTAAAAAGATAAACAGCGGCCCTGCCGCTGTAAAAATTACAAATCCCCTTAAAAGATCAAATCTTTAACCCATCTTTTCCTTAAATTTTTCCCAGCTTACCTCTCCTTCCCCGGTCATCCCGCAAACTTCCTGAAACTGACAGTATTGACACTGCCAATTCTGGGGATATTCCGGAATCCGATTCGGAACAATATTAGTCTCTACCCTCTTTTTAAGTTCATTGAAATCATTTATGAGAGTCCCGGCAAGCTTCTCATCGTAATTGACAAAAAACTCTTTAATGTTTTGCTGGTCTTTATCTATGTAAAGAAGTATTCCCTTTTTGATATTGAAATAGTGAAGATAAAGTTGGAGCTGATAAACATTTTCTTCTTTTGGTTCGGTCAAATTTCTAAAAACCATGCTGTTTATACTTTTAATATCTAAAACATAATTCTCGTTATTTATACAAAGTATGGCATCAGCCCGACCACCAACTATTTCTTGAGCGGGAATAGGTACTTCGGTTGTTACTCCAATTTTGAGACGATATAAAATATTAAAAATATTCCTGTGGAGATACTCTCCTTTTTCATAGATTCTTAAGATTCGGGGGTCCATTTTTTTTCTCGGAACATTCTTAAATTTAAAAAAAATCTGCCGGGGGCATTTTCCAGCATCGGTAATATAAAAACGAGTTTGTTCCTTATCTCTTTGCTGATCCAAATAAAATTTATCAATAAGTTCTTTTAACAAAGTAGTTGGAAGGTTAGAAGGTTGGAAGGTTGGAATGTAACGTTTGCTCATTTCTACATTCCAACAAAGCGAAGCGATCCAACAATCTAACAACATTACGTTTACCGTTTCTGCCACTGAGGGGCTCGGCGGGCTCTTTTTAACCCGAATTTTTTTCTTTCTCGCATTCTCGAATCTCGAGTTAGAAAACCTGCTTTTTTTAATCTTTTTCTGAAGTCGGGATTAAATTTTACCAAAGCTCGGGCAGTCCCGTGCCTGATTGCTTCTGCTTGTGAATGAAAACCTCCTCCTTTCACTAAAACGGAAATCCTAAACTTATCAAAACATTTCATTTTCTGAAAGGAAGCCGTGGCAATTTGTTGAAGTTCAAGGATCGGAAAATAATCTTGATAGGATTTTCCATTAACCAAAAAGGTTTTTTCTCCCAGGGTAAAAAGCCGAATCCGGGCTACCGAAGTTTTTCTTCGTCCTACCGCTTCCAAATACTGAATTGGCTTTGGCTTGGGAAGAGGTTTTGGTTTCGGTTTCCCAACCTCCTTTTTGGAGATTGGTTTCTTGACTTTTTTTTCTTTCGGTTCTTCCGCTTTTTTGGTTTTTTCTTCCTTTTTGGATTTTTTGGTTGTAATTTTTTTCATAACTCTGTTTTTAAACGCTTTATTCGTTTTGGGCGTAATTTATTCTTAGGTAGCATCCCCAAAACCGCTTTTCTTAAAATCTCTGCCGGACTTTTTTTAAAAAGCTTTTCATAAGAAACTTTTTTCAAACTACCTAAATACCCCGTATGATGATAATAAATTTTTTGTTTTATTTTTTTACCGGTAATTTTTATTTTATCTACATTTTTCACCATAACAAAATCACCCACATCTTTGTCGGGTAAAAATCCAAGTTTGTGCTTGCCCTGCAATAATATAGCAATTTGAGTAGCTAATCTCCCTAAAACTTTATTTGTGGCATCGATTGTATGAGTTTTACGTTCCATTAATTGTTGAACTGTTAGAATGTTGGAATGTTGGAATGTTAGATATTAAACAATCTAACATTCTAACAAAGCGAAGCGATCTAACACTCTAACTTTATTTCACTAATTCGATTATTGCCATTTTTGCTCCATCTGTTTTCCTTCTCCCCAATTTAATTATTCTAGTATATCCTCCTTTGGTTTTCTCATATCTGGGAGCAATCTCTTCCATTAGTTTCTTTACTAAATTTTTATGAAAATTTTTTAATAATTGGCGTCTGGCGGTTAAATTTTTCCTTTTGGCTGAAGTTATAGATTTTTCTATTAGAGATTGAATCTCCTTTGCTTTGGCTTCGGTAGTTTGAATTTTTTCCTTCATAATAAAATTTTGGACCAGAGATTTTAATAATGCCCGGCGTTGATTTTTTTCCCTATGCAATTTTCTTCCTTTTTTGCGCTTCCTCATAATTTAAGTTTAAGTCCCAAATTCAAGATTATATGTTTATATATTAACGAATCAAGGTTCTCGCCGAAGGCGAGGTTCTTAATTCTTTAGGGCTTTTTTTATTTTTTATTGCCTCCTTTCCTAATCCTTCTAATTCGCGGGGTCTTTTTCGGTTTTTTCTCCTTTCTTTTGCCTTCTTTTACTTCTTTGGCTTTTCCCGGAAAAGTTTTGGTAATTAAGTCAAGATGCGAAGTCAAAATTTCTGAAGCTCTAAGCAAAGCTTGTTCTGGGGTAATCGTGCCATCGGTCTCCATCTCTACTTTCAATCGGTCGTAATCGGTTCTTTCTCCAACCCTCATATTTTCAACATGGAAACTTACCTTTCTAATCGGAGTATAAATCGCATCCAGGGGAATTTCTCCAACTTCTAATTTTTCTTTTTTCTTTCTTTCTATCGGTTCATACCCCATCCCTTTTTCTATAAGAATTTCCATCTCAAGTTGGGCTGATTTTGAAGTAAGGGTGCAAACCGGAGCTGTTTTATTTACTAATTCCACCTGGCTGGGAAGCTTAAAGTCTGAACCTAAAACCTCTTTTTCGCCCTTTACGGAAAGAGTCGCAGTTTGAGGTTCGTCGGAAAAAAGCATAAATCTCAATTGTTTTAAGTTTAATAAAATATTAATTACATCTTCCATCACTCCGGGAAGAGTTGAAAATTCATGCTGAGCTCCTTTAATTTTAACCCTCGTAACGGCTGCTCCCTCTAAGGAGGAAAGCAAAACCCTGCGAAGAGCATTGCCAATAGTAATTCCGTAACCAGGATACAGGCCCTCAATTTCAAAGACGGCCCAGTTGTCTTTTTTCTCAATAATTTTTGGCGGTGAAGGTAAAGGAAACATATATGTCCGCTGAATTCACGCTGATGGCTACGCTGAACTAACGCTGAATCAGCGTTTAATCAGCGTAGAAATCAGCGACTTATTAGCGGTTATTATCTTGAGTAAAACTCAAATATTGCCGAGATCTCTGCTGGAGGAGCAACTTCTCCAAGACTAGGTTTTCCGACAACCTTGCCCTCTAACTTTTCTTTATCAAGCTTCAGCCAAGAAGGAGGTTTCTTCTTTTTTATAGTAAGGGGAAGACTTTGAAAGATGGCTTTTTTTTGGCGAGAATTTTCCCGAATGCTTATTTTATCTCCGACCTTAACTTGAAAACTTGGAATATTTACTGGTCTTTTGTTAACCAAAAAATGCCTATGAGAAATTAGCTGTCTGGCTTGGGAATGAGAATTAGCAAAACCCAACCTTAAAATTACATTATCCAGTCGATTTTCTAATTTTTGGACAAAAACCTCGGCAGTGTTTTCCGCTTTTCTCTTTTTCTTTAAAATCTCTCTTGCATATTTTTTGAATTGAGTTTCACTTAAATTATACCAATTTTTCAGCTTTTGTTTTTCTTTTAATTCTTTTCCATATTCAGAAAGAGGATGGTGTCTTCTTTTTCCTTTAGCCCCCGGCGGATAGGGTTTTCTGACCATAGAACACTTGGATGATAAACATTTTTCACCTTTTAAAAATAACTTCACTCCCGATCTCCGACATATTTTACACTTTGAATTTTTCATAAAATTAAAATTAAAATAAAATCTTGTTATACTCTGCGTACCTTGGGCGGCCGGCAACCATTGTGGGGTATAGGCGTAATGTCTTTCACAGAAAGAATGTCTAACCCTCTTGCCGCTAAGGATCTTAATGCTGAATCTCTACCCGAGCCAACTCCCTTCACCAAAATCGAAACTTTTTCTATTCCTAATTTTTTAGCAGTTTGGACTATTCCTTCCGCAACTTTAGAAGCGGCAAAAGGAGTCGCTTTCTTGGCTCCCTTAAATCCAATGCGCCCGGCTGAGGTCCAGGCAAGAGTATTCCCCTTAGGATCGGCTAAGGTAATAATGGTGTTGTTATACGTGGAAGAAATATAAACTTTTCCTTCTTTAATCTTTGAAGGAGTTATTTTAACTTCCTTTTCTAATTTTTTTTCTACCTTTTCCCTTTCCTTTAAAAGTTCCTCTTCTGTTTGTTTAATTATCCGTTTCTTTCCCATCCTTTCGTAACTTTACAACTAACAACTAACAACAGTTATAAGTTATAAGTTGTAAGTTGTAAGTTGATTAAGTTGGAATAGTAGGTGGTTTTCTTCCTGCCCCCACCGTTTTTCTTACGTTTCCCCTTACCGTTCTTGTGTTGGTTCTGGTTCTTTGTCCTCTTACCGGCAGACCTTTTTGGTGACGAATTCCTCGCCAGCATCCGATATCTCTTAGCCTTTTTACTGCCATCATCTGCTCCCGGCGCAAATCACCCTCAATTTTATAACTTTTCTCAATAATGTCTTTAAGCTGATTAATTTCTTCTGGAGTTAATTTTGAAGCCGGCGTATTGGGATTAATTTTAGTTTTAGCTAAAATTTTTCTACTCAAAGATCGACCTATTCCATAAACATAGGTCAAGGCAATTTCTATTTGTTTGTTCTCGGGTATATTTACCCCGGCGATTCTCGGCATAATTAGATATTAGATTTTAGATACTGGATATTAGATTTTGATTTAAATAATGCCAACTTTATATACACACTAATATCTAACATCTAATATCCAAAATCCAATTTTATCCCTGGCGCTGTTTGTGTCTTGGATTCTTCTTACAAATTACATAAACTCGTCCTTTTCTTCGGACGATTTTGCAATCTTTACAAATTTTTTTAACCGATGGTCGAACTTTCATGTTTCACTTCGTGAAACCACTGATTTACGCTGATTTATAGCTGATTTTCACTGATATAATCAGCGTTAATCAGCTATCATCAGCGAGAATCGGTTATTTCCCACGATACACTATTCTCCCCTTTTTATCATCGTAGGGTGTCATCTCCACGGTCACCTGGTCTCCCGGTAAAACTTTGATTCGATACATTCTTAGTTTACCGGATAAGTGAGCTAAAATCTCTCCACCGTCATCTAATCTCACCTTAAATAAGTTACCTCGCAGGGCTTCCAGGACTTGACCGGTTTTTCTAAAAGTTTTTTTGTTTTTGTTTGAATCCATTAAGCTAATGAAATTAAAATAACAAAAAAAATTAATTTAG
>PCWJ01000020.1 GCA_002787295.1 Candidatus Nealsonbacteria bacterium CG11_big_fil_rev_8_21_14_0_20_37_68
GGTTTTCTTTCGGTATAGATTTGGTATAATATATTAATCTGTGGAAAACTAATATGCTTACAAAGAGGCAAAAACAAATACTAGATTATATTAGGGATTATATTAAGAAGAATGGCTACTCCCCTTCTTTAGAAGAAATGGGGAAACGTTTTAAGTTATCCTCTGTCGCTACTGTCCACCAACATGTGACTACTCTCCGAGGAAAAGGATATTTAAAGAAGATTAAAAATCAACCGCGCTCAATTGAAATCAATAAAAGACAAAAGGTTTCTGATTTGGTAAGTATTCCCCTACTTGGCACTATTCCTGCCGGAGAACCATTTGAAGCAATAGAGGAAAAGGAAACCATTGAAATGCCCAAATCTCAATTATCAAAATCTGGCGAACACTTTGCCCTAAGGGTCCGAGGAGATAGCATGATTGATGAGGGAATTTTTGATGGTGACACCGTTATTATAAGAAAACAACCAGATGCCGAAAATGGTGAAACGGTAGTCGCTTTGATTAATGATAATGAGGTAACTCTAAAAAAAATTTACAAAGAAAAAAATAGATTTAGATTACAGCCAGCCAATCCTACCCTAGGGCCGATTTACGCAAAAGATTTAATTATTCAAGGAAAAGTAGTTAGTGTAATTAGGAGTTTTAAGGAATTACAAGAAGTAATCCAAGATAGTAAAGAATTCACCGAGGCCACTATCAAATATATAAAAGAAACAGATATCGGCCATAGAAAATCTCTGGGGCAATATTTCACACCTAGATCTATAAGAGAAATATTGCTCAAAAAATTGCCAAATACTGTTAAAAATCCAAAGGTTTTAGATCCAGCTTGTGGCACGGGTGAATTCTTGATTACAGCAAAAAGATATTTTAAAAATCCCAAGCTAGAGGGATGGGATATAGATAAAAAATTAACGGACATAGCCAAAGGATTAGTCCCAACGGCGAATATAAAAACTAGTGATACTCTTCTCAATCAAGAATATGGAAAATACGATTTTGTTATTGGGAATCCACCTTATTATGAATTTACTCCTTCGGAAACATTAAGACAAAAGTTCGGAGGTATAATGAATGGCCGCGTAAACATCTTCAGCCTTTTTATCCACCAAGGAATAGATTTACTTAAAGAAGGCGGCTATCTTGCATATGTGGTCCCTCCGTCTATGAATAACGGGGCCTATTTTTCAAAAGTAAGAAAGTTTATCGTAGAGAATTCTAATATTGAATATTTACAAATTGTTAAAGATCCTAAATTATTCCATGGAGCTCAGCAATCAATAATGTTATTAATTCTCAAAAAAGGTAAAAATAAGGGAAATTACTTATTTGAAAAAAATGGCATTTTAATCTTCAGCGAAAATATAAACTATCTTAAAAGTGCCTTTAAGGGCAAGGTAACCTTACACGATTTAAACTTCGAAGTTAAAACAGGAAGATTGGCGTGGAATCAAAACAAAAATATTCTTACGTATAACCCAAGGGGAGCCGTTCCCCTAATATGGGCGCACAATATAACCACAGAGGGATTAAAAATACCAATTACAAGAAAAGATAAGCCTCAATATGTTAAAACTAATAATTTTAATGTCGGACCAGCAATTGTAACGAACAGAATTACGGGAACGGTTAAATCGGCAAGATTAAAATCGGCTATTATTCCTCCTGGAATGAAGTTTATCGCCGAAAACCATGTTAATGTAATATTCCCCCCAGACAGAAAGGGCCAAATAAAAATGGATTTTGCTCACAATTCATTAAAAAATAATTTAATATTTTTGGATGTTGCTAAACAACTATCTTCAAAAGAAAAATTAAGTTTCGTATCCAATATTACGGGGAATACTCAAATTTCTAAGACAGAATTGGAAAAACTATTCCCAATTAGCATAAATTAAACGCACTCTTTTAAGGCAAAAAGGCTCTCTGGCAATAAGCGCTAATTCCTATCCCATTGGTAAAACTTGCTTGTAACCTTAGAATGAGTTTATTGTTTGAGTAAATGCCATAACTAACATTCTTAAGTTTTCTTGCCAGTAAACCCTTCCCGGATATGATAGAATTATAAACCTCATTCCAATAAATTGAGGTTTTGTTTTTTTGCGTCACCGTGTTAAGGAGTCTTCTTTTGTCTTCTTCTAGACCAAAAATTAATTTCACGAAAGCGCTCTTTTCCTCCTGACCGAGATTATTAAAATTCTTTATACTTTGTTTTACCGATTTCACTTGAACAGAATGTCCATATTTTTTGCCTATTTTCTTGATTACGGGATATTTTCTTTTTTTATTTTTAATAATTCCTCTAGCAGCATTAGCTAGTAATTTCAATTTGCCACTCTTTTTCCCCAAGTTTAACCTTATCTTTTCCCACATTTTTTCTATCTCTTTATCAATATTCAATGATAAGTGTTCTCTAAGGGCTCTGTAACCTAAGTTCTTTTGGGTACCCAATCCTATCCTCGTAGATTTTAAAGAGACACCTATAACGTCGCTATTTGTTAAGATTAGATCAACATCTGAAAGCGTTTTTTGGGTCTGGTATTGCCTTCCAACCCATTCTACATCTTTGACATTATTAACATTTTCGCGTTTTAAGAACTTTATTAATTCTATGGCTGTTTGTTTTGCCCTTATTTGTTCCTCTTCAGTTCGAAGTTGACCATTTTCAAATTTTTTTAAAAGATTTGTTAAATTATTGATTTCTTTTTTAAAATCTTTTTTAATTTTAAAGGCCTTGGCTAAATAATCAGCAATTAAAACTTCAAATAAATCTGCTTTCGATCTACTAGACTTTTTGAGCCAATCTTTTTTGCTCATAAATTTTGTGGGCCCATGCCCCGTAGTGTCCCGAGTTATCGAGGGGCTACTACTGGGGTTTGGCGGCTAATTTTTTTCCCCTCCTTCGCATAAAGCTACGGAAGGGCAAGGTCGGTCTCTCAATTTTTGGTACATCCTGCATCTTCATATTTATAAATATCTTTTAATTTCTTGTATTAGAACCTTTTTAAAATCCTTTAGAATCATTTGATGGCTAGCTGGAAGTAAAACAGAAAGTTCCTTT
>PCWJ01000047.1:0-224 GCA_002787295.1 Candidatus Nealsonbacteria bacterium CG11_big_fil_rev_8_21_14_0_20_37_68
AAACCGGCTTTAACGATTCTGAAGAATTGTTCGCAAAACTGACGCGAAGCAGGAACGCAAAACTGACGCGGAACTATTTTAAGAATGGCGGCGTCGACTTTTGGAGAGGGCCAGAAGGATTTTTTGGAGATATAACTAATAATTTCTGGTTTAGCATAAAACTGGATTGAAACGGCTAAAATACTCATATCTGGTGGTTTGGCACAAATTCTCTGAGCCACTTC
>PCWJ01000047.1:271-3186 GCA_002787295.1 Candidatus Nealsonbacteria bacterium CG11_big_fil_rev_8_21_14_0_20_37_68
CATACTTTTTGGTTGGATTTTGCTTTCCAGAAATTTCCTAATTACCGGAGCTGCGATATAATAAGGAAGGTTAGCCACCAATTTATAAGGTTTTAGGGCATAGGGTTTAGGGTCTAGTTTCAAAATATCGGCTTGAATGATTTCAACATTTTTGAAGTTTTTCAGCGTTTCTTTTAGAATTTCGCACATCTTTGGGTCTTTTTCGATAGCGATAACCTTCTTTGCTGTCCTAGCCAATCCTTGGGTTAAAACCCCAATTCCGGGTCCTATCTCCAAAACGGTGTCTTGAGGATGAAGATCCGCCGCCTTAATAACTTTTTTTAGGATAGCCCCATTAATTAGAAAATTTTGCCCCAGTCTTTTTGAGGGATGAGTTCTATATTTTTTTAGAAGATATCTGATAGTTCTGATAAAAGTTAGCATTTCTTTTATTATACACCGCATTCCCGAATTCAAGATTTATATATTTATACCTTAGCGAATCAAGAATCTGCCGAGCGAAGCGAGGCAGGTTCTTATATTAAGTACTTAAAATGGGTTGTGGAAAAGAAACTTGACCAAATTTTGTTATTTGATATTCTAAGGGTAGAGTCAATCTATGAGGAATTTTTGGACAAAAATCTGGGATACTTTCAAAAAAAGGAAAAAGCTTTCCCTTTTTAGTTTGGGCTTTTGCTTTTCAATTTTATTAGTAACTTTTTTCCTTAATTCTCCTCTTTTCAAAAATGAGCCAGCTCAGGTTGTAGCCCCCTATACCAAAAATCTAATAATCGGCACTCAGCCCGTCAAAAACCAGAGCAATGAAGATTTGTTTTTACAGCCTTTAGTTTTTCAAAGAGAACATCCTGACCCGGGCCTAATTCAAAACAACTCCTTGGTTGGTTTTTCTTCCCCTCTTTCAGTCAGTTCTCAAATCTTGGCAATGAAGACCGAAACCGAATTAGAAGTTTCCGGAGACAAAGAAATTAAAGAGTACATTGTCAAGGAAGGAGATAGTTTGTGGCAGATTTCTGATAAATTTGGTATTTCCCTAAATACTATTTTATGGGCTAATGATTTGAATCAAAATTCCATTATTAAGTCGGGTCAGAAACTAATAATTTTGCCGGTTTCTGGCGCAATGCATTTGGTAAAGAATGGAGATACCCTGAATCAAATTGCTAAAACCTATAAGGGAGAAGTGGAGGAAATCATTGCCTTTAACGACCTTCTCGAAGATGGAAAGATTTATATTGGTGATCTTTTGGTTATCCCCGGGGGACAAATGCCGGTTAGTCCTCAAATTTTTTCCGTACCATTAGGTAGTTCTTATTTCATTTTTCCCTGTAAGGGAAAGGTTAGTCAGGGACTTCATTGGTATAATGCCATTGATATTGCCAATGACTGTGGCAGTCCAATTTACGCTGTCGCTGTTGGAGAAATTCAAAGGACCGGATGGGATGGAATTGGCGGAAACTTCATCCGAATTTTGCATCCCAACGGAGTTGTAACTTATTACGGGCACTTATCTAAAATTTTAGTTGAAGTTGGCGAAGATGTATCTCAAGGAGCGATGATTGGCTATATGGGCCAAACCGGTCGGACAACTGGCTGCCATTTACATTTTGATGTTCGAGGGGCGCAAAATCCCCTAATTAAATATTCGGTAGGAAGTTATTTAAGCTGGAAATAAACACTGTTTACTTTTTCCCTATTTTTAAGACGGCCGTCCTAAAAATAGGGAACTCTCGCTTTTTTTCAAAAACATAAAAGTCCTGCGGGAAGCCATCCCGCAGGACTTTTAAACAGTGGTAGTTCATTCTTCTCTGATTCTATACATTAAAGCTTCGGAGAGGTGGTCTTCTAAAATCTTTTCTGAATTTTCTAAATCAGCAATGGTTCTGGCTACCTTTAAAACTCGATGATATCCTCTTGCCGAAAGCCGGCCGGAGTCAACGTATTTCCTTAAAAGGGATTGTGAGGCTGAGCCTATCTGGCAGTATTTTTTTATTTGAGGAATTTGCATTTCTGAATTAACTAAAATTCCATCTATTTGAAGTCTATTTTGCTGAATTTCTCGAGCTCTTTTCACTTTTTCTCTGATTTTAAAACTAGAGTTTTCTTCGTCTGGAGAGGTTAATTTTTCATATTTTAGCTGAGGGACAGAAATCAGAAGATCGATTCGATCAATGAGCGGTCCCGAAAGTTTTCTGCGATACATGGCAATTTGGGATGGTTGGCAACTGCATTTTCTTTCCGGATCTCCATAATAACCGCAAGGACAAGGATTGGAAGCCGCAATTAAAGTAAATCTACTGGGGAAAGTTAAGCAATGTTTGGATCTTAATAAAGTGATTTTTCCTTCTTCGAGCGGCTGACGAAGACTCTCCAAGACATCTCGGTGAAACTCTGGAAATTCATCTAAAAACAAGACTCCTCGATGAGCTAAGGTAATCTCTCCCGGACGGGGAGGATTTCCTCCTCCGATTAAAGCCACTTCCGAAGAAGTATGATGAGGAGAACGAAATGGCCTCTCTGAAATTAAGGGTTTTTCTTTTGGTAAAAGTCCGGCTATGCTGTAAATTTGAGTTATCTCTAACGCTTCTTGGAGATTTAGGTCAGGTAAAATAGAGGGGACAGTTTTGGATAGGAGACTTTTTCCTGCTCCCGGCGGACCTTGCATTAAAAGATTATGCGAACCTGCTGCGGCAATTTCTAAAGCCCTCTTGGCATATTCTTGGCCTTTAATCCAACTGAGGTCCACTGGATAATCAGGTTTTTGGAAGAATTTTTCGATACTTATTTCAAGAGGAGCTATTTCTTTCTGGTTTTGTAAATATTCTACGGTTTCTTTTAGATTCTTTACGCCAATTGCTTTTATTCCTTTGATTAAAGCCGCTTCGACAGCATTGGGCCAGGGTAAGATTATTTCGTTA
>PCWJ01000022.1 GCA_002787295.1 Candidatus Nealsonbacteria bacterium CG11_big_fil_rev_8_21_14_0_20_37_68
TCCATTCTCCCTGCCTCAATCCTGGAAACACTTAAAAGGTCATTAACTAATTTTATCAATCTTTCATTGGAGGCGTAAATATTCTTTAATGGTTTTTCCATCTGCTCTGGTGGAATTCCATAGATTTTCTCTCGCATCATCGAAATATAACCCTTAATTGCCGTCAAAGGCGTCCTCAACTGATGGGAGGCAATAGAAATAAACTCCGATTTCGCCTTATCCAACTTTTTCAATTCTTCGTAGGCCTCTCTTAATTCTTTAGTTGCTTTTTCCACTTCTCTTTCTAATCTAATACTAAAATTTTTAATTTCTGAATATGATTTAGCATTTTGTAAAGCTATTGAAGCCTGATTTGAAAGAGTTGTTAAAAGTTCAATATCTTGTTGTGAATAGGGTTCACCGGACAATTTATTTCCCAAAACAATCATGCCAATAATTTTGTTTTCTAAAAGAAGAGGAAGACAAAGAGCAGCTTCAATTCTTTTCATATTTTCTTTTAAGTTCTCTAACCTTATCTTCATTTCCCCCTTTCCAGTATCTCTAATAATTAAAGAAAGCTCTTCATAAACCAAAGGCATTTGAGCTCTTTCTAACCAAATGGTTAAGAAGTTATCCTTGACCAAAGAAATGCCATTTTCTTCTTTGAAACCTATATTCTTTTGAATTATGTATTCTCCATCCCCCGGTTCCCTTAAAAGCACCACCGTTCTATCTAATTTCATTGTGTTCATTAAAGTGCTAACAATTAAAGAAGAAAGCTGGCCCAAATCCAAAAACCGAGTTAATCCCTTTCCCAAATCCGTCAAAACCGTCTGATAAGAATAAAAAGTATAATAAAAATACTTCGAGGCCAACTTCTCAAAAAACCGAAATATAGGTTGAAAAAGAAGAATACCGATAATTAAAATTAAGGGACCAACAATATTAAAAGGAACAGTGTTGAGAAATTGATTACCTAAAAACATCAATAAAAAAGCCAAAGCAATAATTGTAATTAAAGAAAGAGCATACACTGCTCCCCTACCCAAAACAAACCGAATATCCATTAAACGATATTTAATTATTGCGTAGCCAGTAGCACCAATAAAAAAGAGAGAAAAATAAGTGCTTATCCAAAAAAATCGGGAGTTACCTGTAATTAAAGGTAAAACTACATCAAAAATAGTAGCCAAAATGGAATAAATAAACCCTCCAGCGAAAACATAGAGTAGCTGTATTTTCTGAATTCCCCTAGATTGTAGAATTTTTTTCACCAAATAATAAACAACCCATCCAAATGTAATAAGTATATATATTCCGAATAATCCATAGGCCGGGCCTAGAATTGTTTCGGGCCCCCACGGTTTAGTGATAACTTCTTTTACCCAATAATCAGTATTAATTAATACGTAAATAAAGAAAAAAGCTACTAGAGTGATTGAAATTGGGAATATCTTATCTTTCACCTCCAAAAAAATCTTAAAAAAGTAAGTCCATATAACAGCAAGTCCAATAACAAATAAGTAAACTATTTTTATCCAAGTTTCGCTATCAAAGACAAGAGGTTTTACATAAAAAAACATGCTTACTGCCCAAAATCCCAAATCAAAAGAAACTAATGCAAATGATAGATTTACAGTACTTTTTCGATTTTTTGATAAAACAAAAAAGCCAATTATGAAGTTCAATAAAGCAATCAGTAAAATAGTATACTTTATATCCATAAAAATTTAAGTATTCACAGAGTAAATTTTCTTAGTTGATTATAACATTTATTGTTAAATAAAGAAGGGGTTAACCTTAATCAAAAGGTTAACCCCAATAATGTTACTCTTTTCGTGCCACTAAAACCTCAACTGGCAGGAGAGAGGAAGGCGCCGGATAAATCTTTACAGGTTTCATTCCTGCTGGCTTTAGAAATTCCATCCATCTTTCAGCGGGAACATTTTCCCAATACCCTGTTTTATTCATTTCGCCAGCCATCTTCCCCCATTGAACCTGCCATGGAAGAGCTTTATTGAAGATTGGCCACCATAAAGGAGAAGAAAGGATGATCATTAACTTCTTCAGTCCTACTCGAGCTTTTGAGAAGTTGAGATCTGGAAGCATGGTCGAGGCGACCAGATAACCGCCTTTCTTGAGACATCGGCTTACTTCTTGCAAGATAAACGGCTGCTCTGTAATCTTGGCGTAATTGCCAACCAGAGCAAAAACCACTAGGTCCTGGGATTCCGTTACTAAAGGAGATTTATATCGGAAATCCCATTTCCTAACACTAACCATCCGTTCATCTGGAACCCCGTCTCGAATGAGTTGGTCTACCAGCGCTTCCAATGCCGCGTAAACGTGTGGCTCGTGTTCGGTGACCATTATACGGGCGCAAGAGTTCACCAACTGGAAATATTTAGGATTAATCTCCTTGTATGTACCTCGGATTAATGCAGGCGCAGTTGATTTCCAAATCCCAGCTGCTAATCCTACCTTTAACAAGTCTCTCCCAGTACCGGCTGAAAAGATTACAATTCGGGAAGTCTCTGGAAGAGCTATTTTCCTTATTGCATCCTCGATGTTCCCCCAAAAGCCCTTTCTAAAAAGCCCCTCATAGAATTCATACCTAAACAGCTCGTGGTACATCAGCCGTTGGTGGTCTTTGACAGAAAGGTATCTGTCCCATACTTCTTTTTCCTTCTTAATGGCTTTTTGATCCAGAGGACAGATTTGGAAATTGCTAACTTGCGCTTCGTAAGACTGCTGAGGAATCCACCCCGCTTCATTTGCACTCTGTTCAAGGGTTTCCCATTGGTCTGTTCGTTTTTCTTCGCTTCCTTTAATAGTTCCTACCTTTTGCATTTACGGCCTCCTTTCATTTCTAGATTTTATCTCTATACATCCCAGATGTAGTTGTTAATTTAGCTACTGCTATAATATCAAGGATAAATAATTTTGTCAAGAGTTTCCGACAAAATTTATCCACAACCCCAAATATCCCTAATTTTAAAGCTAAAATAGAAATTAATACTTGTAAAATAAGTTCTGACAAAATATTAAATTTAAAAACAACAGAACACCCCGTGCTCGTGACGCGAAGTGACATAATTCTATTCTTGTGTTATTATTAAATCGTATGAAGGACAAAATAGACGCAGAAGAAAAAAATTTTATTAATTTAGGAGTAGTTCTCAATGAAAAGAAAGAAGTATTGATGATACGGAGGAGAAAAAAAGAAATAGGTAAAGATAGCGCTGTCCTCGAATGGGCGTTTCCGGGAGGCAAACAGAGACTTAGTGAAACCAGGGAAGGATGCGTTAAAAGAGAAATATTGGCAGAAACCGGCTATGATGTTATCCCGATAAAACAAATTGCTCTCAGATTCCATCCCCAATTTTTTCCTGTAATGATTGTTTATCATCTTTGTAAATTAGCTTCTCTTAAACAAATTGCAGAGCCTCAAGAACCACACGAGGTAGCTGAAATCAGATGGGTAAAGATAACAGAAATTAGAAATCTTATTACCACATCTCTTGATCCCGACGTTGCTCGCGAATTAAGAATTTAAAACAAAATTCATCCCCAGGGCAAAATTTCGCTAATTTTTAAGCTAAAACCTCAATTTTAGTTTGTAAAATAATTGCTGACATAAATTAAAAAGCCCGCCTTCGCTGAGCTTCGGCGGGCAAATAGAGAATTTTTATCTTATTT
>PCWJ01000053.1:0-353 GCA_002787295.1 Candidatus Nealsonbacteria bacterium CG11_big_fil_rev_8_21_14_0_20_37_68
CCAGGAGGAGCTAAGGGCTCGAATTAACAAAACAGAAAGTATTGATGAACTAAAGGATCGATGGTATAAGACCCGGGAAAGTAAACCTCAGGAGCCTAGACCCCAGGAAATTAAAACCTTAGGGGTTAATGAAGGAGTGAGGGATAGAACAAAACAAGAACCCCCCGTTTGCAATACAAAGTAATTATGCTCTGGCTATGAAGTCTCAAGACATTTGTGGTAAATTGGGGATATTTTGGATATTTCTGAATTTTTGTTAAACCAAAAACGCCAAAATTGATAAAAAGCCAAAAATGAGTTAAATTAAAAGAAGATTCAAATGTCAGAAGAAAATCAAAAAAAGAAACAAAAAA
>PCWJ01000053.1:366-854 GCA_002787295.1 Candidatus Nealsonbacteria bacterium CG11_big_fil_rev_8_21_14_0_20_37_68
ATCAAAAAAAGAAACAAAAAACCCGCCAAATGCGGGATTTTTGTTTAGGATTATCTGCTGAAATCTCTTTTTGGTCTTCTTTTTGACCAACACGCTTTGCAGTAAATAGGTCTGTCTGCAGTTGGTTCAAAAGGAAGTTCAGTGATTTCTACCCCGCAGTCTGAGCATTTCCAATTGCCCTTGACTGTTTCTCGAGGTGCAAATTCTCTATCTGAATCGTATGCCATGTTATTTTTTTTGATGAATAAAAATAAAAAGCGACCTTGAAACTCTAAGTCGCTATACTTAACTACTACTTTAAATTTTTGGATTAAAGACTCGCTTAAGCTAATTCGACTTATCGTCTGACCCCATTATACAGCACCCATAGAGAATGTCAAGTGTCTTTATTAGTTTGATTTTTAAAGGATAAATAGTAAACTAAGTTAGCGAAGAATAAAGGAGGGTAAGGTGGCATTACTAAGAGTGTTTTCCAGAAATGATATGGA
>PCWJ01000053.1:865-3705 GCA_002787295.1 Candidatus Nealsonbacteria bacterium CG11_big_fil_rev_8_21_14_0_20_37_68
ATGGAATATATCCAATATGAATTACAGCCTGACATCCGTATTGATTTATCAGCACTTTTAAAATTCGATTTCAGCAAAACTCTATTGGTTTATCAGGGAATTCCGTTTATAGTAAGAGCCAGTATAGTAGAGAATTTTTTTAGAAAAGATGGTGATCTTTATTCTGAGAGAGTGGCTGCTGGTTTTAGAGATGTACAATGGCACTTTTTGGACAAAAATTCAGGAGAAATAGACCAGATAGACTATACCCTTATTGAATTGGTTGAGCTGGATCCAGGGACTATTTTCCAGTCCACAATGGACGTTGTATTTTTTCACGAATTAAGAGAAATGTATTATCAAAAAATCCTCAATAATTCAAAAGAAATCGCCCACCGGAAAGCCAGAAAAGATGAAAAAACTTATGTTGATAACTTTTTATCAATAAGCGAAAAACAGATTTATGAAAAACTCAGCAGAGAATTTAAACCGTTATAAAAAAGCCTGTTCCAAATAAATAGAACACCAAATCTGTCGCACACAGGGCAGATTTTTTTGTTTAAAATTTTGGGCAATAGCAAACGGCTTTTTTTATTTCCTGGCGGTATCCGATGCCGCCAGTTAGACAGGCTTGCCCCGTACCATCCCGAAAGGATTGGTACGGGGCTTGCTTTTTCTTTTGAGATTTTGTAGGGTAAATACAGAGTCTTTAACAAAAAGTTAAGAGGAGGTTGAAATGAAAGGATACAATCCTATCGAACTGGCTGAAAAACTGAGGCCGAAAATGATTGACCTAAAGAATAAAAAGGTGCTTTTAGCGGTTCTTGCTGGCACAGAACAGCAAAAGGACCTTACCAAAGAACGCTTTTTTGAAAGTATTTTTAGATCAAAAATTTATACCAAACCAGAAGATAAAGAATTAGATCCTTTTCGGGGAGAACCAGCTGGTATTGCCGCTAAAAAACTCAATGTCACCCCTGATGAGTGCAATGCTGCTTTTCTCGGCCAGATTAATGGTTGCAACCTTAATTGCTGGTATTGTTACGTCGATAGAGTATGCAACAGCGCTAATCCGAAATACGGAAGATATTTTTCAGCAGAAGAATATCTAAAGCAATTCCTTGTAGAAAAAAGAAAGAATCAAGATTCTCCCAATCTCGATCTAAGACTAAATATTCTAAGAATATCCGGTGGCGAAGTATTTATTGTTCCAGAGATTATAGTCTGGATGGTCCAAGCCCTAGAGGAGTTTAAACTCGAAGATTATATCTACGTCTGGGTTGACTGCAATCTGGTTACCGGCGATTTCTATTGGAAGTATTTAACAGCAAAGCAAAGGGAGAAAATCAGGAACTTCAAGAATCTGGGTGTCTGTGTCTGCCATAAAGGTTTTGATAGGCAAACTTTCCACGAAAATACCAGAGCCGCACCGGAGTTCTTTGATGAACAATTTAAGCTGCATCGCCGCTTAATCGATGAGGGACTAGATGTTTATTCTTACCTCTATCCAGTAACTATTTCTACCGATAATTTAAGAAAACGAATAGCAACTTTTATGGATAAACTCCGCGAGGAAGTCAGCGAATACGCACCACTTCGAATGGCAACTCCGCCAATAAAGGTTTATGGACCAACCAAGAAACGCCTTACTCCTGAAAGAGAGAAGGCACTTGAAAATCAGTGGAAGGCGATGGAAATCTGGAAAGAGGAGCTTCAAAAGCGTTATACTCCCGAAGAGCTTTCATTAAAACCTCACGAAGTACCAGTGAGAAAATAATCATACCCAAAGCCTCGGCATCAAGCCAGGCTTTTTGTTTGGCCCTTGATTTTTTATATCGAATTGTTAAGATATACCATATTAAGAAAAGGAGGTGAAGCACCTTGAAAAGTATAATACCGTCTTTTGAGATAGGAATGACAGCAGTCGAGGTCGTGGCAGAGATTGTTAGAATTCACCCTAAGATAGAGGCATTGGGTTTTTATGTCTATGCTCCGCATTATAATATAATGGAATCGCGCAAAATTCCTCTTTTGCCCCACCTACTTTATCACGATCCAAGCAAGAAGGTAGTTGGGCTAAAAAGGCATGAAATTACAGCCGAGAAACTTAATCAAATCATCGCTTCTTTCCAGAATAAAAACTTGGTTTTAGCTGTTTTGTCGAAAAAAAAGTAGAGGGAAAAACTTACCACATTCCACTTATGGATTTTTCTTGCAATGAATCAACTGAAAGCGTGGGAAAGATAGAGTGGTTTCTTAAAGAAATCGGTCATCAAAGTGGGGCAATTCTGGCTTCTGGTAGGTCTTACCACTACTATGGTGCAGGTTTACTGGATGAGATGGGGTGGTTAGAATTTCTTGGCAAATGCCTTTTGTCTGGGCTTGTTGATGAACGGTATATTGGCCATCGCTTGCTTGACCACTGTGGGATATTAAGATTGTCAGCCTGTCCATTACGGCCAAAGATACCAACAGTAGTTTCTATTCTCAAGTGAAAAAGTTAATTAACTCTCCGAGGTTTTTGGACTAAATTAGCCGAGGAGAGTTTTTATTTTGTTGCCTTCGCCAGTTGGCTTCGCCGGTTGGCGAACCGCCTTTCGGCGGAGGCAATTTTTGTGGTAAAATGAATTAGGTCGCTAAAGATAAGTCTTTATTAATACTATATTAATACTATGGAAAAAATTGGTATTGTTACCGAGGAAGCTGTCGATTTTCCTCAGGAAATAATTGAAAAGTATCAGATTGCAATTGTCCCAGTAAAATTATTTTGGCCAGAATTAGAAGAAATGCCAGGGGAAAATACCTTTCAGAAAATGAGAGAGTTAGAAAAAAGAGGAATAAAAAGTTTTGGTAAAACTTCC
>PCWJ01000050.1:0-2869 GCA_002787295.1 Candidatus Nealsonbacteria bacterium CG11_big_fil_rev_8_21_14_0_20_37_68
AAAGACAAGGTAAAAAAATGGGCAAAAATCTTGGGTTGTACCATATTGCTTAAGGGCCATATTGATGTTATTTCCGATGGCAGGCAGGTAGCCTTAAATAAAACCGGTTCTCCTTATATGACAAAAGGCGGGCTGGGAGATAGTCTTTCTGGAATTTTGGGAGCAATTTTAGCCAGAAAGATTTCTCCCCTTGAGGCAGCAAAAGCAGCGAGCTTTATAAATGGAAAAGCAGGAGAGCAGGCCTCAAAAAAATACGGCGAGGGACTAATGGCTTCTGATATTTTTGAATTCATCCCTCAGGTTATTAAAAGATACCGATCCTGATAGCTTTGCTATCGAAGATCCTCGATAAAATCGGGATGAGAAAAAAAACATTTATTTTCATTAGAATAATTTTTATTTTTTTGGTTTTACTTTTTCTTTTTCAGTTTGCCCCACCGACTTTTCCCCGGACTTTTTGGGGAAAGTCAGAAAATGAAGTGTTTATAGTAGGGCAAGATCTTTCTCAGCAAGCCCTAATTGAAGAATTACATTCCCGGGGCTTTATTAGAAACCCAGCAGCATTTAAACTGATTTTAAAAATTCAAAACTGGGAAAACCAAATTAAACCTGGCGGTTATTTGATTTCAAAGGGTATGTCAGTTCTCGAAATAGCCGAGAATCTGGTAATTCCTTCTCCTCAAAAATGGGTGCAGATCCCAGAGGGCTTGAGAAAAGAAGAGGTCGTCAAAATTTTACAACTAAATTTAAATTGGCAGGATTTTCAAAAGAAAGATTTTCTTCAAAGAGCCAAGGAGGGCTATTTGTTTCCAGATACTTATTTATTTCCTTTGGATTGGTCTGGAAGTAATGTTGCCGAAAGGCTAGAAGGTCAGTTTGTTTATGAATTTAAAGAAAATTCCGATAAAGATTTTAATTCCGACACCGTTATCTTGGCTTCTTTGGTTCAAAGAGAAGCAGCTAACAAAACCGAGATGCCTCAAATTGCCGGAATTATTTTAAAAAGATACCAAAAAAATTTTCTTCTTCAGGTTGATGCTGCTCTGCAATATGCTCTGGGGGTTCCAAAGAAGTGGTGGCCGGTAGTTTGGCCCGAAGATCGAAAAATTGATTCACTATATAATACTTATCGCTACCTGGGTTATCCTCCCACCCCAATTTGTAGTCCAGGGCCGGAGGCAATAAAAGCGGCAATTAATCCCCAGGAAACAGATTATTTATATTATCTTCACGACGGAAACAGAAAAATTCATTATGCCAGAACCTACAAAGAGCATTTAATAAACATTGACAAATATTTAAGATAATTTAAAAGGAGATAACTGCGGGTTTTGGACCCTTTACCCACCAAAATTTTGCAAAGCAAAACTTAGGCGGGTTTACTATTTTTTATGAGTTACATTCTTTTGGGAATTTTACAGGGAATCTTCGAGTGGATTCCCATTTCAAGCGAAGGAGTGGTGGCTTTGGTGGCCCAATTTCTCCCCGGGCTGAAAAGCCCTCTTGATTTAGCTTTATTTTTACACCTGGGAACGGCCTTGGCAGTTTTAATTTATTTTGGAAAGGATTGGATGAACATTTTATCTTTTAAAGACAAGAATTTACTCCAATTTTTGATTATTGCCACTCTTATTTCTTTGGCAGTTGGTTTTCCGGTTTATAAACTATTAAAGGGGGTTGCTATTGGAGCAGGCCTTTTGTTGGTGATGGGTCTTGGTCTTTTATTTACTGCTTATTTCCAAAGGACCTCCACCGCCGGGAAGCCATCCCGTCCGGCGGGATGGCTTCCCGCTAAGTTAAATCTAAACCCAAACCAATTGGCAGCAATTTGCGGGTTTTTACAGGGTCTTTCGGTTATTCCCGGTCTGTCCAGATCGGGTTCTACCATTTTTGGTTTAGCTTTAGGAGGAGTAGAGCCATTCCAGATATTAAAGATTTCCTATATGATGTCTTTACCGGTGGTACTGGCTTCAAGTTGCTATTTATTTTTAGAAAACCCGATTTTAATTTGCGAGAGCTGGCGGTCTTTATTTTTTAGCTTTTCGGTTGGGATTTTAAGTTTGCATTTTTTAATCAAAATTTCCCAAAAAATAAATTTTTCTAAATTTGCCCTGATTTTTGGAATTTTGTGTTTGATTGGAGCAGCCATTGAATTTATAATTTAAGAACCTGCCTCGCTCCGCCGACTGGCGGAGTTCTACGGGGCTCCGCAAAACATTTGTCGAAATTCTACTACCGGGCAAGGTCGAAAAAATAAAAAGTAATTAATTTATGGAAATCACTACCGAAACCAAACTTACAAAGAGAACCTATATTTTACTTGCTATCCTTGCTTTACTTATAATATGGTTGGTGGTCATTTTGACTTAATTTTTTCTTCCGTCTGGTCTTGTCCAGACGGAAGACTAGAAAGTAGTGGTTATAATCTTGAATTAACATGAAAAAAATAATCGGTTGGTTTTTGTTAATCGCTGGATTGGTTATTATTTTCTGGGTCATATATTCTTCTTATCAGATTTTTACTGCTAAAACAGAAGCTCCGGAAATTTTTAAAGTTACAAAAACAGAGGTTTCCCAGCAGCAGGCCGGCGGAGGATTAAGTCCGGAAGAGGCAATGCAAAAAACAATAGAGTCAAAGTTGGGAGAAATAATACCTGAAGATTTTTTACCCCGACTTTTTAATTTGATTGCTTGGTCAATCCTCGCCATAATTTTATTTTTTGGCGGATGTAAAATTTCCGAAATAGGAATTAAATTAATAAAGCAAGAAAATGATACGGGAAATTAAAAAATATCCGGACCCAATTTTAAGAATAAAATCTGAACCCCTGAAAGAAGTTACCGAAGATGACAAGAAATTGATTGAAGA
>PCWJ01000050.1:2884-5371 GCA_002787295.1 Candidatus Nealsonbacteria bacterium CG11_big_fil_rev_8_21_14_0_20_37_68
TTGGAATTTTCAAGCAGATTGTAGTGATAGACATAGGCAGAGGGCCTCAAGTTTTTGTTAACCCGAAAATTTTAAAAAAAGAGGGCAAAAGAGTTTTGGAAGAGGGATGCTTAAGCGTGCCCGGAGTTTTTTTGAAAATAAAAAGAGCAGAGGAAATTGAAGTAGAAGCCCTTAATAAAGAGGGAGAGAATTTTAAAATTAGGGCAAGGGGACTTTTAGCTCATTGTTTGCAGCAGGAAATAGACCACCTTAATGGAATTTTAATTATAGATCGAGCCAGTATTTGGGAGAAATTAAAGAGAAAAATATTAAAGTAAAATTATGAAAAAGTGGATTTTTGCTATTTTAATTTTCTGTTTTGCATTAGGCTGGTTTAATTTTGTTTTTGCCCAGGGAGAGGTTCTGCAAATTAATTTCTTTTACAGCGCCATTTGTCCCCATTGTGACGAGGAAGAAGAATTTTTAAAAGAATTAGAAAAAAAATATCCGGAAATTGTGGTAAATAGATATGAAGTAATTTCTCACCCCCAAAATAAAGAAATTTTACAAGATTTTTACGAGAAATATCAGGTGCCGGAAGGGAAAAGAGGGTGGATTCCGGTAACCCTTACCCCCACCAGATATTTCATCGGCTTTAACCAGCAAATTGGCGAAGATATCGAAAATTGTTTAAAAGAGTGCTTGGGCGAAGAATCCACGGCTTTTCAAAAAATTAAGATTCCGATTTTTGGCAGCATTAATATCTCTAAGCTCTCTTTACCTCTGTTGACTGTAATCCTGGGAGCCGTTGATGGATTGAATCCCTGTGCAATGTGGGTCCTTTTGTTTTTAATTGCCCTTTTAATTAATACCCGCTCAAGAAAAAGAATGTGGTTTATTGGCGGAACATTTCTTGCTGTCTCTGGCATATTCTATTATTTAATTTTGGCCGCCTGGCTTAATTTATTTTTGGTTATAAGCTATGTAAATCTGACCAGAATTTTAATCGGGGTTTTTGCCCTGGGAGTGGGGATTTGGCAGATTAAAAATTTTATTCAATTTCGGCCGGGGGTGTGCAAAGTGAGTGACGGAAAGTTAAATTTTCAGGAAAGAATTAAAAATTGGTTGAAAAACCATACCGAAAAATTAGCCGCATCTCCTCTTACTTTTGCAATCTTTGGCGGAATTATTCTTTTGGCCATTGGACTAAATTTGGTAGAATTTTTCTGTTCAGCCGGCCTCCCGGCTATCTATACTAAAATTTTAACCTTAAACCACTTAAATCCATTGATTTATTATCTTTATCTTTTACTCTATACTTTTATTTTTATATTGGATGATTTAATAATTTTTTCTTTGGCCGCAATTACTTTAACTAAAATTGGTTTTACCGAAAAATATAATTACTGGGCGACTCTGTTTGGAGGGATACTAATATTTGCTTTGGGGTTTTTGTTAATCTTTAAACCCGAGTTTTTAATGTTTGGGTAGCTAATGTTTGGGTAGCTTCGGTAAAATAAACAAGTGTTTAAAACAAGGAAACAAAGGTCGAAAAAGTCAAAATTAAATTCAAAAATTTATGTTTGAATTAAAAGATAAACCCCGTAGTGAGAATTCTCTACTACGGGGTAAAGTGGCCATTATTACCGGAGCCAGAAGGGGGATGGGAAAATCACATGCTCTGAAATTAGCTAAAGCCGGAGCAAAAATAGTAGTTTCAGACATTTCCCTGGAAGAGTGTCAGAAGGTGGTAAAAGAAATTGAAAAAGGAGGAGGAAAAGCCCTGGCAGTAAAATGTGATGTGACAAAAAGAGAACAGGTCGATGAGATGGTAAAAAAAACAATTAAGAAATTTGGCAGAATTGATATTTTGGTTAATAATGCTGGAATCTGCCAATTTAAGCCATTTTTGGAATTAACTGAAGAAGATTGGGATAAAACTTTAGATATAAATCTTAAGGGATACTTTCTTTGCGCACAAGCTGCAGCCAAAGAAATGGCAAAACAGAAGTCGGGAGTGATTGTTAACATTGCTTCAATTGCCATGGGTCAGGTGGGAGTCGGTTTTCCTAATCTCACTCATTATTCCGCTTCAAAAGGCGGGATAGTCGGAATGACTGAAGCTCTGGCCGTAGAACTGGCGCCTTACAATATCAGGGTGAATGCTGTTGCCCCGGGCGTCATTGAAACTCCGATGGTTGACCCTTTGAAGTCAGACCCAAAAACCATGGAAGCAACATTGGCCAGAATTCCCCTGCATCGGATGGGCAGGACTGAAGAGGTTTCCAATTTGGTATTGTTTTTGGCTTCCGATACCTCTTCTTATATGACCGGCTCCACGGTGGTAATTGACGGCGGCTGGCTAGCCACCTGATAAATGAAACAGATAACAGCGAAAACAACTCTGGCTGAGATTTTGAAAATTCCCGAAGCGGTGGAAATTTTGGTAAAATATAATTTGCCCTGTTTGAGTTGTCCTTTTGCCAAATCTGAAATAGAAAATCTAAA
>PCWJ01000050.1:5381-7187 GCA_002787295.1 Candidatus Nealsonbacteria bacterium CG11_big_fil_rev_8_21_14_0_20_37_68
TAATTTTAGGAGGGCCTAAAAAGAAATAAACTATGTAAATTTACCGCAAAGCCCATCCCGCCGGCGGGATGGCTTCCCGAACGGGCTTTTAAAATGAATTATTCGGAAATAAAAAAAGTTTTAATAAAAATTCTGTTTCTGAACTGGTTGGTGGCTTTTGCCAAAATTTTTATCGGTCTTTTCTCCGGGGCTTTAAGTATTTTAGCTGACGGGATTCACTCTTTCTTTGATGGCGCCTCAAATATCATTGGACTGATAGGAGTAAAAATTTCAGCTCGGCCCAAAGATGAAAACCATCCATACGGACACCAAAAATATGAGGCCTTAGCCTCTCTGGGGATTTTATTTTTATTGATTATAATCGTCTATGAAATTTGTAAGGAAATAATTCAGAGATTTTTAAATCCTACCATTCCCCAAATAACTATTTTAGTTTTCGGAGTCTTAATAGGCAGTTTGATTATTGATTATTTTGTAGCTCGATATGAGTATTCCCGGGCAAAGACATTAAAAAGCATAATCTTAAAAGCTGATTCTTTTCACACTAAATCTCATATTTTTACAACCGGTGGGGTAATTCTAGGAGCGATTGCCATCAGGGCTGGTTTTCCAATGGCGGATCCCCTTCTGGCTATTTTTGTTGTTGGTTTTATTATTAAAATGGCTACGGAGGTATTCAGAGAGAGTTCAAAAATTTTATGTGATGTAGCTTTTATTGCCCCGGAAAAAATTAAAAAAATTGCTTCGGAGATTGATGGGATAGAATCAACCCACCAAATTAGAACCAGGGGATTAGAAGGCCATATATTTTTAGATATGCATATTGTTATTTCCCCCGAATTTCCTTTAGAAAAAGCGCACCAAATTTCCCATCAGGTTAAAGAAAGGCTACAAAAAGAAATTCCCGAGATAAAAGATATTACCATTCATATTGAACCAGAAGATAAAAGCAAAATATGCGCTTGCGACTCCTAATCCCGGCGGCTACAGGAGCTTACTATGAACACACTTGAAAACATTAAAACCGAAATTTTAAATTGCAAAAAATGCTCTCTTTATAAAGAAAGACTTAAGACGGTTTTTGGGGAAGGGAATCCAAAGGCAAAGATTGTGCTTACTGGTGAGGCGCCGGGAGCTTCGGAAGACAAAAGAGGGCTGCCCTTTTGCGGGGCGGCCGGGAAAATTTTGGATGAACTTTTAGAATCGGCGGGGATAAAAAGAAAAGAAGTTTACATTACCAATATTTTAAAATGTCATCCTCCCGGGAATCGCGGCCCCAGAAAAAAGGAAATCAAGGCTTGTGCACCTTATTTGGATAGGCAGATTGAAGTTATAAAGCCAAAAACAATCTGTACTTTAGGAAATTATTCTACAAAATATATTTTCGAAAAATATGGATTGAAAAATGAAATTCAGGGTATTTCTAAAATTCACGGAAAAGTTTATCCCGTTAAATTCAAAAAAGTTTATGCTTTGCCTTCTGGGATAGAGCAATTTAAAGGGGTAAAAATAATTCCCCTTTATCATCCAGCCGCCGCTCTCCATAATCCCAATCTGAAAGAATTACTTAAAAAAGACTTCCTAACTCTTAAAGAATTATGAATAACCAAAACCGCTACCATTTTTTAAATAAAAAGATTCTTTCTTCAATAGGATTTCTTATTATTATTATTTGCGCGTTTATAGCGTTAGGGGTTTTGCTTTCTCAAATTCAATCTTTAGAGAAGACAATTTTGGGCCCAGGAGAGAAGACAATATTAGAAGAAAGATGAAATCCATATTGATTTCCGGAGGCCGGATAGGGGT
>PCWJ01000050.1:7198-7544 GCA_002787295.1 Candidatus Nealsonbacteria bacterium CG11_big_fil_rev_8_21_14_0_20_37_68
AATAAAAAGTAAAGAGCACCAACAACTTTATATTGGTTATACTAAAAACATTGTTCAAAGATTAAAAGAGCATAATGCTGGATTAGTAACATCTACTAAGAAGTATTTACCTTGGAAATTGGTTTACACTGAAGGCTACGCCAACGAGAATGATGCCAAAGATCGCGAAACAAAACTCAAACAATTTGGCAAGGTTTATAGTCAGTTCAAACGAAGAATTTGGCGTAGCCTTCAGTCCTGAAAAGGTGCGGGGTTGACTACCATTTTTGCTTAAATTGAGGTATAATAAGTTAGGTTGGGGATAATTAAGAACCCTTTACGTTTTGAGACAAAGGTCGAAACCAAA
>PCWJ01000050.1:7551-11106 GCA_002787295.1 Candidatus Nealsonbacteria bacterium CG11_big_fil_rev_8_21_14_0_20_37_68
AGAAAAGAGAAATGAAGGATGAAAAGGAAGTTGCCATGAAAGGAAAGGGTGGGGTGAAAAGAAGGGCAATGACTGGAATCTGTCCAACTTGCGGGACAAAAATGTACAGGATACTGGGAAAGGCAAAGGTATAGGTTTTTGAGATTTCCGGAAGTCTTGAAAAAGCCCGAAGTGTCGCTAGCGGCGACTTCGGGCTTTTTATCAAATAGATTGAGTTTTTGAGTTTTTTGAATTTTGAATTATATTTTAGATGATGAACAAAGATTCAAAAAAAATCATTTTAGTCATTTTTGGAATTTTGATAGGATTAAACATCCTTGCGTGGCTTGCAGTTTACGATTTAAGCAAATCCCAATTTTTGGAGGTTAATTTTTTCGATGTCGGCCAGGGAGATAGCATTTTTATTGAAACTCCTCAACGTCATCAGATTCTAATTGATGGGGGACCCGACGAGACGATTTTAGAGAAGCTAGGAAGAGAAATGCCCTTCTGGGACAGAACTATTGACCTGATTATTTTAACTCATCCCGAACACGATCATCTTGCTGGTTTAATCGAGGTTTTAAAAAGATACAAAGTAGAAAATATTTTATGGACAGGGGTTTCAAGAACCACGTCCGAATATAAAGAGTGGCAGAGGGCCCTTCAGAAAGAACAAGATAAAGAGGAAGCTAAAATTTATATTGCCAAATCCGGTCAAACAATCATCTATCCGGGATGGCTTCCCGGTGTTCTACCGGGAAGCCATCCCGGCGGAAAACTTTTTTTAGATACCCTATATCCTTTTGAAAATTTGGAAGGGCAGGAAGTTGAAAATAGCAATAACACTTCAATAGTGACCCGTTTGGTTTTTGATAAAATATCCTTTTTGTTTACCGGCGATGCTTATCAATCTGTTGAAAGAAAACTTATTAAAAGGGGAGCTGAAATTGACTCAGATGTTTTAAAGGTGGGTCACCACGGAAGCAAGACCTCAAGCGCTAAAGAGTTCATTGAAGCGGTATCACCGGAAACTGCCGTAATTCAGTGCGGTAAAAATAATTCTTACGGCCACCCCCACCCTCAAACCTTAGAAAATCTAGCTGGCATCCAAATTTTTCGCACCGATTTAGATGGCGACATCAAAATAATAAGCGACGGAATTAGCTACCAGGTAAAATAAAATGTGCGAAGTTCCCTACAAGCAAAAAATTGTTCGTATAAACAATTTAAAAGACCAGCGAGAAGTGTTCTCGCTGGTTTTTTTAAACTTTTTTCAGCCGGATTTGGTTTTCGATCGCCAATCTTAACAAAGCGTATCTTTTTCTTGTGTCTGGAAAAGAAAGAACGTAATCCCTGCTTTGAGGTTCACCTTTTCTCGGTATAACCGTACCCTTTGGAAATTGTTCTTTCGTTAGGTCTTTCTTTTTTCCATCAGGGAGCAGGTTCCAATAATGTGATAAATAAAGCGATACATCTTTTTCGTTTATTTCTACAATTCCTCTTCGGAGTTCACCGCCAAAAAAATCCTGAACTACCAAAGCCGTTACCGCGCACTGTCCCCAGGCCGGATTTTTCGGAGTCCAATTTCTGGGATCCTTGCTTGTTTTTTTTGTCCAGCTTTTTCTCAATAGCTTCTTTAGCTCTGACATATTCATTTTTGTCCTCCTTGACTTTCCTTATCCAAAAAATTTAGAACTTTTAAAAAACTCTTTTCGCTTTTGGCAATCTCTTGGGTAAAGTCGTTCTTGTTTACAAAAACTACTCTCTTTTTGTAGCCCAGAATTCTGATTAGCACATAAACTCCACCCAAATCAAAATGAGTGCCGCTGCTTTCTTTAAAATACCAAACATGGATTTCATCGGCTTCAAAAAGCTTTTTTAGGTTTGTGTCGCAGATATTAATTCCGCCGGTAGGATCATTCTGTTCGGTATCTCTGATTGGCCAATGGACTTGATGGCCCTCTCTTTCTAATTTTTCTACGTATTTTTTAATCAATTCAATATTTTCTAAACTGGCCGTCCTAACCGGGGAAATCAGAAAAATTTTCATTTTTTTCACCTCCCATATAAACCCGCCAAAATTTTTAAAAAAACTTAGGCGGGCAAGTTGTTAAATAGCTATCTATTGAAATTAGTATTTATTAATTTATTTGTCAAATTTTTGAAATGGTGGTATAAATAAATCAACGAATATTCGTAGGAAATCAATGAAGTTTCCAATTTTTAAAACAAAAATTGAGGGGTTAGAGAGAAAATTCAATTTGACCGATCCCAAAGAACAAAAAGAGTATTTTGAATTGAAGACTGGGAAAGAAATCAAAAAACTCAGAGAATACTTAAAAGAAAACACATTCGTTGCCTATTTGTTAGGTAAAAAAAATTCTGGCAAGGGAACTTACTCAAAAATGTTTGCCGAGATAGTTTATCCTGAAAGGATTGAGCATTTTTCAATCGGAGACATAGTAAGAACCGTAGATTTGGAGTTGAGAGATGAAAAAAGAAAAAAAGAATTGATAAATTTTTTGGAAAAAAATTATCGAGGGAGATTTTCAATTGAGGAAATAATTTCTGCTCTGGAAAAAAGAAATACAAAAACTCTGTTGCCGACGGAATTGATTCTGGCCATAGTGAAAAGAGAGATGGCAAAAAGAGAAAAAAAGGCGCTTTTTATTGATGGTTTTCCCAGAGATTTGGACCAAATAGGATTTTCCCTGTTTTTCAGGGATTTGATTGGCCATCGAGACGACCCGGATGTTTTTGTGTTAATTGACGTTCCGGAAAGCGTGATTGACCAAAGAATCAAGTGGAGAAAAGTTTGCCCGGTTTGTCAGACTTCAAGGAATCTAAGATTGCTTCTTACTTCAAAAGTCGGTTATGACAAAGAGAGAAAGGAATTTTACCTGATTTGCGACAATCCAAATTGTCGAGGAGCCAAAATGGTCTCAAAAGAAGGAGATGAATTAGGAATTGAACCAATAAGAGAGAGATTTAAAATGGACGAGAAATTAATTGAACAGTCATTTTCGCTTTACGGCATTCCCAAAATTTTGTTACGAAATTCTATACCGGTCAAGGAGTCCAAAAACTTTGTCGATGATTACGAGATTACTCCGGAATATAATTTTGAATGGGATGAAAAGGGGAAAAAAGTAAAAATAAAAGAGAAACCCTGGATTATCTTAGACGATGCGGGGGTCCCGTCTTTTAGTTTATTAGCCCAGCCAGTAGTGATTTCTTTGATTAAGCAATTGGTTGAAGTTTTAAATATATGAATTGTTGCGTTCTGCAATTGTTGCGTCCAAATTTAGCACATTGAATCTCTATACTTGGCTGGTGAATTCCCTTGATGGGAAATTTATGTTATAATGAAAGTGCCCCGCCGAGATCTTTCTTGAGATTCTGGGACAAACGTTCTTTTAGGGAGTCTTATATCTTGTGGCGCTTTTCATAGTTGCTACATTGCGGACACCCACCTGGAATATTTTCCGGAAGAATTCTCCAGAAGGAAGGCGGGGCTTCAAAAACCGCTTCGACCAAATTTGGTAGGAAGCGGTCTTTGGTTTTCTCTATTTT
>PCWJ01000050.1:11119-11341 GCA_002787295.1 Candidatus Nealsonbacteria bacterium CG11_big_fil_rev_8_21_14_0_20_37_68
CAAGATGCCTCAAATATTAAAGAGAAAAGAGTCGTTAATTTTGATTTCTATCCTGATTATTGTTTTTGGAGGATTGTTTTATTATTTTGGCCCATTTTCAGCAAGGGCTTCCGGGGATTTGATTAAAATTTCCCCCAATTCGCTTATTGCTCCGCCGGCTACCATTGATGGGCGGGAACTACCTGAAGCAGGCTGGCAAAATCCGGAAGCGGCTTTTTCGCA
>PCWJ01000050.1:11352-12293 GCA_002787295.1 Candidatus Nealsonbacteria bacterium CG11_big_fil_rev_8_21_14_0_20_37_68
AGATTTGCCAGAAACGGCAGCTTCTATTGAATTCAACATAGTTAATTCGGCCTACCCTTTAGAAATTCCACAATTTTCAATTGAAGAAACGGCAACTCCTCCTCAAGAAGGGATAGTTTTTTCAGAGGAAAGAAGTTTGGAATTGTCTAATTTTTCTGTATCTGATAATTTTGAGGGAACTAAAATAAATAATGTTCAATTGAGATTATCCTTGGCCGGCAGGGGAAGGGCTGGAGATAAATTAACTATTGATTATTACTATCAGGATTTTTACCCCGAAGGGTCGCAAGGCGACTCCTTTGGGGCCTGGCAATCTTTAGCCAATTTTGATTTGGAAAATGAAATTTCAAATAATTTAAATGGCGGTTATTTTCTTTATGCTCTGCCGATTTTTGAATCTTGGGAAGACCTTAATAATTTAAAAATAAGATTTACATATCAAAACAGCCAATATCCAATATCTAATATCCAATATCCAACATCCAACATCCAATATCCAGTTTATCTGGATGCGGTCTGGCTGGAAGTGGAGTACGAGGATGTTAAAAAAGAGGTGATGCCCCCGGAAGTTACGAGTAAGAAAAACTTCAGGTTAGATGAGGAGCCGGAATTTGTTATCTCCCAGAAGGACAAAAAATCAAAATTAAAAATTCGTCAGGTCAACTTGATACTGCCTAACAACAAAGAACAGCCTGCCAACTTTTCTTTTAAAGAAATGGGCGGAGATTACAGATTAAAATTAAACCCCAAAGATTTCGTCTGGCAGAATCCCGGAGGACGACCGGGCAGATATTTTCTAAAACTTGAAGTTGAAAAAGCAGGCAAAATTTACTATTTAGAGCAGGAATTTTTCTGGGGAGTTTTAGCGATAAATATCAATAAATCAATTTACCCCGTTAGAAATAGTATTTCTAACGGGGTTTACCTGCCAAATGAGACGG
>PCWJ01000041.1:0-12625 GCA_002787295.1 Candidatus Nealsonbacteria bacterium CG11_big_fil_rev_8_21_14_0_20_37_68
AAGGATTTCTCTTGACCAAGATTACATAGATAATCTTGTTTTTAAGCTAAACCATAGCTTAAAAAGTTTGAACCCTGAGTTCAAAAAATTAAGAGTACCCCAAGGAACCGGATTCGAACTAACGCAAGCATGCTCCAAATTCACTAAATTTTCGGCAGAAACTGTCGTTTCTATTCTCAAGTCGTTTCTCTCTTTTCTTTCTCAAAGAAGGGGGGTTGAAAGAAATCTTTTAGCAAAAAGGTTTATTAAAGGTATTTTTTACTCTAAAGAAAACGTCAAAATAACCCTGTTTTATTCGGAAAATTCAGAAAATTCTGAAACTAAACAAAGCCCTGCCTTGCTTTCGCAAGGCAGGGCAAATTTTTCTGCAGGAACAAGCGCAAGCTCGTTCCCCCCTCAAGAAAATAAGTTCGTATCCGACTACTCTGGCTGCGGGGCCTGGACTCGAACCAGGATTAGATGCTCCAGGGGCATCTGTCCTACCCAAATTAGACGACCCCGCAATGATTCGCAAAAATTTACACTTTTAGGTATTTTCTGATTGCGATTGAGCTGGCAAGAACCCCTATACTGACTCCGGTAATTATTTGAATTAAGAGAATAACAAAAATATGGCCGGTGAAAAAACCAAGGAGATTTAAACCGGGCACAAAACTCTCAATTTTAGGATTCAGCAAAAATAGGGCTCCTCCAAAAATTAAAGCGGTTATTAAAGCGGCGAAAATTCCAATAATTATTCCCTGGACTATAAAGGGACCTCGAATGAAAAAATTAGAAGCTCCAACCAGTCTCATAGTACCTATTTCTTGCTTTGAATTATAAAGAGATAATTGAATTTGCGAAAATCCTACTAAAATTGCAATTGCTGCCAGAAATATGCTGAAAATAATACCAAATTTATTAACCTGATAATTAATAAAAAGAAGTTTTTGCAGAACCGATTTCTTTTGATAGTAATCAATCTTCTCTACTAAGGGCTTAAACTCTTCTTTTTCCAAGAAACTAATTATTCCTTCGTAAGAAGAAGTGTCCAAAGCCTTAATGCTTAAAGAGGCTAAAAAGGGATTTATGCCAAGTTCTTCTAAGGACTCCATCAAAACCGGATCTTCTTTGTGTCTTTCCGTAAATTTTTCAAGAGCCTCTGCCTTTGAAATATATTCCGTGCTTTTTACTTCAGGAATTTTAGAAATTTGTTGCGAAATTTTAAAAATTTCTTCCTCCGAAGAATTTTCTTTAAAATAGACGCTCACATCTACTTTTTTCTGGATGGCTTCAATTAAAAACTTAGCCGGTCTCTGAAAAAGATAAAGAGAGGTAACTAAAGAAATAACTATCACTAAAACAAAAATAACGGCGAGGTTGGGTCCGGGATTCCGAGAAAAATTTATCCAACCAAAATGAAATATTCTTTTAAGAGAGGTAAACATAAATTAGAAATTAGAAATTATATTATGAATCGGCCTTTTTCTTCATCCCTGATTATCTCCCCCTGCTCTAAAGTAACCACTCTTTCTTTTAAACTATCAATTATTTCCCCATGGTGGGTAGCTAAAATAACAGTGGTTCCCAGCTTATGAATTTTCTTTAAAAGCCGAATTATATCTTGAGTATGATAGGGATCGAGATTACCCGTCGGCTCGTCAGCTAAAATTAGCTGAGGACGGTGAGCAATGGCCCTGGCGATGGCTGCTCTTTGCTGTTCCCCCCCGGAAAGTTGGTTGGGGAAATTATGAGACCTATTTTCCAATTCTACTATCTCTAAAATCTGAAGGGTCTCCCTGGCAATTTCTCTATCGCTTCTTCCCATCAGTTCCATTACATAGGCAATGTTTTCATAAACAGTTTTGGAGGGCAAAAGTTTATAGTCTTGAAAGATGGCTCCAATTTTCCGACGGAATTTAGGAAGATTCCTGGAATTAATCTTAGAAATATCTTTTCCCTCAAAAAAAATTTTACCTCGGGTAGGCTGCTCAATCGCTAAAAGCAGTTTTAATAGGGTGGTCTTTCCTGCCCCAGATCGCCCGACAATACAAACAAATTCTTTTTCTTTAATGTCAAAAGAAACATTATTTATGGCTATAATGTTTTGAGGATAGACTTTGGTAATGTTTTGAAATTTAATCATTTTTCCTAAGTTTTAATTCCGAAGGAATCAAGGTTCTCGCCGAAGGCGAGGTTCTTATTTCGGCTTCTATAAATTTATCTAAATTGCCGTCTAAAACCCCTTCTGTATCCGATGTCTCAACTCCGGTCCGAAGATCTTTAACCATCTTGTACGGATGCAAAACGTAGGACCTGATTTGATTTCCCCATTCTATTGAAACGGGTTTACCTTTAAGTTCTGTTATTTCTTTTTCTTTTTCTTTTTCTTTCAGTTGATAGAGTTTGGCACGCAAAACCCCCATTGCTTTTTGCCGATTTAACCCTTGCAGTCTTTCGCTTTGCGAAGAAACCGTAATTTTAGTTGGCAAATGGGTGATTCTCACCGCTGATTCTCTTCGATTGACACACTGGCCGCCGGGACCGGAGGCACGGTAAAAATCAATTTTTAAATCCTCCGGCTTTATTTTGATCTCCTTTTCCATTTCCTTGCCAACATCCGGCAGAACTTCGACAAAAGCAAAGGAAGTATGACGAAGACTCTGTGCAGAAAAAGGCGAAATCCTAACCAATCTATGAACGCCCGACTCTTTTTTTAAAAAACCGTAAGCATATTTCCCCAAAATCTCCAGAGTTACGGATTTGGCTCCCGTTCTTCCTTCCGCCCCCACTTCTCCAAAAGACTGACTTATTATCTCAACCCTAAACGACTTTTTCTCACAGTATCTCTGATACATCCTTAAAAGCATTGTAGCCCAATCCTGGGCATCCTGACCGCCGGCTCCGGAATATATAGAAAGAATGACTGAGTTCCTATCATATTTTCCGGAAAGAAAAACCTTGAATTCTTCTTTGCTGATTTTACTCCCCAAAATTCCAATTTTTTCTTCTATTTCGCCCTCCAAAGCCAAATCTTTTTCTGCCAATTTTTGCATTTCGTTTAATTCATCAGCCTCTCTTTTTAAAAACTCAAAACCCGCCAGTTCTTCTTTTAAATCAGACAATTCTTTGGTGGCTTTAGCTGCCCCATCCTGGTCTTTCCAAAAATCTTCTTTTTGAGTTTCTTTTTCTAATTCTTTAACTCTTTTTTTCTTTTTTTCTATATCAAAGACAGTCCATCAACTGATGGAGTTTAATTTGAAGATTTTTAATTTTCTCGGCCAGCTTTTCCATAATCCTAAACTTAATTTATCATAAAATGCCGAAAAATCAACCCCCACACCATAACTCAATTAAAAAGGCGGGGTTAAGCTTCCGCCTTTTTAGTTTTAAGGATTAAACGATCTCGAATCTCTTGGTATCTTTCGGCCAATAACTTAATAATTTCTTCCGGTAAGTCAGGTGGAGGCGGATTTTTGTCCCAGCCGGTGCTTTCCAGCCAGTCTCGCAAAGGTTGCTTATCATATCCTTCCTGTTGTTTTCCTGGCTGCCATTTCTCTTTTAGCCAGAACCTTGAAGAATCGGGAGTTAAAAGCTCATCAACCAAGAGAAGATTGCCTTCAATATCTATTCCGAACTCAAATTTAGTGTCGGCAATGATGATTCCCCGAGCCTCAGCATATTCCGAAGCAACCTTATAAATCTCGAAACTTTTCCCCATTATTGTTTCGGCCCGAGAAGCAATATATTCTTTAGTTCCAAAATATCTTTCTAAAACCTGATAGAGTTCCCTTAAATCAAGGTCTTTATCATGGCCAATCTCAGCTTTAGTAGTATGCTGAATTAGTAAAAATGGTAGTCTTTCACCTTCTTTTAAATTCGGCCGAACTTTCTTCAACCACCAATCCCCCCTTTTATGCTTTTCCCAAGCAGAGCCTGCTAGATATCCCCGGACAATAAACTCAACAGGAATGACCTTGGTTTTTTTAACAATCATTATTCTCTGGGCCAAATTTTCTTTTTGCTTCTGCCCAATTTCCTGGCAAATGCGAAAGGGTTTTCCATCGTAAAAAACTACACCAATTATCCCTCGGGGAAGTTCAGTAGAAATAAGATGGTTTTTAATAATCCCTTTCTCTTCTATGAATCTAAACCAAAAATCTGAAAGCTGATTTAAAACTATACCTTTATCCGGTATCCCTTGTCGCATTACCACATCAAAAGCCGAAACCCTGTCAGTAGTTACAATCAAAAGCCGATCATCCAAATCGTAAATATCTCTTATCTTCCCCTTTTTAAACTCTTTCAAGATTATTCCGGTTTCCAGCATCGCTTTTTTCATGCTTTATCTCCTTTAGCGCTCAATCATCTTAACCTTAATTTAGCGAGAACTGTTCTCGCTAAATTGTTGCGTTTTTAAAAAACTGAGCCGGAGGCGGGATTCGAACTCGCGACCTATGGTTTACCTGCCCGACTTGCCTAAGCCGCCTCTCGGGATTGAACCGAGGACCTACTGTTTACGAAACAGTTGCTCTACCACTGAGCTAAGGCGGCAAGTCAGGCGGGCGGGCGAAACCATTGCTCTAGCCACTGAGCTACTCTGGCCTGCTCTACTTCAGAACATTTCCTTGGCCCCCCACTTTTCGGAGCGAGTGAAGGGAATCGAACCCTCGTCTCAACCTTGGGAAGGTTGCATAATGCCACTATACTACACTCGCAAAAATCTTCACCCAGTTAAATGGTTGCGAAGCAAATTTAACGGGGTTCACCAGAATTTCAATTTTTCTGCTCCTTTTTGTAGTAAACTTCTAACTGGGGCTAAAAACTTCTCAAAAAATTTCTTTTTTTCTTTTATTTCTTCCCTCTCTGTCTCCTCTTTGACAAAGGCTATCACTCCTTCTCCCGGATTTTTTAAATTTAATTTTTCCCTGGCAATTTCTTCTAAGTATTCTTCTGATTTTTGATAAGAAATCCCAGCTTGTAATTCTTTTTTCCTTTCTTCTAAAACTTGAATTTGATTTTTAAGGGATTCAATTTGACTGCTCAATTTTGACCTTTTTTGATTTATTTTTAAATTAGCGAATATCAAAAACCCAATTATGGCTATTATTAAAATCCCCAGCAGGGCATAAGAAAGTATAGACTGCCTCGATTGCCTCGACTGCCTCTTTTTAAATTTTTTAAATTTTGCTACCATATAAGTATGAAATCGAAATCCATTTTAAAAATAGTTTGGATTATTCTAATCTCTTTAGTCGTTTTAAGTATGTTTGGTTTTTTGCTTGCTCCGCTGTTTTAATTTAGCAAATTTTGGGTACTTTTTCAACCTAACCTAAAATCTTTAAATATACTTCGGGAGGAATTCTAATCCTCCCCTTTTCTTTGAGTTCCTTTTTGCCTTTTTTCTGCCTCTCTAATAATTTCCTCTTTCTGGTGTAATCTCCACCATAAAGAGGGGCGATAACATCTCTCCCTCGTGCCCTGATTGTTTCCCTGGCAATAATTTTTCCTCCCACAACTGCCTGCAGAGGAACCGAAAAAAGCTGGTGGGGCAAAACCTCTTTTAGTTTCTCAACCATTCTTTTGCCTTCTTTGTAGGCCTCCTTTTCAGGAACAATTTTAGAAAGAGTTTCCTCTTTTTTGCCCAAAATCAAAATTTCAAGTTTCACCAAATTGACGGTTCTCCAATAAATATCGGTTCCCTGTCCGAAAGCTTGCTGAGCCGCAGGCGATGGCAGGCGGGCCTGGCCGAAAGCTAAGAGATTTTTGTCTAAAATTTCATAATTCATTGAGGCAAAACCCTGGGATGTGCCCTTCAACTTGTCGTAAAGGTTTTTAGTAATAATTTCCCGCAAGGGAGTCTCGTAAATAAGTTCGGCTTTTTCTACACCTAAATAGCGGGTTTCAATGTGTTGAGACTCAATAGATTCCAGGAGCTCTGAGACTTTACCTAAATAATTTAAAGGAGTTAAAATCCGAAGTCTTGCCCAGCACTCTTGAATTTCTTTAATTTTGGTTAAATCTTTGGGAAAGTCTTGGGGAGTATAAATTAAAAAATCTTTCTGAGCCCGGGTAATCACTTTGTAAACCACCGAAGGAGTAGATAAAACCAGACCTAAACCAAATTCTCTTTTTAATCTTTCGGCAATAATTTCAGCATGTAAAACTCCCAAAAATCCGCACTGGAAACCGCGGCCCAATCCCTCCCGCAACTCCGGTTTAAAAACCAGGGCAGCATCATTCAATTTTAATTTTCCCAAGGCCTCTTTTAAAAGATCGAAATCATCCGAATTTTCCGGATAAATACTAAGAAAAACCATGGGTTTTGGTTCTTTATATCCCGGCAAAACTAGATTTGAGATTTCAGATTTCAGCTTTGAGCTTTGAGCTTTGAGCTTTAAGCTTATTATGGTATCTCCAACCATCAACTTTCCAGGTTCTTTTATGCCGGTGGCAATATAGCCAATTTCTCCCGCTTTCAGAGTTTTTCTCGGAGTTAATTCCGGACTAAAAACTCCTACTTCTTTTGCCTCCCCCTCAACCTCGCCCTGTATTAGATAAATCTTTTCTCCTTCCTTAATCTCTCCATCAAAAATTCGACAATAAGCAATTATTCCTTTGTAGGAATCATATTTGGAATCAAAAATTAAAGCCCGGAAAATATCATTAGAACTTCTGGCGAGCGAAGGCGGTGGGATTTTTTTAATAATGGCTTGCAAAATCTTCTCAATATTGGTTCCGCATTTGGCAGAAATTTTAATTATTTCCCGGGGGTCAATTGATAATAAATCTGAAACTTCTTTTTCCGTTTCTTCAATTCTAGCCTGAGGAAGGTCAATCTTGTTAATTGCCGGGATAATAACCAAGCCTTGGTTCTTGGCCAGTTCTAAGTTTCCAATGGTTTGGGCTTGAATGCCTTTGGTGGCATCAACGAGTAAAATCGCTCCCTCTACTGCTGACAGAGACCTGGAAACCTCATAACTAAAATCTATGTGTCCGGGGGTATCTATCAAATTTAAAATATAGGGTATGGCATTTAGGGTATAGTTCATTCTAACCGGTTGCATTTTTATGGTAATCCCCTTCTCCCTTTCAAGATCCATCATATCCAAATATTGTGGCCGCATTTTTTGAGAATCTACGGTTCCGGTTAACTCCAAAAATCGGTCGGCTAATGTCGACTTTCCGTGATCCACGTGTGAAATTATGACAAAGTTGCGAATATTATCCATACCAAACTTTATGGTCTTTGAGTGCGAAGTTAAATTTTGGATGTTCCTTTATTAGACAGGTTTTAGTAAACCCAGTAGTGAAAATTTGACTACCTTCGGCATTTAATGTTTTACTTCGTAAAACATTTGTCAAATTTCTACTGCTGGGTAAACTGTCCAAAAATCGCAGACTTTATGGTTTTAATCTCGGGAGATTTGAGAAAGAAAGTGATTAAAATATAAATGAAAATTCCCATAAGACCAGCCAGGATTGTCTGAGTTAAAACACCAAAGTAGGTCTGCATGTTTACGAAATTGGCTACAAAATGGAGGGTTAAATAAGTAAAAACTATCAATAAAATGCCGGCAAAAAGAATTTTTTGAAGAGACTTCCAAATTTCTTTTAATTTAATATCGCCTATTTTTTTGCGCAAAAACAATAAAAGTAAAGAAAATTGAAATATGCCGGATATTAAGAGAGCTAAAGGAAGCCCAATGATTTGAATGTTTTGAATTCCTTGGAGTTTTAAGATGCTAATCAGAAATTGATTAAAAACATTGGGAAATGATAGTAACCAAACCAGGAAAAAACATAAAATAATATTCAAGCCCATTGAAGTTATTCCGATTAAAACCGGGGTTTTAGTATCCTGGAAAGAATAAAAAGTGCGAGCTAAAAAAGGAATAAAAGTGAAAGCAAAAATACCAAAACAAAAAAGACCAAGACAAGCTGCAGTTAGCCTGGTTTCTATCCAGCCAAATTGGCCGGTGCCTAAAATAAGCCGCACAATTTGAGCCCTTAATAAAAACGTTAAGAGACTAATCGGAATAATTAGAAAAAGAATCTGGCGAAAAACCAATGAAAAATTTTCTAAAAATTTTTCTTTTTGGCCGTTGGCCCAAGCTCGAGACAAAGCCGGAAAAGCAGCTATTGCAAAAGAGGAGCCAATTAACCCGATTGGAAAATTTTGAAGATTATTAGAAAAATTAAAAATAGCAATGGAACCCACAACCAAAGTTGAGGCAATCGCAGTAATTACAATTAAATTTATATGATAGGCAGTAGCTCCAATGGTTCTGGGGAACATTAGTTTAAAAATTTTTACCAAACCGGGGTATTTAAAATTAAAAAATGGCAGATATCTATAGCCGGAATTTCTGGCGGCCGGAATTTGAATTGCGAGATGACAAAAAGCTCCCAAAATTACACCGTAAGCCAACCCCCGAAGGCCAAAAAGAGGAACAAAAAATAAAATTCCAAAAATGATGCCAAGATTATATAAAATTGGAGCTAGAGAATAAACTAAAAATCGATTGAAATAGTGTAGAATTCCAGAAAAAACACTGGATAATCCAAAAAAGATTGGACTCAAAAACATTATTCTGGTCAGAGAAATCATTAAAGCCTTCTGCTCTCCACCAAACCCCGGAGCAACAAACTTAATAAGCCAGGGAGTAAAAATAGCTAAAATTCCACAAAGCAAAATAAGTAAAATTAGAAAACAATTGAGTACATTATTGGTAAGTTCCCAGGCTTTTTCTTTATTTTTGTTAAAATACTCAGCGAATACCGGCAAAAAAACGGCTGATATTCCACTCATAATTAAAATTCCATAGACAAAATCCGGAATTCGAAAGGCAGCAAAATAAACATCAAGGGCTTCGCCTGCTCCAAACTTACCAGCTAAAAGTCTATCTCTTATCAATCCTAAAAGCCCGCTTATTATAGCCGAACCAGCCAGCAAAATGGCAGCAAAAGTGACGGTTTTGCTTTGAGAATTAAAAATTTTATCCAGCATATTTTATTGTATAGGAATTTGGAAAATTCCTATACAACAGAAGGGGGTCGGGGAAACTGGGTGTTTCCCCGTGGAGGAAAACAGCGAGCCAAAGGCGAGCGCCAGAAACCGAGGGTAGGGGCCCATTCCGAGCAAAGCGAGGAATGGGAGGGTGGTAGGTGGGTTGTAGTCTGGAGAACATAGTTCAGTTTATCGCGAGCAAAGCGAGCGACTATGTTCATCTTAATATTTTTGCCCTCACTTTACAAATTTTAAAATTTCTGTTAATTTTGCTTCAGGAGGTTTAGTCCTTTTACATCAATAAAAAAGGAGGAGAGATATGAAACTAAAACATATCATTGAAGCTCAGCAGTTTGATCGACCTTGGATGGTAAATGAACTTTTTCCATTAGTTGATGAGATGGAAGAAATTGTAGAAAAAGGGGGATCTAATATCCTTGCTGGAAAGGAAATGATTAGTCTTTTTTACGAATCAAGTACCCGCACCCGTGGTTCTTTTGAAATCGCAATGCATAAGTTAGGTGGGAAAGTACCTTTCTCAACCGAAAATGCCAAAGAATTCACTAAGGCAGTTGTCGGTGAAACTCTCGAGGATACAATCATGGTTTTCAATTGTTATCGTCCCCATGTAATCGTCTTAAGATATCATGAAGAAGGTGGAGCAAAAAGAGCGGCCGAAGTATCCCATGTACCAATTATTAATGCTGGCGATGGCGGGGGTCAACATCCGACCCAGGCTCTACTGGATCTTTATACTATCAATAAAAAACTGGGGCGGATTGATGACATCTCAATTGCTATGGTTGGAGATTTAGCCAGAGGCCGGACTGTACGCTCACTTGCTTATCTTTTGGGTAAGTTTTCCGATATAAAAATTTATTTTATCTCACCAGAAGTTCTTAAAATGAGGAGTGATATCAAAGATTATCTCGATCGGCATAAGGTAAAATGGACAGAAGAGTATAATGATTTAAGAATAGTAGCCCCAAAAGTCGATATAATTTATCAGACCAGAACCCAGACAGAACGCCCCGATTTAAGTGTCGATAGAACTGCTCTTGTTCAAAGATACGATACAAAACGCGGCTTCTACAATGTCAATCAGAAGGTTGTTAGTTTAATGAAAAAAGATGCCATTATAATGCATCCTTTGCCAAAAGTTGATGAAATTGCTCCGGAAGTAGATAAAGATCCGAGAGCTGTGTATTTAACTACTCAAGTCGCTAGCGGATTGTTCGTAAGAATGGCGCTACTGATAATAATACTAATTTAAATTACTGGGCGATAAAAAAAGTAAGAGGGGGTCAAAAGTTAAAACTTTTGACCCTTTTATTATTCAAAAACAAAAAGCTCAAGCAGGAAATAAGCCGAATTCTGTCTCACCCCATTAGAAAATTTTTCTAACGGGGTTTAGCAATCATCTATCTAGCCCCTCGATTACTCTCGGGGTCAAGCGAACTACTTTTAACAAAAGCTCCACATAAAACCAGAACTTTTGCTTTGTTCTTGCTTCCAGTAAGGATTTAACCGTTTCACCTTCGAGATTTCTCTCAAAGTTCGTCCCGCCAGAACATGTTCTGGCGGGACGCCTCAACCCTTTCGGATCTCGGCGTCACTGTTCGCACCTCTAGCCTTGCGGCTGACGGGTGTTACCCGCTACTTTTTTATCGAGCACATAAATTATGTGCTCGGGGAAGTTCGGACTTTCCTCCCTATTCGCCATTACGGCGACGGGCGATTGCCTTGCCTACTTGAGCATTTTAATATTAGCAAATTGATTTTAACCTGTCAATGTTTTGAACTCGAAGTTCAAACATTTAAAGGTTGGATTTTAACCTGCTCATTTAAAACTTCATTAACCAATCTATCAGCTTCTTGGTTTTTTGTCCGAGAAATGAGTTTAAATTTAACTTTTTTGAAATCCATTTTTAAATTCCAGATGGCAATGAATAGGGGTTGGATTTTTGGGTCAAGAATTTTATATTCTCCGTTTAGTTGTTTTACTAAAAGTTCGGAATCTGACCTCAATTCAATTTCTGTCAGAGCCGCTAATTTTTTCCCAAAAAGGGCTTTAAATTTTTTTAGGGCAAAAATTACGGCCTGATATTCGGCCTCATTATTAGTAAAATTCTCTCCCAAATACTCAGAACATTTTTTGAAAATTTCTCCCTTCTCGTTACAAAAAATAGTTCCGATTGCTGCCGGTCCGGGATTCCCCCGGGCGCCACCGTCAGTGTAAATTATGATTTTTTTCATAAAAAAGTTTTTTGATGAGTTTGGTGAAATTTTTTAGTTTGCTAACTTAATTTGAACTAAAATGTTTTATTAAACATTTTTTAAATTTTTCCAAGTTTTTGTTTTTTATTCTAAAACCGGCAGCCGGGGGATGACCGCCGTAGGTCTCTAAAAGCGATTTGCAAGAAATCATTGCTTTTACCCCATCCAATCCCTGGGGCATTCTTACCGCCCCCGAACTTTCGCTTTCGCCTTTTTTAAAAAGAAAAACCGGTTTTTTATATCGATTACATATTCGAGAAGCAACCGGCCCTGCCAATATTAAGGCCCAGGATGGATCACCCTCAAAAACAATCAGTTCTTTTGGTTTTTCTAGGATTCTTTCTTCTACTTGTGCGGTAATTTCTCTAATTCTTAGCTGGCGCTGATAGCTTTTTTCTAAAAGATTTATGGCTAATCTTTTGGCTTTTTCCTCACAGGTCTCGGTTAGAAGCAAATAAGATTCATTCAGATGACCTTCGTCGGCATCGGAGGCGTTTAGGGTTGAAATTATTCTTTGAACGATTTGGCGCAGAGACCCGTAATTCTTAATGGAATTAATTTGCCAGAAAATTTTAAGCCCGGGTCTAAAAGTCTTTTCCAGGGATTTTAAACCCTGGTCAATAAAAATTTTATTTTCTTTGACCGCGGGCATCATGTCGGAAATAGTGGCTAGTGCTGTTAACTCCAAAAAATTGCTTCTTAGACTTCCGCTTAATTTTTTACCCAAAAGAAGCTGGGAGAGTTTAAAAACTATTCCCGCAGCGGCAAACTCTTTAAAATGATATTTATCTCCATTTTGTTTTGGGTCAACAATAACTGAAGCTTCGGGTAACTTTTCTAATATCTCGTGGTGATCAATGATGATTACTTCAAATCCAAGTTTTTTGGCTAATTTTATTTCTTCAAAGTTCCCTATTCCGCAATCTAAAGCAATCAATAGGGCCGGTACTTTATTTTTTAAATAATTTATAGCCTCTTTATTTATTCCGTACCCCTCTCTTTCCCGATCGGGAAAATGAATAGCGGAAACTTCTCCCCCTAAATTTTTGATCGTTTCTTTCAAAATAATAACAGAGCTGACTCCATCTAAGTCAGCATCACCGTAAAGAATAATTTTTTCTTTATTCTTTACAGCTTTTTTAATTCGCTCGGCTGCTTTTTTAAGATTTTTTATCTCCATAGTGGTAATACTTAGTCAGGTCGCGGCACGCCTCGCTTGTATCACCCCAAATTCGCTTCGCGAATTTCGGGGACCCCGATTGCGCTCGGCTAACACCGCTCCTTAGACCCCGCACCTTTTTTTCTGAAGGCTTGCGGTAACAAATAATCAAAACCGATAGGCGGCTTCGCCTTATATCC
>PCWJ01000041.1:12635-18004 GCA_002787295.1 Candidatus Nealsonbacteria bacterium CG11_big_fil_rev_8_21_14_0_20_37_68
CCTTCTCCGATATGGGATGTCCTATTTTAATAATTAAGCGAGGCAAGTGCCGAGATGGACATCCGCAGCGAGCGGCCATGGTTTCGCCGAAGGCGAAGAGCGAACGAGGACTAAGCAGAATTCCTCGGTGGGGAATTCTGCGGTCCTCCGAGGCAGCTTGCCGAGCGTATAGCTTCAATGCCGGGTAATTTTTCACCGCTTAAAAATTCCAGCATTGCTCCGCCGCCGGTGGAAACGTGGTCAAATTTATCTCTAAAGTTATACTTTGCCAAAAAGGCATCGGTATCCCCTCCACCGGCTACTTTAAATGCTCCATGGTTTCTAACTATAGCTTCCGCTATCCCCTTACTCCCGGCGTCAAAGGGAGCTCTTTCAAAATTGCCCAAGGGACCTGACCAAATTATCATTTTAGCAGTCTTAATTAAATCAGTAAAAAGCTTAACGGTCTCAGGACCAATATCAAAAATTTCCTCTTCTTTTCTTATGCTCCCTATCCCGGCTTTTCTTGAATAGCCTTCCTCTAAATTTGGCAAACAAACTAAACTATCCACCGGCAGATGAATTTTGGGGTTGGTCAAATTAATTTTTTGAATTTGTCCAATTACCTTTTCTTCCGGCCAAGGTCTGCCAACTAAAATTCCTTTAATCTGCAAAAGGGGTTCAAAAATTCTTCCTCCCAAAAGTAAATGATCGGCCGTTTTTAGAAACTGTTCAATCACTTTAATTTTGCTAGAAAATTTCACCCCGCCAATAATTGCTACCAAGGGCCTAGAAGGGTTTTTTAAAACTTTGGATAAAACATTAATTTCTTTTTCTAATAAAAGTCCTGCTCCGGAAGGTAAATATTTTGGAACGCCTACTATGGAAGCATGACGCCTGTGACAAACCCCAAAAGCATCATTTATATAAATCTGGCCTAACTTTGCCAGTTCTTTGGTAAAATTCAAATCTGCTTCTTCCTCTCCCTTATGGAATCTCAGATTTTCTAAAAGAAACACCTCTCCGGGTTTCATCTTTTGGGTCTGTTCTTCTATTTTTCTTCCAATACAATCCCCGGCTTTAGGAACCTGAAGTTTTAACAAATCTTTTAGTTTATTTTGAATCGGGGTCAATTTTAAGTTTTCCACTGCCCTGCCCCCCGGTTCTCCCAAATGGCTCATTAAAATTATTTTGGCTCCTTTTTCGATTAAATAGCGGATGGTGGGAATGGTTTGTTGAATTCGAAAATCATCAGTAATTTCTCCAATTTTGCCCAGGGGAACATTAAAATCGCAGCGAACCAGAACTTTTTTATTTTTAAAATCGAAATCTCGAAGAGTTTTCATGTTTAAAGTTTTATTGTTTCTCCCGGCTTAATTACTCCCTTTTTTGTACTATTTCTTTCATTATCTAATTTTTCTTTCGGTTTTTCAACCTTTTCCAGCGACTCCTCTAAAATTTTTTTTAATTCCTCTTGATTTACCTCTTTCCTCTTGGGCTTTTCTCTTATTTTTGGCGCTTTTTGGGGCAAGGAAAAAGGAATTGGCTCTGACTTTACCGCCTCTTCCAAAGAAACACTCCCTGAACGGGGGGTAGTAGATGAGGGAGGGGAAGCTGATGGATTATGGTCTGCCTTTTTTCGACAAGATTTACAATAAACCGGCCGAATTCCATCCGGGGAAAAAACCACCTTGGTGTCCCTGCCGCACATCCAGCATTTAGTATCGTAAAGGACGGGGGCAGCCGGCCAAGAAGTCTCTGGTAATTTCAGTACTCCCAACCACTTAGAGATTTTTTCTTCAATATCTCTTCGAGGAGTACCATACCTCTCTCGAGAAACTTTAATAATTTTTTCTTTATTTGATTTCTCTAGTTCTAAAAATGGAGATAAAGTTTCGGCAGAAAACGGCCTCCCGGATATTCCGTCTATCATTAACTTTAAATAAACGTTGTATTTTGTTAAATTTACCAGATCTTCGGCAGTGAACTCCGGAGTAAACTCTCTTTCTAAAAACTCAGCATCCTCTGCTCCTACCCGAAAAACAACCAAAGTCCCGACGTTGCCAAAAACCGCATCTCTCACTGTTTCATCCATCTGAGCTATGTATTGGTGGCCCAAAATTAAGGCCAATCTATATTTTCGAGCTTCGGATAAAACATTAACAAACGACTCGGTAGCAAAGTTTTGAAACTCATCAACATAAAGAAAGAAATCTTTCCGGGCTTGTTCGGGTAAATCTACTCTGGACATCGCTGCTAACTGTAATTTTGTAATTAATAGAGCTCCCAACAGCCTGGAGTTATCCTCCCCCACTCTTCCTTTGGATAAATTAGCGATCAAAATTTTTCCCTCATCCATCAATTTCCTCATATCAATTAAGGATTTTACCTGACCGATGATGTTCCGAATTATGGGAACGGAAATAAATTGGCCAACCTTGTTTTGAATGGCAGCGGTTGCTTCCACTTCGTACCTTTGGGTATACCTGGCAAATTCTTGAACCCAAAACGCCTTAACAACGGGGTCCGTAATCTTTTCTACTATTTTTTTCCGATATTCGGCATCAGCCAACATTCGATTTACTCCAAGTAAAGTAGTTTCCGGACATTCCAAAAGGGCTAAAATGCAGTTATTTAAAATATATTCCATTCTGGCCGACCAAACATCGGGCCAAATTTTTTTAAAAACCCCCATCAGGCCACTGGCTACCAAATGACGGTGTTCTACTCCCACTTTTTCCATAATATTAAAAGCAATCGGGTGTTCCAGGTCGGCCGGATTAAAATAAATTACATCGTTAATACGATCAGGGGGAACAAAATCCAATAATTCTTCTGCTGCCTCTCCGTGAGGATCAATAAATCCTATTCCCTTTCCTTGTTGGATATCCTGAATAGCCATATTTTTCAGCATCACTGTTTTACCCATTCCGGTTTTTCCCACAGCATAAACATGCCGACGTCGATCGTCAACTTTGATCCCGAATTTCTTTCTTTGGTTTCTAAAAGTAGTTTCGCCAAAAAAATTTATTTCGTTATTCATACCCTACGAATACTTACGAATATACAAATAATAGAGCGCGCGATTACTCAATAGGTAGCTCCGGAGGAGCTTCTCCTTTTTTAGCTTCGACCCGAGAAAGAGAAGGAGCGGGAGCAACCATTCTCCCCGGAAAATGAAATAGGGTAGCTAATTCTTCCGTACCTAAAACAAAAGTTCCGCCATCTTTTGGATATATGGGAGAAAGTCTTTTTGTATAATTTCTAAATAGTCTTCTTTTCTTTACGTACAATCTTCGAGAATGAATAAGGTTTAATGGTAAAAACCAGGATTTATGAATTTTGGTTATGGTCTTTGACCAGGGTTTGTTAGCATTAAGATTGGTAGTATTGAATTGGGAAAAAAAACCGAAGGGGATAGATTTCGCTGCCCCAAAATAAACGTCCCTTTTGGCTAAATAAATAAATCTATAATAGACCTCAAAAAAATATTGCCCAATTTTGTTTTCTATCCCAACAATGATTTCTCTTTCTCCCGGAGTAAGCATCATCTCCGGCCAAAGCATTTCTTCTCTCTTTTCTTCTTCGATTGGCTTTCCCAAAATTATTCCCTTAGCCGCCTCTTCTAATATTGGTCTTGGTTCTTCTTTCTTTGGTCTCTTTATTAATTCATTAACTGTTTTTTTTCCTCGATTAACAAAATTATTCTCTTCATTAGTAATGGGACCGGCGGAAATCTGGACCCAGAGTTGCTCTCCGGGACCCAATTTGCCCATCCCCTCCAAAAGAGTTGCCAGCGGATCAATTCTTTTTTCTTCTTTTGCCACCTGCGGACTTTCTTCAAAAAATTGAGCATAAGTTTTGAGGGGATAAACATCTTCTTTTAATAATTGATAATCCGTTCCCCACATATCCCAGTTTTTGTTTGGAATATCCCGGGGAACATTTTTGGTATAATCGTCTACTACTGAAATTTCAGCATCCGGATATTGAGAGTAAATGGTAGATTCCACCGCGTTTCGCGATTTGCCTGGAATTCTTATAAAGAAATGGGCCTCTCCGGCAAGACCTACTATTTCTAAAGAATAGGAAAAGAGCTGCTGCCCATCTATCCACTTTTCCCACCAATCGGCAGGGTCGTAAAGATTGCCCCATAAACCAGAAAAAACCTGTTCCATCGCTTTCAGTGGTTTTAGAACTTCCTTTGGTATTTTAATCTCAAGCAAAATCATTTTTTGCCGAGACCACCACCTTTCTCTTCTCCACCAGAGCCATAAAAATAAAATGGGACGCCAAAGAATGATAGGTAGGACTACCCACCACCAATTCTTTATTACCTCCAGGCAGGTTTTAAAGATTATTGATAGTTGTTCCATAGCTAACCTTCTCTTATATAGTATCTTCCCCGCGGGTCTTTTGAGAAGTATTTTTTATTATTTAGATTTAAAAAAATGGTATCTTCCTTCACTAACCTTTGTTTTAAGACCTCTTTTAAGATTTCGGGTTTTTCCAGAGGTTTTCCTGCTTTTTTAAGAGTATCGGCAATTACCTCTCGAACCACGCCTGGCTCAAAACCCCATTCCGAAAGAGCATAAATCCCCCTTCCCACCAAAACAAATCTTGGATCTTTAATTAATTCATTATGAACAGTTTGAATGTTGGTTTCCCTGCCAATGGTTTTAGCGACTTGGACAAAATGCAGGGGTTTATTTTCTTTTTTAAACGCCAAATAAGCCCTATCTTTAACTCCTTTTGGATTAATTTCGGGCCAATTTGAGAACCCATACATCCCCTGGGGATTCCTTAAAATGCATTTAGAAATTTCTAAATAAGAAAATAATGCCCTGCTTCCTACACCAAATTTCAAAGTTGGTGTTTTCTCTTTTATGTATTGATCCATGGTAAGGGATTTATTTTTTTGCGAAAGCGTCTCAATGAAATCGTCAATTACAATTTTGGCCGAAGGAAGCGAATTTAAGTCAACGGTCCAGAAAGAATAAAAATCTTGAGTTTCTTGAAATCTTTGAAACTGATCTCCAATAGTTAATAAAAATAGAATTTGGTTTTTAAATTTGGAGGGAGCTAATTCTGAAACCAAACTATCCTCTTTTCTTAGGTTTCCGGAAAGCCGAATTTGATTTTCAAAATATTGAAATGGTTTTTGGCAACTAACCCTAGCAACTTCCTTAACGCTTTTTAAACAGTCTTTTTCTATCTGGCGCACTCTTTCTCGACAAATTCCGAAATCTTGACCGATTGATTCAAGGGTTCTTTTCTCTTTTCCGCCAGCCGCCAGCTGGCTGAGCGAATTTAAACCAAAACGTTTCTCTAGAACATCTTTAGAGCGGGGAGATGATTCCTTTAAAAGATTATTACAAATAACTTGATAA
>PCWJ01000041.1:18012-23082 GCA_002787295.1 Candidatus Nealsonbacteria bacterium CG11_big_fil_rev_8_21_14_0_20_37_68
TCATATTCAATTTTTATAACACGTCTCAAAAACTTCGTCAACCCCGCACCTATTTTGCTATAGAATTACTAACTTTTAAAAGTAATAATAACAAAATAGTGTTATACTCTGACGACGCACGATGCGCAAATAGCCCAATCCCGCTTCGCGGGATAAACTATTCGTTTAGTGCGTCGCAAAACAGGTGTTTGGCAAAATAGGTGCGGGGTCAACCTCGTTTCTGCCGTCTTTGCAGCCAGCTAACTAATAAGGGGCTGGCTAAAAATAAGGACGAATAGGTGCCGACTGTAATTCCGATCATTAAAGTTAAAGCGAAATATTTTAAAGTCTCTCCTCCAAGTAAAAATATAAAAAATAAAACCAGAAGGCTACAGGTTCCAGTGCTTAATGACCTGAAAAGTATCTCATTTAAACTCTGGTTAACAAGCGTGTTGAAATCTATTCCTCGAATTCTTGAAATATTTTCTCTCACTCTGTCAAAAACAATTACTTTATCGTTAATAGTATAACCTAAAATTGTAAGTAAAGCGGTAATAATCGGGATATTAAACTGGATATTGTATAATTTTCCCAGTAAAGCAAAAACACTGATTGGTATTAAGACGTCAAAAAAGAGCCCAATAATTGAAACTATTCCAAATTGCCAACTGGAAAATGGAAAAGTAACTTTTCTGAAAGAAATAGCAATATAAATAAACAGTGCCGCTAAAGAAATAATAATTAAAATTATTGTCTTTTGACGGAGTTCTTTACCGATTACCGGGCCTATGTTTTCAAAACGCAACTCTTTCACGCCGGAAAGAACACCGAGGTTTTTTAATATCTCTTGATGAATGGGTTCCTCAATATTTTTTAATCTTAAAATTACTCCTTTCTCTCCGGTAGGTTGGATTGTAATCTCTCCTAAATTAAGGTTTTTTAATTTTTCCTGAATTGCGGCATTTTCCGGCCTTTGCTCAAACTCTACTTCTAAGATACTTCCGCCAGTGAAGTCAATCCCAAATCTTAAACCAAAAACAAAAAGAGCAGAAATTGCCGCCATAGTTAGAAGGCCGGAAAAAATATAGTAGATTTTTGAATATTTCAAAAAAGGAATGTTCATATTTTAGAATCCCCCGTATCGGAAACCAGCGAGCGAAGCGAGCGTCAGACTACAACCCGCCATCACATCCTCCCCCCTTTCTCTGGAGGAGGGGGCCCCTACCGAAGGTTTCTAACTTGGGGGTCGGGGATTACTTAGCGCCATAGCCAAATCCATCTTTGAGATTTGTCTTTAGGAAAACATCTTAAAAGATTATTGGTTATGACAATGGCTGTAAACATACCAACTAAATTACCGATAATTAAGGTTAAGGCAAATCCTTTAATAAAACTACTTCCGAAACCGAATAATATCAGGCCGACCAAAATTGTGGTGAAATTTCCGTCACGGATTGATGACCAGGCTCTTTTAGAACCTTCTTCAAGTGATAATAGATAACTTTTTCCCTGTTTTAATTCTTCCCGCACTCTGGAAAATATCAAGACATTGGCATCAACCGCCATGCCCATAGAAAGAATGAAGCCGGCAATACCAGCCAAGGTCAGGGTGACGGGAATCAATTTAAACAAAGCTAAAAGAAAAAAAACATAGATTAACAAAGACAGAGAAGCGAAAGCTCCGGGCAGGCGATAAAAAAGAATCATGAAAATAGTTACAGCTAAAAATCCATAAATTCCCGCTTTTAATGATTTTTGGAGAGAAACTTCCCCTAAGGTTGGCCCAACGGTTTGTTGAGAAATTAGACTGATGGGAAGCGGCAGGGCTCCGGCATTCAGGTTTCTGACCAATTCCTTAGCTTCATCCACCGTAAAGTTTCCGGTAATCTGAGCTTTCCCTCCAGAAATTTTTTCCTGAACAATTGGACTGGAAATAGGAATTCCATCAATATAAATCGCCAGGGGTTTGCCTACCCATTTTGAGGTTAAATCTTCAAAAATTTGACTGCCTTCTGCATTAAATTGAAGTAAAACCAAGGATTTATAAGTAGTCTGATCAAAACCCAATTCAGCTTTTTTAAGATATTTTCCAGTTAAAGGGGTAGCTTGAAAGGGGTCTTCGTATTCCCCTTCTTTTCTTTCAGCTACTTTTGTATTTTTTTCTAAAATAGCCTGGTAATTCTCTTTTTCTTCTTTAAACTCCAAATAGGGCGTTTGGCCAATCATTTGAATAGCTTGGGCCGGGTCTGTTATCCCAGCCAGCTCAACAATCAATTTCTCTCCCTGAGTCTGGACCAAGGGCTCCCTCACCCCAAAAAAATTAACTCTTCTCTCGATTACATCTCTTAATCCTTGGAGGGAGGAAGAGTAATCTTCTTTGACGATATTGGACAAATCTGCCTTATAAATTAGGTGGGTTCCTCCCCGTAAATCCAAGCCTAATTTAAAAGGGATATCCGGAAAATGAGGTAATTTCAAAAATTGGGGGTAAACCAAATTACCGGCAAAAAAAGCCAAAATAAAAATACAAACCAGAACAATATAAACTTTTCTTTTTGACATTATTTTAGTATAAGTTTAAAATCACGACCAGTCAATTTAAGACTTACCCATACTTTGGCCAACAGCACTTCTTATATTTCATTGGTTTTCCAGTTTGAGGATTTATTTTCCCGCAGGGACAAGGATCATTTCTGCCGGGTTTCTTTTTTAATTTTTGGGAAGGGGGTCTGGAATTTGCCAAAGAAGAAGGTTCTCGAGAGAAAACCGGAGTTTCTTTTTGCAAAACACTAACCCTAAAAATAGAATTTGCCAGAGTGGTCTCAAAAGTAGAAAGCAAATCCTGAAAGGCTTTATGGGCCTCCTGTTTGTATTCAACCAGAGGGTCTCTCTGGCCATAAGCCCTTAACCTGACCGAATCTCTTATATAATCCATTGTTTCTAAATGGTCTACCCAAAGCGCGTCTAAAATCCGCAGAGAAATAAATTTTTCAACCTCTCTCATCTTATCCTCGCCAAACTCTTTTTCTTTTTTTTGATAATCTTCCTCTGAAAAACCCTGTTTTTTTATTATTTCTAAAATTTGGGAGCTAAGCTCCTTTTTTTGAGCTTTTCTTAAAATTTCTTTTCTCTTTTTATAAAAAACTTCTCGGTGTTTATTCATTACATCGTCGTATTCCAAAAGATGTTTTCTTAAATCAAAATTCATTCCTTCAATTTTTGCCTGGGCAGATTCAATTGCTCCCGAAATCAACCTTGCTTCAATGGGCTGGTCCTCCGGAAGATGCAATTTTTCCATCAAGCCTTTTATTCTATCTGCACCAAAAATCCGCAAAAGATCATCTTCTAAAGATACAAAAAACTGGCTGATTCCCTGGTCTCCCTGCCGACCGGATCTTCCTCGAAGCTGATTATCAATTCTCCGAGCTTCATGTCTTTCGGTACCAATTACCCTTAACCCTCCCAATTTTTTAAGCTCTTTAGCCTCTTTTTTGTCCGGGGGATTTCCTCCCAAAATTATATCCACACCGCGGCCCGCCATATTAGTAGCTATGGTGACCTGACCCCTTTTTCCTGCCTGGGCAATAATCTCTCCCTCTTTTTCATGATGTTTAGCGTTTAAAATTTGGTGAGGAACTCCCTCTCTCTCTAACAACTTTCCTAAATATTCATTTTTTTCAATAGAAACTGTCCCCACCAAAACCGGCTGGCCTCTCTGATAAGAATTTTTAATTTCTTTAACCACTGCCCAAAATTTGCCGTTAAAATTTTTGTAAACCTGATCCGCTAAATCTTTTCTAATCATGGGTAAATTTGTTGGAACGGTAATCACCTCTAATCCGTAAACTTTGTCAAACTCTTCGGCCGAAGTGGCAGCGGTACCGGTCATACCGGCTAATTTTGGATACATTCGAAATAGATTTTGGAAAGTAATGGAGGCTAAGGTTAGGGATTCCGGTTGCACCCGCACTCCTTCTTTTGCCTCGAGGGCTTGGTGCAAACCTCCGCTAAACCTTCTTCCCGGCAACAACCTCCCGGTAAATTCATCAACAATAATAACTTGACCGTCCTTTATTACATAATCCCGATCTCTTTTAAATAAAACTTCGGCTTTTAAACCCTGCTCTAAATAATGGAGATATCTTATTCCCTTTTCTTGATAAATATCTTTCACTCCCAAAATTTTTTCTATTTTATCGATTCCGGGTTCCGTTAAAGTTACCGCCTTTAGTTTTTCATCAACGTTATAGTCGGTGTCGGCTTTAAGTTTTGGGATAATTCTGGCAAACTCCTCGTACATTTTGGAAGATTCGGTATCCGGGGCAGAAATAATTAGAGGAGTTCTGGCTTCGTCAATCAAAATTGAATCCACTTCATCAATAATTGCAAAGTTTGGTTCTCTCTGCGAAACATCCTTTAAATCATAAATCATGTTGTCTTTTAAATAATCAAATCCAAATTCATTATTGGTCCCGTAGGTGATGTCTGCTAAATAAGCTTCTTTTCTTGAGCAGGGCCTCAAAAAATCTTCAACAACATAAAAACCTCCCAGTTCATCTCTCATTTTTTCGATTTGGTCGGGAGGCTTTTTAAAATCGGGGTCATATAAAAAAGATTGCTCGTGATTCACGCATCCCACGCTTAGTCCTAAAGCGTGATAAATTTGTCCCATCCAGACAGTATCTCTTCTGGCCAAATAATCATTGACCGTTACTAAATGGCATCCCTTTCCTTCCAGAGCATTTAGATAAAAAGGTAAAGTAGCGGCCAAAGTTTTTCCTTCCCCGGTTTTCATTTCAGCAATTTTCCCCTGATGTAAAACAATTCCCCCGATTAACTGGACATCAAAATGCCTTTGTTTTAGAGTTCTTTTTGCTGCTTCTCTCACTGAAGCAAAAGCTTCGGGCAAAATATCATCGAGAGTTTCTTCGCCTTTTTTTAACTTTTCTTTTAGTTCTCCGGTTTTCTCTTTCAATCTCTCGTCAGAAAAACTCTCGAACTCTAATTCGAGAGAGTTAATTTTCTCCACCAAGGGCTGAATTTTCTTTAAATACTTCTCATTGGCATCCCCAAAAATTTTCGTAATTATTG
>PCWJ01000007.1 GCA_002787295.1 Candidatus Nealsonbacteria bacterium CG11_big_fil_rev_8_21_14_0_20_37_68
TGGGCGGTGGGAATTCCGGGAACAGTCGGAGGAGCGATTTATGGAAATGCCGGGGCTTTTAAAAAAAATATTTCCGCCGCAATTAAAAAAGCAGAAATTTTGGATATAAGGAATTTAAAAATTAAAAAATTTAAAAAGCAAGATTGCAAATTTAATTATCGAGATAGTATTTTTAAACACAAGAAAAATTTAATTATTCTTTCAGCCGAACTTCAACTAAAAAAAGGAAATAAAAAGGAAGTTCAAAAAAAACTGAAAGAATGTTTAGATTATCGCAAACAGACGCAACCATTAGAATTTCCGTCGGCGGGCTCAATTTTTAAGAATCCTTCACCCACCCAAATTTTGAAAAAATTTAGGCGGGCAAAAAACTTTTCGGCCGGAGAATTAATTGAGAAATGCGGATTGAAAGGAAAAAGAACCGGAGGAGCTAAAATTTCGGAAAAGCATGCCAATTTTATTGTCAACCTGGGCGGAGCAAAAGCAAAAGATGTAAAAAAATTAATAAATTTAGCAAAGAAAAAGGTAAAAAAGAAATTTGGCATAACTTTAGCGGAAGAAATTCAACATTTAGGTTTTTAAAAAGTCCGGTGCGACTTATCCACAGTTGACATCATTTCCGGAAATGAGAAAATAAAATAATAAAAAACTTTTTTGCAAATAGTGGTCGACTATTTGTTCTAAATTTTTTAAAAAAATTAAAAATTTCATGGCAAAGAAGAAGACGAAGAAGAAGAAGAAGTAAAATCTTCGCTCCCCCGCCCTTTCTAAGTTTCTCGAACCAAAATTGTTATTTGAAAGATTAAAACAAATATCGTAAAAGTTAAATTTGGAAGATTTAGAAAGGGCGGGGTTGTTTTTTTTGGATAAATTTGTTAAGATTAACACATGAAAATAATTATAATGAGCTTGCTCGATATATCAATCTTATGAAGATTATTATAAAAACAACAAATTTAAAATTAAATCAGGCTCTTAAAAATTTTATTGAAGAAAAAATTAACAGTTTAGAAAAATTTGTTGAAATTTTTAAAACTGAAAAATATTTTGATAGTTTTTATGAAAAAGGAAAACCGAGAGTTGAAGCCTGGGTAGAAATTGGAAAAGAAACAATGCATCACAAAAAGGGACCTTATTTTTTGGCTGAATGTCAAATGAGATTTCCTAAAAGAAGTTTGAGGTCTACTGCTCGGGCAGAAGATTTGAAATTAGCAATAACTGAGGTTAAAGATGAACTGCAAGGGCAATTAAAACAATTTAAAGAAAAAATAACTGCTCAAACCAAAAGAAGAGCAAGGGTTTTAAAAAAAGAATTAAAATTATCTCCCCAGGCCAGATTTTATCGCAAATGAAGAATAAGAGAAGAAGGAATTTAATAATCGTTAATCGCTTTTTGTTTCTCCCTTTGTTTTTTTGGTAAGAAATTTCCTTACCAATTCGCCCCGCCCTCTAAGCACTAGTTATTTTTTAAACAATCACATTGCGCATAGAGGGCGGGGTAAGCGATTAACCAAAAACATGGCAAAGAAAACAAAGAGATCCATTCAATGGGTCAGAGACAAAAAAATAAAATATGCCGGAATTCATTTAATCGCCGAATTTTGGGGAGGAAAAATTATTGAGGACTCAAAGAAGATTGAGGAAATTTTAGTTACTGCAGCAAAAAGAGCTGGGAACACTCCTTTAGAAGTGACTATCCATAAATTTCAACCTCGGGGAATAACCGGGGTTGTTTTATTGGCCGAGAGTCACATTGCCTTGCATTTATGGAGTGAGTTTAATTATTTAGCCATTGATATTTTTACTTGCGGGGAGCGAGCTATGCCGGAAAAAGCCTTAGAATATTTAAAAAAGAAATTTAAACCCAAAAGAGTCGAAATTCAAGAAATAAAAAGAGGAAAAATTAGATGAAAAGGAAATTTCTTTTTAATAAAAACTGGTTTTTTGAAGATTTCAAAATACCTACCGAATCACCAACTTCTACTTGGGGCGTTGTTATTGGAAAAGAAATTTATTCTGGGAAAAGCGAATATCAAAAAATCGAAATTTTCGATACGAAAGAATTCGGCAGAATTTTGACTGTAGATGGATTGGTTCAACTTTCGACAAAACATGAGTTTATTTATCACGAAATGTTAGTTCACCCGGCCTCATTTTATCACCCAAAACCCAAAAAAGTTTTAATTATTGGCGGAGGAGATGGAGGAGCTTTAAGAGAAGTGGTTAAACATCCAGTTGAAACTATTTTTTTAGTTGAGATTGATAAAAAAGTAATTGAAATTTCAAAAAAATATTTACCCTCAGTTTCTGATAGAGCGTTTAATGATAAAAGGTTGAAAATATTTAATGAAGACGGATTAAAATTTGTTAAAAAATATACTAATTTTTTTGACATCATAATTTGCGATTCCACCGATCCTTACGGACCCTCAGTACCACTTTTTCAAACAAGATTTTATAGAGATATTTTAAAAGCCTTGAAAGAAAAAGGTGTTTTCGCCGCTCAAACGGCCTATTTAAAAGAAAGATTTGCTAAAAAAGCCAGAAAAAAAATTAAAAAAGTTTTTCCTTTCTTTAAAGTTCATCGAGCTTTTGTGGGATGCTTTCCTTTTGATGAACACACCTTTTCTATCGGTTCAAAAAAAATTAATCTTGATAAAGTTACTTTTGGAGAGATAAAAAAGAAATACAAAAAACTCAACCTCCAAACAAAATATTATTCTCCAGAAATTCATTTCGCCTCAGCAATTTTACCAAAA
>PCWJ01000027.1:0-159 GCA_002787295.1 Candidatus Nealsonbacteria bacterium CG11_big_fil_rev_8_21_14_0_20_37_68
ACATTATTGAATTAGCTGCTTTAATCCATCATAAATTAGTTTATATTCATCCTTTTTTTGACGGAAATGGCAGGACAGCAAGATTAATAATGAATTTAATCCTAATGCAGTCAGGATATCCGTTAGTTATTATATTGAAAAATGATAGAAAAAAATATT
>PCWJ01000027.1:188-2743 GCA_002787295.1 Candidatus Nealsonbacteria bacterium CG11_big_fil_rev_8_21_14_0_20_37_68
TTTGTTCGATTTATTGCTCTGGCAGTCGAGCGTTCTTTAGATATTTACCTAAAAACCTTGACCCCTATTTCAAAAAAAAGAGAAAAGTTCATTACCCTAAGAGAGGCAGGCAAAATTTGTCCTTATTCCGCAAAATATCTCAACCTTTTAGTCCGTCAGGGAAAATTAGAGGCCCATAAAGAAAGAAGAAACTGGCTGACCACCAAGGAAGCAATTGAAAGATACATCAAAAGCAGAAAAAGAAAAAGAAAAAGAAAAAGATAAATACAGATTAATGCAGGTAGCGAATATTCGCATAAATCCGCTTAAATCCGTATATATCCGTGTCTAAAAAAGAAAATCGAAAAGTGGTGATTCTTAACCCCCCCCTAATTATTGATCATTAAATCTTCAAGAAAAAATAAAGTGCCAACAATCCCCTCAGAAGTTCAGCCGTTAAAATAGCAATGATAGCCCCCCAGATTCCGAAAGAGGGAATAAGAACAAAAAATAGTATTATTTTCAAAAAAGGCGCGCCCATACTAACAGCATAAAGGGCCCTTGTTTTCATTTCGGTTACCAAAACAGCAACCATTAAGAGAAAGGGCGATATGGCTACAAGGGCAGATAAGGCTTGAAAGTAGACGATGGATTCCGTATATTGGGGGAAGAACAATCTGTATAAAAACGGAGCCATCAATACTAAAAGCGTGGCTGCCGGGATAGAAACCGCAAACAGCCGCCAAAATTTAGAAATTATCTCCCTCTTTCTTTTCTCATCTATCTTGTTTTCTCCCAGTTTTGGCAGGGCTAAGGGGAGAATGGGTATTAGAGTTTTGATTTTTTCAATTGGCAGTTCGGCAAAAGAATAAATGGCTACTGGCACCGCCCCCAAAAATCTCCAGACAATTATTTTATCAAGATAGATAGTTGCTGTTTGTAATGCATTTATCAAACTTAACTTTTTGCCAAAAGATATTGCCAGTGGGTCTTTTTCTTGATTGATCGTTTGCCTTGCAGTTTTTTGAAAAAGAGACGAAAAAATTAAGTAAAAATTTGTTAAAGTAAAAACAATGAAAATTTTAGTCACCGGCGGAGGGATTGGAAGAAACGATTAAGTGGTTTACCCGCCAAAACCCCGCCCTCAATTTGAAGGCGGGGTTAGGCGGGTTTACCCAGAAACGGCATTTTTGAAGTGTCTGATTTTAGCCTTCTTAATATTTAAATCTATTTTTATGGCAATTATATCAATTTGCCATTTTTTATTTAAAGGAATTTTATTTTTCATCAACCAGATTTGAGCCATTTTTATTAATTTTCTCTGCTTTTGGAAATTCACTTTTTGCTCCGGAGAAACAGAGCTGGCTAAAACCGTCTTAACCTCAACAAAAGAAATTGCGTCATCCTTCTTTGCAACAATGTCAATTTCGCCGGTTTTTGGCCCGAATGCCGAACGGACAAAAAAATTTCTATCCAAAATTTTATAACCCTTTCTTTTTAGAAAATCTTCGGCAATTCTTTCTCCAAATTGACCCAGCTTTTGTCTTGAAATTGTCATATATCTAAATAATAACATAGAAAATCAAACTCTCAAGGCTATTTTTGTTTTGGAAAAAAATATGGTAAAATAGAAATAATGAGATTAACTAAAGATTACATTTGGGATTATGATGTGAAAAAGCTTGATTTAGAAAAGCCAGAAGTTTTGTTGTGGTATTTGAAACGAAAAATTGAATGTGGAGACTGGGAAGTTTTAGATCGAAAAACCCTAAAGAAATACTTACCAAAGCTTAAAATTAATTCCTATTTAAAGCAAATTCTTAAGGAATATCTCAAAAATAATGTCCAGGGATAGCATATTAACCAATTTTCAGAAGAGGGCTTTAAAAGAAATTGGAAAAAGTGAATTATCTCGCTTTTTTGTTTGGTCTGGCGGAACAGCTCTTTCTTTTTATTATCTTCAGCATCGCCTCTCTGTTGACCTTGATTTTATGTCTCAAGATTTATTTCGCGACGAATATCTTTTAACCGAGCTTAGAAAAATTGCGAAGAATTTGGGCGTAAAGAGCATTGAAGAACAGAAAAAACTTAATCGCTATGAATTTTGGCTAAAAAAAGACAAAGAAGTTCTCCGAATCGAATTTGTTTTTTATCCTTTCCCGCGCATCAGACCGCCTAAAAAATTAAAAGAATTTAATATTAAAATTGATTCCATTGAAGATATGCTTACCAATAAAGTCCATGCGGCTTACGAACGGTCTGAGCCAAAGGATATTTTTGATTTATACTGCATTTTACTAATTAAAAAAATAAACTTTTTCAGGATTTTTAAGTTGGTTGAAAAGAAGTTCGGAATTAGAATAGACCCGGTTTTATTCATCGGCGAGGTTTTAAGAGGAGCAGAAAAATTAGAGGGAATAAGACCGTTGATACTAAAAAAGAAACTTCTTAAACCTTCTTCTATAAAAGCTTATTTCCAAAAAGGAGCGCAAATCTATCTAAAAAAGAAAATTACTCGCTAAGAGCCCTGTCAACGAATTCTATAACTGTGCGGGATAACTTCCCGCGCTTTGCAT
>PCWJ01000028.1:0-539 GCA_002787295.1 Candidatus Nealsonbacteria bacterium CG11_big_fil_rev_8_21_14_0_20_37_68
AAAAAATAAAAAGTCCTCATTGAGGACTTTCTTGTCTCAAAAACGCTAGCCATTAGCCTAATTTTGCCGCCTCCTTTCGAACCATTTTCCGAAATTTTTTGTGAATCTTAAGAATCTCAGATAGCTCTTGTTGAGTTTTACCTACCAGCCAATGGTAATAAGGACCAGCCATTACTGGTTTTGTTTTCCTGATTACTACTTTTACAGCCTCCCGACCGCCCCTCTTCCAAGCATCGAGGATTTTCCTAAGATCCATTATATTAGTAGTAGCTAACCCCACGGTTCCATAAGGTAAAGCATATTCATTACCATTAAAAACTATTGCCAACCCTCCGGCTCCATCAACCGCTTGAAGCATCTTAAAATCAGTAATACTATCCCCCACTGCTGCCAAATTCTCCAATAAAACACCACTTCTTTCAGCAATTTTTTTCAGGGCTTCGACTTTGCGGGCTCCACCCATTACCCTAATGTCCCCGAAGGATTTTTTTATTTCGGTGTCACTGGTAACTTCTCCCCAGAAAAATTCATCTAAGAAT
>PCWJ01000028.1:571-3094 GCA_002787295.1 Candidatus Nealsonbacteria bacterium CG11_big_fil_rev_8_21_14_0_20_37_68
TGCCGAGTCAACGATTAAAAGACTTCTTTCATCTATCTCCTTTCGGTACAATCCCAGGGGAAATTTAGTGCAAAACACATTGGCTCGCGAAACCCCCAACCTCCGGGCAATCCTAAGGGCATGATGTTCATAAGAGGTAGATATGATAAATACCTGCCAGCCGCCTTGCCGCAGCCTGGATATTAATTCTTTTGCCCCATTAACCAAGATGGCTCTATCAGAAATCTTTTTAAAATCAGCTTCTTCACTATTTCCGCAAATAAGAACCTGCCTCGCTTCGCTCGGTAGAACCTTGAATGCTCCGCATTTAAGAAATGGAACAATAAGCTTTAAAGTATCTCCCGACTCATAATTCGCTCTTTGCTCAAGAGTAAGAATATCATCATAACGACTGATTACTTCAAAAACTCTGTCACCTGCCGGAATAAATTTCATTACCTCATAAGCATAATCCATTGGCGATAAGGGTCCCTCTAAATCAAAACAAATAACCTTTTTCATAATTTTTACCTCTACTTAAACCTGGTGACTGTTCCTATCCTTGTCCCGACTGACTCACCTCTGGCAAATTTAAGAATTACATCATCTTCTCTGCCAGCGATAGCTACTCGTATTCCTTTTTTGGAAAGCCGGGAGGCCTCTTTCCACTTTGTTAGCATTCCTCCTGTACCAACCTTTGAGGTAGTGCCAGAGATGCCGATTAGTTCAGGTTTTGCCCGGGCACTGATTTCTTCATATAACCTTGCCTGAGAGTTTTTCTTGGGGTCTTCCTCGTAAATCCCGCCTTCATCGGTTAAGAAAAGCACGGCATTTACTCCTACTAATAGGGCTACCATCCTGGCCAGCCTATCGTTCTCACTGATTCTTTTTTCCATCCAGATTATCTCCCAATCCGAAACAACATCCAATTCGTTAACGACAGGGACCACCATCGCCTTTAAATAGTTTAAGAGGCTCGATTTAATGCTTTGTCTTTCACCTTCATTAGCCCAATTACCGAAGGTAACCCAAACCTGGCTGACCTCTTTTCCAAAATTCCCAAAGGCATTCCCCCATCTATTCAGAAGATGACGGGCACCTATTCCTGCCAGTTCCTTTTTGCCAAGATGGACAGTGTTGATTCCTAAATTTTTCATTCTTTCCTCACCTGCCCTGATGGCGCCCGAACTAACTATTATCACCTCCATACCTTGATTCTGGAGTTTAACTACCTGTCTGGCAAAATCATTAAAAATGTCCTGATCGAGTTGCCCGAATTGATTACAAAGATTGGCGGTGCCAAGTTTAACTATCATTCGGTGAAGCATCAATCCTTCTTTGACCTTCTCATTCATTCTGTCCTTTACCTCCTTTTGTTTTACTATCTATTGTAACAACCATTTAAGCACTTACAAACTTAAAAAGAACTATTTTAGTATATACCTGTTGCTTAAATTGTCAATTTTTTTGATTTGTGTCGTAGGACGGTGCTTACGGCTCGCTCGCCCAACTTTTGACCAAAACTAAAATTGTCAAACGTGACACGTCTGACAATTTTTTATTTTAAGAGTAATGATGGTGAGATTATCAGTACCATTTCGGTTGATCAAAACTTCTTTTTTAAGAGCTTTTGCTAATTGATCTGGCTCGGGATATTCTCTGGCTAAAATTGCCACTTCTTCATTTTCCATAAAATCAAACAGACCATCACAACCTACAATCAAAAATAAATCTTCTTTTGAAATTTTATACCGATTAAGAAAAGGGATAGAAATTACTCCGACTGGCCTAAAATATTGGTCACCAAAAACTCTGGTATTCATTACCCCACTAAAACCTCTTATCACATAGGAACCTAAAATCCTACCTCCACTTTTTTTAATCCTTTCCCTTTCCTCGGGATTATTTACCCGATGGTCAATTGTCAGCTGATTTACTTTATTCTCTCCAATTACAATTGCTCTGCTATCTCCGATATTAGCAGTAAAAACTTCGCCATCTCGAATAAAAAAATTAACTGCCGTAGTCCCTGATTTTTCATTTTTTAATTTCGTAGAAATTTGCTGATAACTGAAACTAAATGCTTTCTCAACTGTGAAACCTGAAAGTAATTCCTTGAGAAAAGTTAAATGCAAATTTTCTGATGCATATTCCGCTGCAAAACTGCCATTGTGACCATCATAAATACCGCCAAAAATCCAGCCTCGATTTGCAAAATTCATATCTAAAAAGTAGCTATCTTCTAAGGCTTCTCTTCTCCCTTTTTCAGAAATTATTACTGATTTAAATTCCATAACTCCTCCTTTATTTCATTATATTAAATTTTTAAAGTTCTAACTAATTATGGTGCTCGAATTAAACAGTTTCAAACTTTCTCTATCATTTTACCAAATTTGATTCATAAGTCAAAGAAAATGGACTTAAAACGCTAAAACCTGACCCCCGACTATATACAGTTTCACTGTTGTTTCTATTCTCTCGTTAGTTCTCTTTTTGGGGGCTCGGTCGCTCGCTTACACTCGCGACCTCGCCTTATTTTATATT
>PCWJ01000058.1 GCA_002787295.1 Candidatus Nealsonbacteria bacterium CG11_big_fil_rev_8_21_14_0_20_37_68
TGCCGAGCGAAGCAAGGCAGGTTCTTATTTTAAAAATTTCGCCGTGGCCGGGATAGCAGGTTGTACCGGGTTTTAGCAATTTTAATAATTTTTCTAAAGATTCTTCAATATCTTTTTGGGAACCGCCGGGAAGATCTGTCCGTCCACATCCATCTTTAAATAAAGTATCTCCGGTAAAAATAAAATTGTCCCCCGCTAAACAAATACTTCCTTTTGTATGTCCGGGAGTATGGTAAATTTTTAAAACACTCGGGGAGTCCCCCACTCCTATTCTTATCTCATTTCCATCTTTTAAAAATTTATCGGGCTCAAAGTTAATGAATTCTTTTTCTGCTTGGTGAATTAAAATTTTAGCCCCGGTTTTTTTCTTTATCTCTTCATTGGCTAATATGTGATCGGGATGATAATGGGTATTGATAATATATTTTAGCTTTATACCTGTTTTGCTAATTTCTTTTAAAATTTCACCCTCGTCGCCTCCCGGATCAATAATTCCGAGCTCATCCCCCGAACTTAATAAATAGCAATTCGTCCTAAGCCATCCGACTATTACGCGTTTAATCTCCATTTTTTGTGATGTTACTTTTCGGGAGTTCAGCCCTCGCCGAAGGCGAGGCTGCCTCCTAGGATTGAAATCCGATAGGTGCCTTAGGTTCTTCAGCGGCCTCCACGGCCCCAAATCGCTCTTCGTATTTCTTCATATTCACACCCAAAGCCTGAATCATTCGCTTTAGGTGGGCCGGACTCATTAAAACCCTGGCAGTAAGTATCGGGGGGTTAAAAGTGTTTACAAAATCAAGACAAAACTCTTCTTTTGTATGCAACACTATCATTAAATTTGAATAAACCCCTTTTAAATCGTCATCTTTTGCTTTAATTTGAACTTCTTTTTGCTCCATAAAAATATTTTTAAAATTTCGGCGACCTTTGCCCAGTAGGAGAATTTCGACAAAGGTTTTCTTTCAGAAAACCTTAAAATTGCAAGGCAAGTCGAAATTCCTCTACTGGGCTTTGCTAAATTTTTATTTTCCAAATCTCCGCTGGCGGGAGGCAAAATTTACCAGGGCCTCGTCTAAATCTTTTTCTGTGAAATCGGGCCAATATTTTGGGCAAAAATAAAGTTCCGCATAAGCCGCCTGCCAGATTAAAAAATTGGAAATTCTCTTTTCTCCCCCGGTTCGAATAATTAAATCGGGCTCGGGCAAATTTCCGGTCCAAAGATTTTGAGAAACCAAATCTTGAGTAATTTCAGCCGAAGGGATTTTCTTTTCGATAATTTTTTTAATTGCTTCAACTATTTCTGCTCTCCCTCCATAACTTACGGCTAAATTTAAAATTCCTTCTTTGTTATTTTTTGTTAATTCCTCTGCTTTTTTTATTAGTTTTTGCAATTGAGGAGACAGTTTCCATTTTTGACCAATAATTTGGACTCGGAACCCTTCTTTATTAATTGTTTCTATATCTTTAGTCAGAACTCTTTTAAGTAATTTCATTAAATAATAGACCTCTATTTTTGAACGACTCCAGTTTTCCGTAGAAAAAATGTAAAAGGTTAAAATTTTTATTCCCCGGGCTTTGCACCACTTTATTACTTTTTTTACTTTTTCTAAACCTTGGCGATGACCTTCAAGGGCAGGAAGTCCTCTTTTTCTTGCCCATCTTCGGTTTCCGTCAATAATAATTCCGACATGGTAAGGAACATTGTTCATTTCATTAGAAATTTTTGTTTTTGATTTTGATAAAATTCTCATATGTTTACCCCGCACCTATTTTGCAAAACAACTGTTTTGCGGCACACTAAACGAGTAGTTTGTCCGCCGAAGGCGGACTGGGCTATTCGCCCATCGTGTGCCGCCAAAGTATAACACTATTTTGTTATTATTACTTTTAAAAGTTAGTAATTCTATGGCAAAATAGGTGCGGGGTTTACTTTTTTAATTTAATATCGTATAAAATATCTTCTATCTTTCTTAAATTTCTTTCTACCTCATCGTATTTTTGTCTTAACTTTCCCCTAAAACCAATCCTGGTGAGTTCCTCAGCAACATTTTCAATTACCTTTTTATATAAGACTAATTGTTTAAAATTTTCTACACCAGCTACGGTAATTGCCCTCCTAACCAGTTCGCCGGTAAAATCGCAAATCCCAGAAATAATCTCTTCTGGTTTCACTTTGACAAAACCAGGAATTTCCTTTTTAGATTTGGTCAAAAAATTATAAAATATTATGGCTTCAACATATTCTTCAACTGCCTCCTTGTAAAAATTTTGACTTGTTAAACCATCATTTTTCTTAACCAATTTATTGATTGCTCGAAAATTATTCTCTATTTCTAAAATTATTCTTTTGCTTTCTTTAATATTATCTCTTCGCAACAGAGCAATTGCCTTTTTAGACCTGGCCCTTATTTCATTAGAAAACCCCTGAATTCTGTAAATTATCTCCTGAGTTTTTTGATATTCTTTAATTGATTTTTTTAATAATTGATTCATCTTTATTTATTTCTTAATTAAAGACTACAACCCACCCACCACCCGACAAGGTATCTATACAATAGCGAATCAAGGTTCTGCCGAGCGAAGCGAGGCAGGTTCTTAATTCAAGATTATATATTTATACATTAGCGAATCAAGGTTCTGCCGAGCGAAGCGAGGCAGGTTCTTAATTCAAGATTATATATTTATACATTAGCGAATCAAGGTTCTGCCGAGCGAAGCGAGGCAGGTTCTTATCAAAATTTAAAACTCTTAAGAATCTTTCCTTGACCTTTTTTTAATAGTCTTGCTTCAATGATAAGAAATTGGGCAATTCCCGAAGTCTTTACTTTTTGTTTTAATAATTCATCTACCTGAAAGATTCCGGCCGGATTTGACATATAAATAACTATTTTTACCGGCCTTTCTTTACCCTCAAATATTTCAACTTTTTCGATTGCCATTGCCGATAAAGAATGAATATTAACATTTCCGATTTGGTAAGGAATTCTCGCTCTTCCCTTCTCCATATCAAGAGCATCAGCCACCTTCATAATTCCTCCTTCCAATGTCGTAGGTCTGATATTTGGTTCGTGAGAATATATGCTGTGGATGGTTTCAAATTTAACAATAGCTTTTTCTTCTTTCTTGTATAAACCGTCAAGCAATCTGTCTATAATTTTTTCACTAAAAATTGCCGATAAAAGCTCGTGTCTTTCTCGGTGAACAGCATGACCTATGTCATGCAGGATAGCCGATAAAACAACGATAATTTCGGCATCTTCATTTTGAAACTTATAATCCTTATAATCCTTAACTATATTCGGTACTATCCCCTTTTTTGTTAAGAGTCGCAATATTCTTAGGGCAGAATTAGCAACAATCTTTATGTGAGTTGGACCGTGGTCATTGTAACCGAGACGGTCTATGGCGGTGATATTTGACATCTTCAATAGGGTGTTAAGTTCAACATCCTCTGTTACCCTTAAAATTTGGGTTTTTAGTTTTTGGTTGCCATTACAAGGAATATTAAATTTTGACTTCTGGTTTAATTCTTTCATTTTTTTATAAAACTAAATGCG
>PCWJ01000056.1:0-7141 GCA_002787295.1 Candidatus Nealsonbacteria bacterium CG11_big_fil_rev_8_21_14_0_20_37_68
AAAGAACCACTGTTTATTCCAATTCTGATTGGAATTTTCTTTTCCTTGCAAAGCTTAACTATTTTAGTTAATTCTGATTTTGGGAAGTTTCCGGGATTTATTCTTATTTTGTCCACTCCTTGATTTATTGCCTCGCAGGCTAAATCGGCTGAGAAATGAATATCGGCCACCAAAGGAATCTTTATTCTTTTTTTAATTTTTCCCAGGGCTTTTGCCGATTTTAAATCAGGTACCCCCACTCTAATAATTTCACATCCAGCTTTTTCTAATTCTTTTATTTGGCCGACAGTAACATTAACGTCCCAGGTTTTGGTATTGGTCATTGATTGAACTAAAATGGGAAAATTCCCTCCGATTTTCTGATTGCCAATTTTTATTATTTTTGTTTTTCTTCTTTTAATCATTTTATTTCGAAATCCAACGAGAACAGTTCTCGTTGGATTTGAGCCAATTTTTGATTTTTTTAATTTCCCAATCCGGGGCAGAGGTTCCCGAAACTACTCCTAAACTGTTAATATCTCCAAGCCCAGAACCAGAAGTTTTACTTCGGTTCTGGACTAGTCCCGCACCGAGCTTCGCTCTGGTGCGGGGATTGATTTTTTTTAATTCCCCCAACGAATTTATCCACCACAATGGTTTTTTAGATTTTTTTACCATTTCTATTAAGTGATTAGTATTAGAGGAAGAAGGAGAGCCAATCACCAAAATCCCACAAACCTCTTTTAAAATTTGAGATAATTCTTTTTGACGAATTATTACTTTGGGGCAGATGGTATTAAACCATTTAAGTTTTTTGGTTTTATTTCTAAGAATTTTTAGAATTCTATTTATATTATCTAAGGCTTGGGTAGTTTGAGAAACCACTCCTAATTTCTTAAATTTTGGTAAGTCTTTAGCCTGATTTTCATTTTCAATTACTATCGCCCGGTTTTCGGTATAGCTTTTTATTCCCCTGGTCTCGGGGTGATTTTTTTCTCCGATAATAATTACTTGATACCCTTCTTTAAAAAGTAAATTGGCTTTATTTTGAGCATTTTTTACCAGGGGACAGGTGGTTTTTTTAATCAATATATGTTTGTTTTTTGCCAGGCTTAGAAATCTTTGATTTTTAACGAGGCTTAAGTCAACCTCTCCGTGGGCTCCAGTAATTAAAGTGCCCGGTTTTACCAGCTTTTGGCTAAAAACAAACTTTCCTCCTTTTTCTTTAAGACTTTTAATTACTTCTTCATTATGAATTAGATATCCTAAAAACTGAACCGGTTTTGGATCTTTTTTTAGAGAGTCTTTAGCAATAGCCATTGCTCTTTTTACCCCCGAACAAAAACCAATATTTTTGGCAAAGACAATTTTCATAACCCTACGAATTATTCACCCCGCCATCTAAGCCCTAATGCTTCTTTTCTACAAAATACCTAAAGCATAGATGGCGGGGTGGGTATTTACGAATATACGAATTTACGAATTCTAAATCTTCATGATAAGTTGCTTTTATATTTTTAAAACTGGTTTGGACAATTTTAGGTCGAATTCCTAACTTTTCTACCAAAGAGACATCGTCTGTTCCCTTAAATTTTTCTCTGGATGCTTTTTCAAAAGCCATTTTTGCCAAGTTGTATTCTATCACTTGGGGAGTCTGAGCTAAAAAAATCCTTTTTCTATCAATGGTTTTAATTATACGTTTATTCTTGTCAACTTCTTTGATGGTGTCTTTTGCTGGCTGACCAACTAAGGCCGCTTTATATTTTTTAGCAGCTTTAATTGTTTTTGTAATATCTTCGCTTGAAACCAAAGGGTTGCAGCCGTTGTGAAACAAGATTAGATCTCCGGGTTTCGCTCCCAGGGTTTCAGTTGCTTTCAGACCATTAAGGGCAGAATCCTGTCTTTCTTTTCCGCCCCTGACTATTGTTTCTATTTTTTTAAATTTACAATCTTTAATTAAAGAAGAAAATTTTTTAAAATCTTCCCTCCTGCTGACGATTATTATTTTTTTAATTTGGGGATGTCTTTCAAAAATTTTCAGAGTATAAAAAATCAGCGGTTTTTTATTAATGTGATAAAAAATTTTATTGACCCCCTTTAAACGCCGGCTTTGACCGGCAGCCAGAATTATAGCAACATTCATTTTAATTGGTTTTTAACCCAATCTTTAACCCCTAAGATTTCTTTTAAATTAGGATTAGAAATTGGCAGGTGTTCTTTTAATATTTTTTTAATAATTTTAGGGATATCTAAAAACTTAATTTTGTCTTCCAAAAACATCTCTACCGCTATTTCATCGCTAAAAGTTAAGGCAGCGGGCATAGTTCCTCCGATTTTTCCGGCTGAATAAGCATAAGCCAAACAAGGAAAAGTTTTTGTATCTGGTTTTTGGAATGATAAACTTTTTACTTTAGTTAAATCCAAACATTCCCAAGGACTTGAGGGCCGTTTTGGGTAAAAAAGAGCGTATTGGATGGGAAGCTTCATGTCGGGTTTAGAAAGGAGGGCTTTTACGCTGCCGTCCCTGAATTCTACCATTGAGTGGATAATCCCTTCAGGATGAACCAAAACCTTAATTTTTTCAAGGGGTAGACCAAAAAGATAATGGGCCTCGAGAACCTCAAAGCCTTTGTTTATTAAGGTTGCTGAATCTACGCTAATCTTCGGACCCATCTTCCAGACCGGGTGAGAAAGAACCTGTTCTTTTTTAACTTCCCCTAAATCGGTCTTTTTCCATTTTCTAAACGGTCCTCCCGAACAAGTCAAAATAATTCTTTTGATAGTTGTTTTATCTTCTCCCTGAAGACATTGAAAAATAGCTGAATGTTCTGAATCAAGAGGAAGCAGCTCGCCCTTATATTTTTTCAAAAACTTCTTTATTAATGGCCCGGCTGATACCAAGATCTCTTTTGTTGCCAAAAAGATTCTTTTTTTCTGCTGGATGGCTTTTAGGGTAGCCTCCAGGGCTATTGTTCCTGGAATGGCTACAACGACGTCATCTACCCAGGGGTAGGCAACTAATTTTTTAAGAGATTCTTGGCCGGAAAAAATTAATGGTTTTGGCGCTAATTTTTCTTTTATTGATTCTTCTCCATCTCCAATAACCACAGCTTTGGGCTTAAACTCTTTTATTTGAGAAACCAATTCAGATGCTTCGTTTTTAGCAGCAAGCCCTATTACTTTGTAAGTATTGGGGTGGGCTCGTATGACTTCTAGAACCTGTTTACCGACCGAACCGGTTGAACCTAAAATTACAATATTTTTCATTTTATAGTCAAAATCTTCATTCCTTCTTTTTGCGGACGGCAAATAAAAATATCCCCGTTAAAATTTGGATAATTTTCAGAAACTTTTTTGGCTAATTCATAATTACCAACCCCGCAAAACATAGTGGGACCCGAGCCGGAGAGCTTTGGCTTAAGTCCGAATTTGCTAAAATATTTTTCTAATTTTTCAATCTCCGGGCAAATCTCCCTAACTAAAGCTAAAAAATTTTTACCGGTTTTATCATAAAGCTCATACATTTTTTTAGTTTCAAGTCTTTTATGGGGGCGAAAAATTAAAAAAAATTTTGGCAATTTTTGCTTAATGAGAGTTACTTTTTCTCCAATTCCTTCAACCTTGCAGGTTCCTCCGTAAAAGAAAAAGGGCACATCTGCTCCAATTTTTACTCCGATTTTTGCTAAATCTTTTTTAGATAATTTTAAATTATAAAGTAAATTTAAGCCAAATAAAGTGGCGGCAGCATCAGCGCTCCCTCCCCCAAGACCCGAAGCAATGGGGATAGACTTTTGAAGATGAATTTTACAAGGTAATTTTTTCTTTAGATCTTTCTCTAAGACTCCCTTCGCTTTGAAAATAATATTTTGAAACTCCGGGCAGACTATACCTCCGGTAATTTGAGTTTTTTTTGATTTCTCGAATAACAAAAAATCAGATAAATCAATAGATTGAAAAGTGCTTTCAATCTGGTGGAAACCATCAGGTCTCTTTCCTAAAATTTTAAAATCGAGATTTATTTTAGCATTAGCTTGAATTAAGACGGATGCCATAAAATTAAATTATCTTTAATTTCAAATTTCCCATCAATAAATTTTTCAATCACCCAGATATTAGTTTTACAATGATTGGTGATTTCTGAAACCGTAACCTGAGATTTTTTAGGGATTAAAGCTAAATAGGGTAGAATTTGGTCGGCTAAATGTTTATCTAAACAAACTTCAGATTTTTGTTCTTTTAATAATTCTAAAGCCGTTTCTTTACCTACGTCTTCAGCTCTTTTGCCCAATTTTCCTAAATTATCGGTTCCGATTACCGTATTTTCAAATTCGGCAATTAAACAAATTTGGCTTCCCGGGCATTGAGTTTGGTAGTATTCTACTTTTTCTTCAATTGGTAATTTCAATTTCCCAAAGGCTTCTCTTACTCCGGCCAATTGCCTTTCGGCAATCTTTTTACTTTTCAAAAGTTCTGAAGCGCCAGAAGTCGCTAAAATTTTTTTAAGGGAACCTCTTTCGGTTAAATTAATGTTTTCTAATTTAGAAGGGAAAACTTTTACTTCAACCTTAGCGCCGCCTTCTGGATAATACCCCCGTCTTATTACATTAACTTCCACAGAACGAGAACCGTTTTCGTTCTTTGCCATTTTTCCGAGAATTTTTAAAAATATATACCGAAAGTAATCCATAGTAGGGGAGAAAAAGGTATCGGTTGCTCCGCCATCGAAGACAATTTTAATTGGAGATGACGCAAGAAGCGCAGGCAAAATCAGGGTTTGCAAAACCAGGGTAATACTTCCTGCGGTGTCAATTTTTATATGCAAATCTTTACTCTTTATTTCTGCCGGATAAAATTTAATTTCTGCCGAACCCAAGTAACCTCCCTCTAATTTTCCATTGCAAAGCTGGGCCAAAGTTTGAATTCCCAGAAGGTGTTGGATTGCCAGTCCTGGTTTTGGACGGCCGCGCCTAATATTAAAAACACGACAAGGTTTTTTCGTTACTGCCGAAAGGGCACAGGCCGTACGGAGTATTTGGCCCCCACCTTCCAGGTATGATCCGTCTATTTCGAGCATTATTTTATTTTACTTTATTTATGATAAAATAAAAACCATATGGAGTGTAAAAAGGGACAAAATTTAAAAGATTGTCCTTGTACTTATCCGGGTTGTCCGCGGAAGGGGATTTGTTGTGAGTGCCTGAAGCACCATTTGGAAAAGGACGAGCTGCCAGCTTGCTGTTTTTCATCCGGAGCCGAAAAAACTTACGACCGATCATTTAAGAAATTTATTGAAGACAAGAGAATGTGAAAAATAAGCAGGGCAAACTATATATTGGCACCTCCGGTTGGGTTTATTCGCACTGGGAGGGAATTTTTTATCCCGAGAATTTACCGGCGAAAGATAAACTTAGATATTTTTCCCAACATTTTAAAACCGTTGAATTAAATTATTCTTTTTATCATTTGCCTCGACCAAGTACTTACCAGAATTGGTACAAACAAACGCCCGGGGATTTTTTATTTGCCGTCAAAGCCAGCCGATTTATCACTCACATCAAAAGGCTTCAGGGAATGAAAGAAGCCTGGGAGCAATTTTTAGAAAATGCCTTAGCTCTTAAAGAAAAGCTTGGTCCAATTTTATTTCAATTTCCGCCAAGTTTTAGGGCAACCGAAGAGAACGTTAAAAGATTAGAAGATTTTTTAAAATTGATTACAAAAAACAAATTACGCTACGCTTTCGAATTTCGGCATAAAAGTTGGTGTACTGAGAAAGTTTATCAGCTTCTCAAAAAATATAATGCCGCCTGGGTGATTGCCGATTCGCCTAATTATCCCCGAGTCGATGCGATAACCTGCGATTTTATTTATATTAGAATGCACGGTTCAAAAGTTATGTTTTCGTCAAACTATACAAAAAAAGAGTTAGAGGATTTAGCTCAAAAAGTTAAAAAATGGTTGAAGCATAGTTTGGATGTTTATGTATATTTCAATAACGACGCCATGGGATACGCCATAGAAAATGCAAAGACTCTTCAAAAAATGCTATCTTAAGATCTTCTAAAAGACTTAATTAAAAAACCGCTTTCGAGAAGCGGCTTTTATTATTTGGACACAAATTCTAATATTTTTTCTATTTCTTGATTTCTTTCAATAATTCTTGGTAAGATATTATTTCTAAGTTCCTTTATTATTATCCAAGAGCCGGCAACTAAATAAATTAAGTAAAGAACTAAAAAAGTAATAACTATTCCCCAAGAAATTTTAAACAGAATAGAACGATTCTCCCAAATTTTCAAGGTTCACCTCCTAAATATACTCAATTCAAGATTATATATTTATACCTTAGCGAATCAAGAGCCTGCGAGCGAAGCGAGCAGGATCTTATAAGCATAACAAATATCTTAAATCTGTCAAGGATTGGTAGTAATGTGTACACATTACTCGTTGGGCTTGACAGAGTTATATGGCAATACATAGTATATAATTACGATGATAAAGAAGGTAATTATTGTTTTTGGGCTAATTATCTTTATTTTGATAATAGAGTTTGTTATTTTGAGACAGGAGAAAGAGGGGAAGGGCGGAATTTCTTTTGAAGAGCAGCAATCAATTGAAGCTTGGATAATAGAAATTGATTTAAATCAATACGGGGATCCCAAGGATACAGTTTATACGGGAGGTACTCCGCTTTTTGATGAAAGGACAGGGGAAAGAGTCGATAGGTATGAATATGTTTTAAGGAAACACCCCGATAGGCCTTGGAGAAAATAAACGGTCGGCCCAGGGCTGTAAAAAATCAAAAATAAAAAATAAAAGATTAAAAATTAAGTAAAGATGAAATCCTTAATTGTAACCATTTGTATTTTAGGATTGGTTGGCATGGTAGTGGGAGTAGCGGTGAAAGGAGCAGAGACTGCAGGTGTTGCTGCGACAGTTACCGCGCAAAATATTTCAGTTGCCGTAGCTGATGGAATTGTTGAGTATGGAACACTGCCGGTTAATACTACCAAAAGCACACTTGTAAATGAGTTGCACGATCTTCAAACCGCGACCAATAATGGAAATGTTACTGAAAAGTTTAACATCAAGGGTCAAAACTCTGCTAATTGGTTGTTAAAAGCCACCGCCGGCTCAAATGAGTATGTGCACAAATTTTCTAAAA
>PCWJ01000056.1:7168-10433 GCA_002787295.1 Candidatus Nealsonbacteria bacterium CG11_big_fil_rev_8_21_14_0_20_37_68
ACCTACTTTACTGAACAGTTGGTCAATGTGACCGTTCAAGCAACGATATAGGGAGAAAACATCGACGCTTCTGAATTTTTAGGTTTTGTTGCCAAACCGATTCCGCGTAATTCTGCGTAAAGTTCCGCGTCTTTTCGCGATAATTTTAAAATGTCCAAAACATTAAAAATTTTGATTTTGGTTTTGCTCCTCGCCGGAGTGGCAGGTTTTGTTTTACCCTCCCAAGTTTTATTAAACAAAATTTGGGAGGGTTTGCCTTTCCAGATTTTTCAAAGTTCAGCCCAAGAAGAGCTGCCAATTTTTGTTAAAGAAGAACCGTTAGAAAAACCAGGAAGACCCCTTTATGCGCCTGATGAAATCATTGTTAAATTTAGAACAGGAATCAAAAAAGCGGATATAGAAAATTTCAATCGCCAACAAGAAACTGTGGAAAAATACGAAAGTCCTTACGCCCATTTTAAAGTTCTTAAAATTCCCGCAACAAAAACTGTTGGAGAAATGGTCGAGATTTATAAAAAAAATCCCAATATTGAATATGCCGAGCCAAATTTTATTTATTGTGCGTTCTGGTATCCTAATGACCAATATTACCAATATCAATGGAACTTTGATGACAATCATACCAATAATCCCGGCGGAGCTGCAGCCAATCCTTATGGCGGTCTTAATGGCGGTGGTATTAGAATGGAAGATGCCTGGCCTATCATCACAGGAAGTTCAAGTATTATAGTTGCTGTTGTTGACACGGGCGTAGCTTTTGAAGATTATCCAGTGCCCAGTTATGAATCGGGAACAATTAAAGGAGGAGTGAAGACTTATAAAAAAGCTCCCGATTTAGCTGGAACTAATTTCGTTTCAGGTTATGATTTTGTCCACAACGATACTCATCCTAATGATAATAATAGCCATGGTACTCATGTGGTTGGAACCATTGCCCAAACAACTAACAACACAATAGGTGTAGCCGGGATTGCCTATAACACTTCTATTATGCCGGTCAAGGTTCTGGACCAGGCAGGATGCGGTTACTTAGATGATGTTGCCGATGGAATAAATTTTGCTGCCACCAGTGGGGCAAAAGTAATAAATTTAAGTTTGGGCGGACCAGACCCTTCAATCACTTTAGAGAATGCGGTAGCCAATGCTTATAATTTAGGAGTAACTGTTATTGCTGCCTCTGGTAATGATGGAACAAGTGCGGTTAGTTACCCCGCAGCTTACGATGCGTATGTTATTGCTGTTGGGGCAACAAGATATGATGAAACTCGCACTTATTACTCTAATTATGGTTCAAGTTTGGATTTAGTAGCGCCGGGCGGAGATTTAAATGTTAACCAAAACGGCGATGGATATAATGATGGAATTTTGCAAAATACCTTCTCTCCTTATACAGATAGAGCTCCCTGGTGTGTTTCCCCCGGTGATACTAAAGCAGACCCAACCGATTTTGGTTATTGGTTTTTTACTGGCACTTCAATGGCTGCCCCTCATGTGGTAGGAGTGGCTGCTCTGCTTTTAGCTCAAAACCCAAATCGAACTCCAGATCAAATAAGAAATATTTTACAAACTACGGCCGAAGATAAAGAAGACCTTGGTTGGGATCAATATTATGGATACGGTATTGTTGATGCTTATGCTGCTTTGACCTATTCGCCAATATCAATTACTGTCATTGCTAATGACTCCTTTGATTACGGCACCCTACCTTTAAGTCTTGGTTCTGCTACCTCTACTAAAAAAAATACGGTAGAATTAGGGAAGATACCGGTTATTAAAAATACAGGAGGGGTTACCGTGGATTTAGCTGTAAAAAGTAGTGATGCCACTGGCGGCACTACTCCCTGGGACCTTGTAGCTGCAGGTAGCATTGCCACTGATAAATACTGTCATCAATATAGCACTACTACCGGCGCTACCTGGTATGATTTTCCTATTAGCAATGATTATACCGGAACCGTCAAAACTAGTTTGGCAGTAAATGCTACAACAACCCTGGATTTACAAATTTTAATGCCCACTGGCTCAACTGATACTACTCAAAAATCTATTACTATTACTATTCGAGCTACCCAATCACCTTAAAAAGCTAATCTAATACTACAAGAACGGTTCTCGTGGTATTTGCCAAAAATATGAAAAAAATTATAATGCTTTTTCTAACAATTACCTTAACTCTTCCTTTAATAGTCTTTGCTGGAATAGGAGTGGGCGTGAATCTCGGCAAAATACAAATAGATGAACCTTTAAGGCCAGGCGGGATTTATAATTTCCCAAGCATTGGAGTGATAAATACTGGAGATGAGCCGGGAGAATATGAATTAGCAGTTACCTATCATCAGGATCAGCCTCAATTGAGGCCGGCTCAAGAATGGTTTAGTTTTAATCCTTCTTCATTTCATTTGGAACCGGGTAGTTCTCAAAGCGTGGCAATTAAATTAACTTTGCCAATGAAAATGAAACCCGGAGAATATTTTTGTTATTTAGAAGCTCATCCAATTATTAAAGTTGGGCCGGGCACTACTATTGGAGTAGCAGCTGCTACCAAAACTTATTTTTCAGTAGTTCCAGCTAATATCTGGCAGGCAATTTATTATAAAATTTCTTCTTTTCTGGTAATATATGCTCCCTGGACTTATGTGGTTTTAGCAGTAATAATAGCAGCAATAATTATTGCTGTATTTCGAAAGTTTTTCGCCTTTCAAATCGGGATTAGAAAAAAATAATGCTAAATCATTCAAAAAAGATTTCCTTTTTCCTTTTAGCAGTTTTTGTTTTAACTGCCATTTTTTTCTCTGGAATAATAGATAAGAAAGAAACTTATTTTGCTCAGGCCTCTTTTTGGGACATAATTCGGGCCTGGGTAACCATTAATCCTTTATCTGTTGATATTTCAGCTCCGGCTCAAGTAGAAGTTGATAAACTTTTTAAAGTAGAAACAAAGCTAATTAACAACGGAGAAGAAAAAATTGAAAATGTCAAGGGAGAAATTTTCCTTCCTCCAGCATTAACTCTTCTTAAAAAGGATCCTATTCAAGAAATAGGGATAATTCCTCCCAAAAAAGAAAAAAAGATTTTTTGGTCTGTAAGAGGAGAAAAAATCGGGAGTTATATTATTTCGGTTTTGGCCTCGGGAGAATTAAAAAGGCAATTGGTTAGTGCCGAAGACAGTACTATGGTAAAAGTGATAAAACCTCTTCCAAGGGGAAAAACTGTTAAATGGTTTCAGAATCTTTTCGATTTTTTCCAGGAACGGTTTGGATTTTAA
>PCWJ01000056.1:10443-16321 GCA_002787295.1 Candidatus Nealsonbacteria bacterium CG11_big_fil_rev_8_21_14_0_20_37_68
ATGTAAGGAAAATCTTAAAGGTCGAGAAATTTAACCCGCCAAAATTTCAAAAAACTTAAGCGGGCAAGAATTTAATTAAAATACAAAAAATGAAAAAATTAGGTTTAGGAATTTTAATTGGAATTGTAGTTTTAGCGCTTTCTGGAGTAGCGGTAGCGATTTCAAATCAAGGAGCAGATAAGGCAAAAGCACCGGATTTAGAAAAGATAGAATTTATTCACTGGAAGAAAGATTTCGCTAAACCCGAGGCAGCGAAGGCACCCAAAACACCAACCTGCTATGCTTTCTTAGGTAAATACGGAAAAACCTATCTAAAGTGGACGACTTTGCCGGTAAAGTATGTTATTAATCCTGTAAATCCTGTTCAGACTTTGGATGAAACTTTTGTTACCAGCGCTGTAGGTACTTCAGCTGAAACTTGGGATGCGGCAACTGGTCAAGAGATAATGAATGGCTACACAGTGGATAACACAGTGGTCTACGGAGTTCAGGATTATAAGAACGCCATTACTTTTGGTAATTATCCAACTGCTGGAGTAATTGCCGTCACCGCTGTTTGGTATAATCCAGCCACTAAAGCCATTGTTGAGTTTGATGTGATGTTTGACACTGATTGGACTTGGGGAGATGCGGCTCTTGATTCGGCAAAGATGGATTTGCAGAATATCGCTACTCACGAGCTTGGTCATGGTGTTGGCTTGGCTGATGTCTATGATTCGGTTTGTTCTTTGGTGACGATGTATGGTTATTCTGACTATGGAGAGATAATCAAAAGAACCCTTGAACAGCCAGATATTACCGGTCTTCAGACACTCTACGGAAAGTAATTAATAAGCGTAGTAGATAATTTAGATTATAAAAATTAAGTGGAAACAAAATCCCTCGGTTTTGAGGGATTTTGTTTTTGGTCAGAATTGAGGTAAAATAAAAAAATTATGAAGAAAATTCTGCTTTTTTTCGCCTCTTTATTTATTGGAATTGGTCTTTTGGTGTGGGTTTTTCGCTTTATTGACTGGGAAGAGATTAAATTGGCCCTTTTGATTTTCTCTGGCTGGCAAGGAATAATAATTTTATTGCTTACCGGGCTAATCTTGTTTATCGGAATGTGGAAATGGAAAGTAATTTTAAAAAGTCAGGGATATAATCTGTCCAATCAAAAATTAATTGGTCCCTATTTTGCTTATTTTTCAATAAGTTATCTTTTCCCGGTGGTGTTTTTTGGAGGAGAAATTTTTAGAGTTTACATTTTAAAAGAAAAATTTTCTATTCCCTGGAAAAAAGGAATAACTTCGGTTATTATTGATAGAATTTTAGAGGCGACCTTATTTCTGATTACTATTTTTGCCGGTCTTGCCTTTTTTCTTTTAAAGACCGGTTTTCCCCCAAAAAATTTGGGAATAATTTTAGCGGTAGTCCTTATTTTTTTTAGTGCCGGAATTGGTTTTTTTTATTTTGAAAGCTTCAAAAGAAAAAGCATAATTAGATTTTTTATCAATTTTTTTAATCACAAACGATTCCTTAATCAGGAACCACTGGATGTTGAAAAAGAAATTTTTAATTTTTTTAGACTAAAAAAAAGAGCAACGTGGAATGGATTTGGCTTAACCCTTTTAAAGGTTGTCATTACTTGGTTAAGATGCTGGGTTTTATTATTGTTTTTGGGGAAAAGCGTTGGGGTTCTCCCTGCTTTATCTATTTTGGGTTTTTATTATTTTGCTCTTATGATTCCCATTCCTGCCGCTTTAGGATCTCATGAGATAGTGCAAGTATTTACTTTTGGTACCCTGGGTCTTGGAGCAGGTGTTGCCCCTGCTTTTACTATGATTCAAAGGGGGGCGGAGTTAATTTTGGCCCTTATTGGGATAATAACATTCTTTAAATTGGGGGTGGGATTACTTCGCACCGTTTTGTTTAGTAAAATCGAGAATTTAATGGGTAATAGAAACAATCATATATGAGATTTTCCATAAAGACAAAAGGATTTAACGATGTTATTGATATTACTTCCCAAGTTTCGCGGGAAGTTGAAAAATCCAAAGTGAAGGACGGTCTATGTTTGGTATCTTCGCCAGGGTCAACCTGCGGAATAACGACAATAGAATATGAAGATGGTTTAATTGAAGATTTAAAAAGAATCTTAGAGAAGATTGCCCCGATGAGTAAAGACTACGAGCACTGCAAAAAGTGGGGAGATTGCAACGGTTACGCCCACATTAGGTCAGCTTTGATTAAACCGTTTTTGGCGATACCTGTTGAAAATGGAAGATTGGTTTTAGGCCAATGGCAAAATATTGCCCTCTTGGATTTTGACAACCGACCAAGAGAAAGAGAAATAATGGTTAAGATTGTTGGAAAATAAGAATCTGCTTGTTGCTTTATATAATACTGAATGCGCATTGATGTAAGACTTCTGACGGGGTAAAATAAATTAAATAATATGTTAGGGATTAAAATCAATCGAATTGTTAAATATTTAGTTTTGAGTGATTTGGTTTTCTGGGCTGGTTGGGGTTTGGTTACTCCTGTTTTTGCTATATTTATTATAGAAAAAATTGAAGGGGGATCGGCTTTTGTAGCCGGGATGTCGGCAGCTATTTATTGGATTTTAATGTCTTTTTTAAGAATCCCGATTGGAATATTTTTGGATACCTGTCCCGGAGAAAGAGATGATTACTGGTTTTTAACAGTGGGGTTGTTTATTGCCGCTTTAGTTCCTTTTGGATTTATATTTGCCTCGACACCTTTACATATTTATCTTCTTCAGGCAGTTCATGCGGTGGGTATAGCAATGTCTCTTTCTGGGTGGTCGGCAATTTTTACCAGACATATTGATAAAGGACAGGAGGCTACCGAATGGGGGATAGATGCTACTTCAGTCGGCTTTGGAACTGGAATTTCGGGAGCAATTGGCGGTTGGGCAGTAACCCAGTTTGGTTTTAATCCTGTTTTTATCGCCGTAGGAATTTTAGGTTTAATTGGCGCCGCTTTGCTTTTTTGCATAAGAAACAACATTAAAGGAGTTTTTGATCACGGCCTGCATTTTTCTTTTAAGGAAATTTTTCAAAAAGAAGAAAAGATATGAAGAATCAAGAACTTGCAAAGATATTTTATGAGATAGCCGATTTTTTGGAAATGGAAGGGGTGCAATTTAAACCTTACGCTTATCGGAAAGCAGCGATTACTTTAGAAACCCTGGAGGAAGAAGTGGAGGAGGTTTATAGAAAAGGAGGCCCAAAAGCCCTGGAGGCAATCCCGGGGGTAGGAGAGAGTATTGCTGAAAAAATTGAAGAATATTTGAAAACCGGCAAAATAAAATATTACCAAGACCTTAAAAAGAAAACTCCGGTCAATATAGAAGAGTTGGTTCGGGTTGAAGGAATAGGTCCCAAAAAAGTTAAGGTTTTGCATCAAAAATTGGGAATCAGAAATTTAAAAGACTTGGAAAGGGCAGTTAAAGCCCATAAAATTGCTCCCCTGTTTGGTTTTGGAGTAATCACGGAAAAAAATATTTTAGAAGGGATTGAATTTTTGAAAAGAAGTAGGGGCAGATTTCTTTTGGGAGAAATTTTACCTAAAGTAAAAGAAGTTTACGAAAAATTAAAAAGCTTAAAAGAAGTTGAGAAAATAGATCTGGCAGGGTCGGTTAGAAGAATGAAAGAAACCATTGGCGATGTTGATTTTTTAGTAATTTCAAGAAATCCGTCGAGAGTGATGGATTTTTTTGTTTCTTTGCCCGGGGTAGTAAAAATTTGGGGTAAAGGTTTGACCAAGTCCTCGGTTAGGACAAGAGAGGGTTTTGATATGGATATTAGGGTGGTTCGTAAAAAAAGCTATGGATCTGCCCTCCAATATTTTACCGGCTCAAAAGAACACAATATCGCCATTAGAAAAATTGCCATGGAGCGGGGTTTAAAACTTTCAGAATACGGGTTATTTAGGGGGAAAAGAATGATTGCCAGAAAAACTGAGGAGGAAATTTATAAAGCCCTAGGCATGCAGTGGATTCCTCCCGAAATGAGGGAGAATCAAGGAGAGATAGAAGCGGCTCTGGAGGGTAAATTACCAAAAATCATAGGTTTCAAGGATATTCATGGAGATTTACATTGTCATTCAAAATGGGACGGAGGTGGAAATTCAATTGAAGAAATGATAGAAGCTGCTCAAAAAATGGGTTATCAATATTTGGGAATTGCTGACCACACAAAATTTTTAAGAATTGAACATGGTTTAGATGAGAAAAAATTGGCTTTACAAAGAAAAGAAATTGATAAAATAAATGTCAAATGTCAAATGTCAAATTGCAAACCCAGCACCAGAGCAAAGCTCGGTGCTGGACTAGTCCCGCACCGAAACGAAGTTTCTGGTGCGGGGTTTAAAGTTTTGCAGGGATGCGAGACGAATATTTTGAACGATGGCTCAATAGATATTAAAGATGAGGCTTTAAAAAAATTAGATTTTGTGATAGCTGGAATTCACTCCAATTTCAAAATGGAAAAAACTAAGATGACTGAAAGGATAATTAAAGCAATGAAAAATCAAAATGTTGACATTATTTCTCATCCCACTGGAAGAATAATTAAAAGGCGTGACGAATATCAAATTGATTTCGATAAAATTTTAAGAGTTGCTAAAGAAACAGGAACAATTTTGGAAATCAACTCTTTTCCAGAAAGATTAGATTTAAATGACCAAAATATTCGCCGAGCCAAAGAAGCCAGAGTGAAAATGATAATCAATACCGATTCCCATCATAAAGATCAGCTGCGTTTTATTGAATTTGGCATTGCCCAGGCTCGCCGCGGCTGGGCCGAAAAAGAAGACATTATTAATACCCAATCTCTTGAAAGACTTTTAAAATATTTCAAATAAAAAACTCGCTTAGGCGAGTTTTAAGTTTTAATTTCAGGCAATTTTTCTTTAATTTCTGAAATAAAAGGACAGCGAAGAAAATCTAACAAAATGAACGGTAGGCAATCAATACATTGCAAAGTAAAACTTCCAAACCAAACAGATTTTTTTATAAAATTAATAAATTGCTCTTTTTCTTTTATACCTCGATAAGGGATACTATCTCCTATTTCTTTTTGGATTAATTCCAATCCGACCTCACTAGCCAATATTTCTTTATACAAACAATCATTTTGAGAGCAACTTGATTTTCTTTGCAGATCGATTTCTTGTTCAAATTTTTTATTTTTTAGATGACCAACTTCGTGAGATAGAATGAAAAGACTTGTTATCTGTTTTTTGAAATTTCCAGAAATGGCAAGATCTATAATTTCGTAACTTAAAAAAATTACACAGAAAATTTCCCCCTTTGATTTTATTTGCAAAAATAAACCGTCGGTTTGGTTGACACAAAGAAAAGAAAGAAAGAATTTTGAAGCGAATATTGATATACCTTCTTTTTTTATTTCCTCAAAAAGTTTCTTAAATGAAGGATTTTTCTCTCCTAATTCTAAAAATTTTTTTAACTTCTCCTTTCCCCTTATTTGATAGTAAATCCGATCCATTGACATCATTGCTCGAACCATTAAATGTTCAAAGATTTTAAAAGAACTTCTCAATTTATCACCCCCTTGTCATCTATTTATTTTTGTTTATAATTTTATAAAAGTCAAGGTTTATGCCAATAGAAAAATCAGCTGGTGCAGTAATTTTTAGGAAAGAAAAAGATACGATAGAGTATCTTCTTTTGCATTATCAAGCTAAGCATTGGGATTTTCCCAAAGGAAATATTGAGAAGGGTGAGAAATTAGAAGACACGGTGAGAAGGGAAGTGAAGGAGGAAACTGGGATTGAAAATATTAAGTTTGCTCTTGGATTCAAAGAAGCTATAAAATATTTTTACAAATTGAAAGGGAGAAATATCTTTAAA
>PCWJ01000056.1:16330-27923 GCA_002787295.1 Candidatus Nealsonbacteria bacterium CG11_big_fil_rev_8_21_14_0_20_37_68
TTTTGAATGGCTACCTTATGAAGAGGCCTTGGAACAATTAACCTTCAAGAATGCTAAAGAAATACTCAAAAAAGCAAATGAATTTATTTCGAGAGAAAGTATATGAGGTGGTGAGAAAAATTCCGAAGGGAAAATTTCTGACTTACAAAAATGTTGCCGAATTAGCAGGATATCCTCGAACCTGGCGAGCAGTGGGGAATGTTTTAAACAAAAATCGCGATCCGAAAATTCCCTGTCATCGGGTAATAAAATCAAATGGTAGAGTAGGTGGCTATAAAGATGGACAAAAAAGAAAAATTGAGCTACTTAAAAAAGAGGATATTAAAATAAAAAACAATAAGGTCGTTCTTTAAAAATAAAGGAGGATTGAGATGAACGAAAAATGCGGCGTTTTTGGTATTTGGTCGGACAAAAAAGAGGTCTTTGTAGATACCTATTTTGCTCTTTTGCAGATGCAGCATCGGGGGCAAGAATCGGCGGGTATAGTAAGTGCTTCTAATGGTAAACTCTTTTCTCGCTTGGGGATGGGAACCGTTGATCAAGTATTTTGGGAAGAAATCCCCGAAGAGAAACTGGTAAAAAGCATTATCGAACTTTATAACCGGAGAGAACCACAGGCGAATATCGTTGCTTTCTTGAAAGAGAACAAAACAATTCTAAAAGAAAACGTGCTTGAGAAATTAAAAGGCAATGTAGCCATCGGGCATGTGCGGTATTCAACCACCGGAGCAAGCATGGTAGCCAACATCCAGCCGATGATTGGATGGTTTTATGGTAAACAGTTTGCTTTGGGGCACAATGGGAACTTAATACGCACTCAGCAATTAAGAGAGGAATGCAAAAGGAAAGGCTATCAATTTAAAACAACTACAGATACAGAAGTAATCGTCGCTCTTTTAACTACCTCTCCGAAGACTGATTTTATAGAAGCCCTTTTAGATATTCTGCCCCGGCTAGAAGGCGCCTTTTCTCTGACTATTCTTTTTGAAGACATGATTATTGGCGTCCGGGATTCTTTTGGTATTCGACCTCTTTGCTGGGGGGTTAGAGATCGCACTTTTATGGTTGCTTCAGAAAGTTGTGTTTTGGATGTGCTGGGAGCAGAGTTAATAGATGACGTTCATCCGGGTGAAATAATTATTTTCCAGGGAGGAAAAGAAAGAAAAATCGCTTGGGCGGTCAGTCCTTCTCTTAGAGGGCTTTGCCTTTTTGAGTACATCTATTTTGCCCGTCCAGACAGCATAATGGAGGGCGTGACCCTTTATAAAGCGAGAGAAACGATGGGAAGGTATCTGGCCGAAGAACATCCCGTTCCTATAGCTCAATTGGTGGTTTCAGTGCCGGATGCCGCGAACCCCGCTGCTTTTGGATTTGGCATAGAGAGTAAATTACCGGTTACCACTTACGGACTCTTTCGAGCTCATACGGTTGGCAGAACTTTTATTGAGCCGGCGGCAGAAAGAAGAAAAGTATTTCAGAGATTGAAGTTTAATCCCATTCCGGCCATAGTCAAAAGTCTGAGAATAGTTTTAGTTGATGACTCCATAGTCAGGGGCACTGCTCTTCCCAGAGTAATAAGGTTTTTAATGAAAGCCGGTGTGGCCGGAATAGATATTAGAATTTCTTCTCCTCCCATTAGATACCCTTGTTATTTGGGGATAGACATTCCTACCTATCAGGAACTGGTCAGGGTCAGTAACCCTACTGATGCGGAAATGCTAAGTTTCCTTCGCAGAGAGACCGGCTTTCAGGGAGATCTTACTTTGGGCCACTTGAGTTTAGAGGGAACCATTAGAGCTACCGGTTTCTGCCGAGAGAATTTCTGCACTGGCTGTTTTAATAAAAGTTATCCTATACCCCCAGATTAAATCTGACTGAATTTATTGGGTTTCTGAAAAAACTCTGGATTGATTGAGAATTTATCATTAAAGACTAAAAAACCGCCTTAGGCGGTTTTTGCTTTCTCGACGATTTTCTTAAAAATTTCTGGATGGTCTCGAGTTAACTCAGCAAGAATTTTTCTATCTAACTCGATTTTGTTTTTCTTTAGTCCATAGACGAATCTACTGTAAGAGATGCCGTGCTGGCGGCAGGCAGCCGAAATTTGAGTTTCCCAAATTCTTCGAAAATTTCTTTTTTTCATTTTTCTACCTCCATAGCTATAACTCCAGGCATGATATAGTGCTTCTTTGGCTTGTCTGTATTTTGACTTTCTTCCCCAACGAAAACCTTTGGCATGTTTTAATAAATGCTTTCTCCGCTTATGAGCAATTTTTCCTCTTTTAATTCTAGTCATAAATTAGGAAGTAGTTTTTTAATCTTTTTGGCTTCAGATTTTGAAACCAAAACCCATTTCCGGCTTTTCCTGATTTGTTTTCCGGACTTTTTTGCCCGGTAGTGATCGAGCCCGGTTGATCTCCTTAAAATTTTTCCGGTTCCGGTGATTTTAAAACGTTTTGCTATGGATTTTCGAGTTTTCATAAAATCAGAGATTTGTATATTCGTTGATTAGCCCTTGGCTATTATTATTGTTAATCCCCTTGCTTCTTTTTTTAATTCTCTTTCAATTTTAATTGGTAAAAGCTTTCTTAAAATTTCAAGAAAGTTATCGATTTTTTTCTTTGCAAAATCTTGGAGAGCTCTTTCCCTTCCTCTTAAGGGCAGTTCTATTCTTGCTTTATTTCCCTGTTTTAAGAATTTTTCACACTGAAAAGCCCTGGTTTCCAAGTCATGTTGAGAGATATTAAAACTTAATCTTATTCCCTTTAATTCTCCCCCCACTTTCTTTTTAGTTTGTCTCTCTTTTTTCTCCTTTTGATATAAGTATTTTCCGTAATCTATTATTTTACAGACGGGCGTCTCTAATTTTTCAGTGACTTGAATTAAATCTAAACTGCGCTCCCTAGCTTCTTGGAGCGCTTTTTCCAAACTCATAACTCCCAGCTGTTTTCCGGTTTCATCTATCACTCGAACCTCTTTAGCCCATATTCGCTCGTTGACCAATGGTTTTTTAATCAAATGTGGAGATGGCGAGTACTGCCCTCGCGTCTGGAAGGCTTTTCAAAACAGATCTACAGATTTAGTCTGTTTTATTTTTTTTGAAACATTAGATTAAAAACAGACAAAATTCTAATGTTTCTAGTCTCTAAATTTTGATAATTGTTTAAGACGCAACAATTACCTATCTCGAAAATATAACACCCAAAAATCCTTTATCGAGAATCAAGGTTCGGATGGCTTAACGTGGAGTTTGTGGCCCCGTATTAAGCATAAACGAAGCTAGGAGCTAAACCTGGCCATCTAATGCCAGCAATAGCGTACTTAGCTTTCTCAAATAAGTTGGCACTTATTTTTTTGATCGACCGTTTTACGAGTGGACGATCCTGCTCGATCTGCCTATTTTGGAAAGTTCTTCCATCGAATCTGTTTCATCCCCAATGGTAATACTTAGTTAAGTCGCGGCACGTCTCGCTTCGCTAGACTAACACCGCTCCTTAAGTATTCTTCTTATTTCCCTTTCTACTTCTCGCTTTTTAATTAGCTCCCTTTTGTCTACTTTTTTCTTCCCCTTAGCGATTCCAAATTCTAACTTTATTTTTCCTTTTTTAGTATACACCTTTAAGGGCACTAAAGTCAACCCCTTTTGCTTCAATTTTCCAATTAAATATTTAATTTCTTTCTTTTTTAAAAGAAGCTTTCGTGAACGAGATGGATTATAATCTTCGGGAACATTTTTCGGCTGATAAGGAGGAATGTTGGCGTTAATTAGGAGGGCTTTTGCATCCCGTAATACCACATAAGATCCAGCCAGGTTGATTTTACCCGATTTTACCGACTTTACCTCGTGGCCAATTAAAACTATCCCTGCTTCAAATTTTTCTATAATCTTATAGTCAAAATATGCTCGCCTATTTTTTATTATGATTTCCATATGTTTTTAAGTCCCTTCCATCTGAATTGTATAGAAAGCTTCCAATAAAAATTAACCCGATTTTGTTTCATTTCTTCGAGCACTTTTTGGATGGGCCAATTTTGATAGAGCAATCGAAATAAAGCTACCATCATTCCCGTTCTGTCTTTTCCGTTTCGACAATGAACCAAAACTGGGCATTTTTGAGAGTCGTTAAATAGTTCCAAAAACCTTAAAATATCTTTTTCCTTTGGGTTTCGTAAAAAAAATAGCAGAGGGATGTGTAACAGGTAAATACCCTGATTTTGGACGAAATCTTTCTCAAAATTTTCAATTTTGGTTCTAAGGTTAACTATTGTTTTAATCTGGCAATTTTCCTTTAAAAAATAAAGAAGACTCAAATCGGGCTGTCCCGATTTATAAAGTTCGTCGCTTATTTTTGTGAAATTGTATAGATTTTGACCGGCTTTCATGCTTTTATTTTAGCAGAAATTAAGGTAGACTAAAAATAATGATAAGAGAAGAAATAATTAAGTTAATTATAAAAGTAATAAAAGAGTTGCAAAAAGAAGAAATTTTGCCAGATTTTGAGATTCTCGAAATTCATGTTGAACACCCTGAAGAAAAAGCCCATGGGGATTGGGCAACAAATATTGCCCTGCAAATAGCCAAAACCGCTAAAAAAAGCCCGATGGAAATAGCCGAAAATCTCAAATCTCAAATCTCAAATCTAAAATCTAAAGTTCTTGAGAAAATTGAAGTAGTCAAGCCGGGCTTCATTAATTTTTTTCTTTCAAAAGAATATCTTCAAGGCCAAATTAAGGAAATTTTAAAACAAAAAGAAAAATTTGGGCAGTTGAAAATCGGTAAAGGTCAAAAAGTGAACCTGGAATTTATTTCAGCAAATCCCACCGGGCAATTACATTTAGGCCACGGAAGAGGTGCTTTTTTTGGTGATACATTGGCTAATATTTTAGAGAAAGCAGGTTTTAAGACCACACGAGAATATTATATTAATGACGCCGTAGGAGGTCTTCAAATTAGAACCATAAGTGATACGGTTACAACAGTTTCACGGTTGCCCGAAGTTATATTTACTCCCGGCGAACTGCCCTATTATAGTGATTATCTTAAAGACAAAATTTCTATTTTTAAATCGAGTGATAAAGTAATTTCTGCTATTCAAGAAGAGAATAAAAATTTTATTGAAAATAAATTAAAAATTAAATTTAACAATTGGGTTTCTGAAGAGAAAGATCTATATCAAAAAAATAAAGTAGAAAAAATTCAGAAATGGTTAGATGGTAAAGGATTAGTTTATGAAAAAGAAGGAGCCAAGTGGTTGAAGACTTCGGAATACGGCGACATAAAAGATTGGGTGATTGTTCGTGAAACTGGAGAACCCACTTATTTGTTAAGCGACATTGCCTATCATAAGGATAAATTTGATAGAGGTTTTGACAAAATTATAAATATTTGGGGAGCTGACCATCAGGGGCACGTTGGTAAAATAAAAGCGGCTGCTAAAATGTTGGGTTTCAAAGGCGATTTAGATATTTTAATTTCTCAAATTGTTAGATTAAAAGGCGGGTTAAAACTTTCAAAACGAAAAGGAGAAATTATTACTCTTGAAAACTTAATAGATGAAGTAGGTTTAGATGTTGCTAGATTTTTATATTTGACAAAATCTTTAAATACCCAGATGGAATTTGATTTAGAGTTAGCAAAAGAACAAAGTGAGAAAAATCCAGTTTATTATGTTCAATATGCTCATGCCAGAATTTGCAGTATTTTAAGAAAAGTAAAACATCCAACATCCAACATCAAACATCTAACCCTTTTAAATCATCCGAGCGAATTAGCTTTGATTAAAGAACTGATTAGATTTCCGGAAATCATTGAGGATACCAGCAGAGATTATCAAATTCAAAGACTTCCTCAATATGCGATAGATTTAGCGACTTTGTTTCATCAATTTTATCGAGATTGCCGGGTGATCTCTGGGGATAAAAACTTAACTCAGGCTCGCTTAGCTTTAATTTTAGCCACTAAAATTGTGTTAAAAGACACCCTCGACTTAATGGGCATTTCTGCTCCCAAAAAAATGTAAATTACCCCTGAAGAGGTTCAAGCATATGGTAAAGAGGTTGAAAAAATGTCAACAGCCACAACAATAAACCTTCTTCTATTCCTGGAGTCTATCGCCGACTTGAACCAGAATTAAACCAAAAAATTCAGGAAGCTTTAGAAAGTATTCAAAAAGTGTCATCAGAAGCTGAAGCAAAAACTAATCAAGCAATACTGACCCTAAAAGAAGGATTTATCTAAAAAAGAAGCTAACAGGGTGTCTTTTATCTAAGACCCCCTTTTTAATTTTATACAAACCTTGATTTTTTATAGAAATATTGCTAATTTATTCTAAAGATAGCTTTTTAAAAAATTGAATAAAGGAGGTGTAAAATATGCAAGATATTCAAAATAATGAGATGGAAAAAGCTGGTTGGGAGGAAGTCTGTAGAAGTGGAGGAGCACATTTAAATAGAGTTAAGGCGGAGTATGAAGAATTAGGTTTTGAGGTAAAACTGGTGCCACTATCATTAAATGAATGTGGCGAATGTATAATTTGCTATCGAGAAGGTAATGGACAACTATACAAAGTTTTTGTCAGAAAAATTTCAGAGAGTGGTTTATAAAAGATAGATTTTAAACCGCCCTTGACTTTTAGGGTTATGGAGGTTTAAATAACATAGAGCCCTATACACAAACCTATACGGGTTTTTGTCGGGTTCGACCGGTACGGGCATAGAGCAATTTAAAAATTGAACAAAGGAGGAAGAATGGAAATTATTAAGGAAACTTTGCCAAGCGGTTTAACTGTAATTTTAGTGCCGATGGCGGGAACAAAAAGCATAACCGAAGTTTTTATAGTCAGAGCCGGTTGGAAGTATGAGTGGCCGGAAATCTACGGTCTTTCTCACTTTATCGAACATATGGCTTTCAGGAGGACAAATAAGCGTCCTACTGCCGAAGCCATAGTTAAAGAAGTGGAAGGCAGGGGCGGGACAATCAATGCTCTTACCATAGATGAATATACCTTTTATTGTGTAAAAATTCCGGCCAGATTTATTAATACCGCTCACGATATAATTTCAGACATGCTTTTAAACTCCAAATTTGACCAGGAAGAAATAGATATAGAAAGAGGTCCTATTTTAGAGGAACTGCACATGAATCAAGATGACCCCGGACTTTATGTCTCTTCTACTTTATGGCCAAAATTATTATACAAAAACCAACCGGCAGGCCAAAACGGATTGGGAACGGAAGAAAACCTTAAGGGTTTAAAGAGAAAGCATTTTTTTGATTACCTTAGAAAATTATATGTTGCTTCCAATTCAGCAGTTTGTGTTACCGGTAAGATTGAAAACCCTGGTAAAGTTTTAAATGACCTGAATAAATATTTCCGAAAAATAAGCCAAGAAAAACCAAAAATTAAAAAACCGCGAGTGATTGAAAGACAAAAAAAGCCCAAAATACTGTTTGAGCCAAGAGAAACAACTCAAACCCATGTTGTTTTAGGTGTGAGGGGGTACAGCATTTTTCATCCCGGCCGATATGCCTTTAAAATGTTAGGCATAATTCTGGGTGGGAATATGAGTTCTCGGATGTTTAGAGAGGTAAGAGACAAAAGAGGTTTGGCTTATGATATTCACACTGATACCTATTTCCAGACTGATGCTGGTTGGCTGGCTACCTATGCTGGTTTAAATTCAGAAAAAATAATTGAAGCCTTGCAGGTAATAATAGGTCAATATAGAGAAATATCGGAGAAAGAAGTATCTCAGGAAGAACTTCGAATAGCAAAGGACTTTATTTTGGGGCAGATGGAGATGGGATTAGAAAATTCAGACGCCCTAGCTCTCTATTTTTCTGAGCAGTTTGTCTTAACCGGTCAAATTGAGGCGCCCGAAGAAAGAATCCAGAAATTTGAGTCTGTGACAGCTGGAGATATTTTAAGAGTCGCCCAAGACATTTTCCAAAATAAAAGTCTGAATTTAGCCATAGTTGGACCCCATCGTAAACTGAAAGAAAAACTTTACTCAATAATTAAATTTTAAAGCAGATAAGACCCTTTCGAGGGTCTTTTTGTAACTGTTGTTATTGACAAAATTTTAGAAATGGGTAAGAACAGTAAGTAGTATTGGCACATTAACAAACAAGCCAACAAAAAAGGAGGTGAGAGTATGGCTGAGACCATCGTGGAGAACAAAAGGTTGAAATGTCCAGGAATCATCAAAGAAGGTGGTTTGGCCGGAAAAGCTTGCCGTCGGAGTCTTTTGGTTAAACATCCAGAACTGGGCTGGAGTATCCCGTGTGATCGTTGCTCAGACCCTCGTCCGCTCTTGAGTATCCTGAGAGATCTAATAGAGCAGGGTGAGCTGGATGAAAAAGAAGTTTTGGCGGCAATTTCAAACCAAAAAGAAAAAAGGAGGGAAGAGATGTCAAAAGCGTGCGAAAGTGCAGAGAAAAATATGAAAGATATTATAAGGCTGGTAAAAGGTTTGTTATTGGATAACGCGGGTTCGCTAAAAGAAGTGCATTATTATTTCACTTCTGACTTAAGCGATGGGGAGATTGATAAAATAGATCAAAAAAATTGTATTCTTGCAACTTACCGTCCTAATGAGAAGATAAGTAAGCGTTTGGAAACCGAGGTACCGTTCCGGGCAGATTACATATTTGAGAAACGTATAACATTAATTGCGAGTAGAGAGTATTTAGCGTATCTATATAGCTGATTTGACAATAACCACTAACTAGGTTTTTGTTTTGGAATATAAAAAAGCTTCTATAAAACGTCGAAGTCCAGCTTCGACGTTTTTCTTTTGATGAAAATCCTTCGCAAAATTTCAATTGAAATTTTGCTACGGAAATGATATTCTAAAATTAGAGTATGGAACTAAATTTCCCTAAATTAGAGCAAAAAATTCTAAAATTTTGGAAGCAAAATAGGACCTTTGAAAAAAGTATTAAGCGGCGAGCCAGGGCTCGTGATTTTGTTTTCTACGAAGGACCGCCAACGGCCAATGCCAAAGCCGGACTCCATCATGTTTTAGCCCGCGTCTATAAGGATATTATTTGTCGCTATAAAACCATGCGGGGATTCCGAGTTTTAAGAAAGGCGGGTTGGGATACTCATGGTCTGCCGGTCGAGTTGGAAATTGAGAAAAAATTGGGGTTGAAAAACAAAAAGGAGATTGAGAAATACGGAATAGCCAAATTTAATAAACGGTGTAAAGAATCGGTCTGGCTTTATAAACAAGATTGGGAGAAATTAACCGAAAGAATTGGCTTTTGGCTTAATATGAAAAACCCTTACATCACTTGTGAACCAGATTTCATTGAAACCTTATGGTGGATAATAAAACAAATTTGGTACAAAGGGCTTTTGTATCAGGATTACAAGGTTGTTCCTTACTGTCCGAGATGCCAGACATCTCTGTCGTCGCATGAAGTTGCTTTAGGATATGAAAAGATTAAGGAAAATTCAATTTATGTGAAGTTCAAGCTTAAAAATACCAGAGCAAGATTTTTTTTGGTTTGGACAACAACTCCCTGGACACTTCCGGCTAATGTAGCCCTGGCGGTAAATTCTAACCTCAATTATGTTGAGGCACATTTAGATTCAAATGAAATATATATTTTAGCAGAAGACCGTTTAGAATATTTGAAAAAACATTTCAATATAAAAAATGCCCAAATTCTTAGAAAAATTAATGGGAAAACTCTGGTAAATTTGGAATACGAACAGTTAATTGATTTTGCTAAAACAGATAAACCAGCTTTTAGGGTGGTGGCGGGAGATTTTGTTTCAACAAAAGAGGGGACTGGTATTGTTCATATAGCCCCCGCTTTTGGAGAGGATGATATGGAGATTGCCAAAAAGAATAATTTACCAATTTTGATGACTGTGGATGAAACGGGTCGATTTAAACCAGAGATTAAGGCTTGGGCTGGAATGTATGTGAAAGAAGCTGACCAGTTAATTATTGAAAGACTACAAAGCCGCAGGTCATTATGGGTTACAGAGTTATATGAACACGACTATCCATTTTGCTGGAGATGTGCTTCCCCCCTTTTGTATTATGCAAAACAGGGTTGGTTTATAAATATGCAGAAAGTCAAGAAAGATTTAATAAAAAATAATCAAAAAATTAATTGGGTTCCAACCCATCTAAAAAAAGGGAGGTTTGGTGAGTGGTTGCAGGACCTTAAAGATTGGGCATTTTCCCGAGAAAGATATTGGGGGACGCCTTTACCGATTTGGAAATGTCAAAAATGCCAGCATTTAGAAGTAATTGGTTCCAAGAAAGAGCTATTTGGCAGAAAATTTTCCACTAATCAATATTATGTACTGCGACACGGGCAAACAATTTATCAGACAAAGAAGAAAAAAATAATGTATCCTTGGCCGGAAAATCGTCCTATTTTATTAACCAAAGAAGGAGAAAAACAGATAAAAAAAGTAGCAAAAAAACTTAAGAATAAAAAAATTGATTTAATTTATGCCTCAGATGTTAGTCGTACTCGTCAAACGGCAGAGATTGTGGCCGAAGAATTAGGGGTTAAAATAATCTTTGACAAAAGACTTAGAGATATAAATTTAGGAACTTATCACGGCGGAAGAAAAGAAGATTTTTATCGTGATTTCCCAAAAAACCCTGAAAGGTTTTACGGGAGAAAACCCCCGGGGGGAGAAAATTGGGGGGAGTGTCGAAAAAGGATGATAGATTGTTTAAACGATATTGACAGAAGATATCAAAATAAGACTATTTTGATTGTTGGTCATGGAGATCCTCTCTGGCTTTTGGAGGGAGTATTGGATGGGTTGGATGACAAAAAACTTTTGGAAAGAAAAATAAAAAAGACTTATGTTAAGACCGGAGAATTTCGGAAAATTAGATTCAAAAAAATTCCCTTAGATGAAAAAGGGAAATTTGATTTTCATCGACCCTATATTGATCAAATAAAATTTTATTGTTCGAGATGTGATGGGAAAATGGAAAGAGTGCCGGAAGTGGTTGATTGCTGGTTTGATTCAGGGGCGATGCCACTCGCCCAATTCCATTACCCTTTTGAAAATAAGGAGAAAATCGATAAAAGACAGCAGTTTCCTGCTGATTACATTTCAGAAGCAGTCGATCAAACTCGAGGCTGGTTTTATACCCTGTTAGCAATATCAAGTTTATTGGGCCTTGAATCACCTTATAAAAATGTGATTTCACTGGGCCATGTTTTAGACGAAAAAGGAGAAAAGATGTCAAAATCTAAGGGAAACGTAGTTAATCCCTGGAAAATTATTGAAAAATACGGTTCAGATAGTAGTCGATGGTATTTTTATACTATTAATCAGCCCGGAGATGAAAAATTTTTTAGAGAGAAAGATATTGAAGATTGTCTCAAAAGATTTATTTTGACTTTATGGAACAGCTACGTTTTTTTTGAAACCTATGTTCCAAAAAAAGAAATTTCAAGGGGAGCCCGCCAGAATAATAGTAAAGACGGCGGATTTGGGCCCAGATTGCAAAATTCAAAATCTAAAAATATATTAGATAAATGGGTTGTTTCAAAATTAAACCAGTTAATTTTAGAGGTTACAGATTGTTTAAATAAGTATGACAT
>PCWJ01000056.1:27935-29985 GCA_002787295.1 Candidatus Nealsonbacteria bacterium CG11_big_fil_rev_8_21_14_0_20_37_68
GGAGATCGAGGAAAAGATTTCAGAAACCGGAAACAAAAAAAGAATTAAAAGAGGCTTCGAAAACTTTTGGTTTTGTCCTTCTAATCCTCAGCAAATTAACAGCACCATTTATTCCATTTTTAAGTGAAGAAATACACAAAGGTCTAACGTCGGGTTTTAGACCTTCGGTTCATTTGGAGGATTGGCCGAAGACGGCGAGAAAATTGATTGACGAAAAGTTAGAGAAAAAAATGGAAAAAGTGAGAGAGCTTTGTGCTTTAGCTTTAGCAGAGAGGGCAAAAGTTGGAATTAAAGTTAGACAACCGCTCGCTTCGCTTCAAATTCCAAATTCCAAATTCCAAATTCCAAAAGAATTATTAGGGTTGATTAAGGAAGAAGTGAATGTAAAAGAAATTTCTTTTGGCAAAACTTTAAAATTAGACACTAAAATTACCCCAGAGTTAAAAGAAGAGGGTATAGTTCGAGAGGTTATTCGAAACATACAAGAAATGAGGAAAAAAGCTGGGCTTCGACCGAAAGATAAGATTTTAGTAAGATATTCTGGCTCAATAAATTTAAATGAAATTTTAATGAGAAATAAGAATTTAATATTAAAGGAAGCGAAAGTAAAAAATTTTGTATTTGGAAAAAAACCAAAAGAAGCTTTTATAATAGAAAAAGAAATAAAGGTCGACCAAGAAAAATTACATTTAGCGATTAAGAAGGTTTAAATTTATGGAAATTCCTGGGAAAAAACCAACAACACCTCAAGGTAGATTCCAGAAACCTTTAAAGCCAGCTCCTGTTTCCAAAGGACCTTTTGAGAAAAGAGGAGGAATTCCGAGAAAAGAATTTCCCCAATTTTTCAAGAAAGGACCTTATTCAATTCCCTGGAGCAAAGGAAGAAGTAAAGAACAATTAGGGAAAATGGGAGAAAAAATATTAAAAGAGAGATTTCCCAGTTATTATGGCCGTGACATTAATGCAGGTGAAATCCAAAAAGAGATTGACAGGATAAAAAGAACCGCACCAAAAACCAGAGTTGAAGGAAATGCACTTCAAGAAGAGATAGTTCGCTTAGAGGAGGCGAAGAGAAGGGCAGGTCTATAGATAATAAGGTTAAGTTAATTATAATATAAGAACCTACTCGCTTCGCTCGCAGGTTCTTGATTCGCTAATGTATAGATATATAATCTTGAATTAGTGATGTTTGTTCACTACCAAACCAAAGGTTTTGTTTTAAAAAAAATTGATCGGGGAGAAGCCGACCAAATTTTTACAGTTTTTACAAAAGATTTTGGAAAGTTGAATTTTTTGGCTAAGGCCGTTAGAAAAATTAAATCTAAATTAAGAGGAGGACTAAAACTTTTTAGTTTAAGTCAACTTAAGTTTATCCAGGGTAAAACCCACAAAACATTGACCGATACCGAAACCTGTCAGAGTTTTGACGGGGTCTCCAAATCCTTAATTAAACTAAAAGTAGCTCATAAAATTGCCGAAGTTTTAGACAATTTAATTAAAGAAAAAGAGGAAGATAGGAAAATTTGGAGTTTGTTAAATGAAACTTTTAAAGAATTGAATAATTGTTTGCCGGTTACCAATTACTGTTTACTAATATATTATTATTTTTTCTGGAACTTGATTAATTTAATCGGCTACCGACCTTCGGTTTATAATTGTGCGATTTGTCAGGCAAAGTTAATTCCCGAGCCTCTTTATTTTAATTCAGCAGAAGGAGGGGTAATTTGCCGGGGTTGTTTCAGAAAAACAAAGTCGGGAATGAGTATTGATTCGGATTTGGTTAAAATTTTAAGAATTATTTTTAAAAGAAATTTTAAAGAATTAGTTCGATTAAAAGTTAAACCAACTCATTACCAATCTTTAAAAAAGGTTTCTGACGATTACTATTCTTATTTGACCAAAGAACTTTAATAAAACCTTAAGCCAAATTTTGGCCCGGAGTAAATTTAATATATAATAAGAACATAGCAAAGCTATGTTCTTGATTCGCTAATGTATAAATATATAATCTTGAATTAAAAACATAGCAAAGCTATGTTCTTGATTCGCT
>PCWJ01000056.1:30000-31296 GCA_002787295.1 Candidatus Nealsonbacteria bacterium CG11_big_fil_rev_8_21_14_0_20_37_68
AACATATAATCTTGAATTAAAACATATAAAACATGGCCTCGGCTAAAAGAAAATTTACTGTCTTTTTGATTATCTTAACCATAGCTCTGGGCGTGGTTGGTTATTTTCATTATCAAAAAAATCTTTATTCTAAAGAAGTTTTGAAATTGGAAATTTTGGGGCCGGAGGAAGCTGATTTGGCCCAGGAAGTTGAATACATTGTTAAGTATAAGAATAACGGCAACGCCCGCTTGGAAGATCCTCAATTGATTTTTGAGTATTCTGAGCATTCGCTGGTCGTGGAGGAAAAACCTCAGTCTCTTGGAGCAGAAGAGTCTCGCTACGGGGCGAGAAAAATTTTGGGGAAAGAAAAATTGGGAGAGGCTATTTATCCCGGCGAAGAAAAAACCCTTTCTTTTAAGGCCCGATTATTTGGCAGAGAGTCCGAAACTTTAAAAGTTCAAGCCTCTTTGAGTTATCGTCCCAAGGGCTTAAAAGCTTATTACGAAAGTTCCACCACCTTTACTACCGTTATCAGAAAAGTCCCCCTAACTTTTGAATTTGATTTACCCTCCAAAATAGAATCCGACAAGGATATTCAATTTAGATTAAATTATTTTTCTAATTTAGATTACCCTCTTTCTGATTTGAGAATTAAAATTGAATATCCTTCCGAGTTTGAATTTATAGAATCGGAACCGGCAGGTCTTGACCAAACCGAATGGGAAGTACCCTCCGACTCTCTTTTTTTAAACCGAGCCCAGGGAGGCAGAATTGAAATTAAGGGCAGGTTAATGGGTAAGGTGGGGGAGCAGAAAGTGTTTACCGCAAAACTGGGAATATGGCAAGGGGAAGAATTTGTTTTATTGAAAGAAACTGCCATGGGGGTAGAAATTATTAAACCTTCTTTGTATATCTCCCAGCAAATTAACGGAAATCCGGGATATATAGCCTCGGCCGAAGATTTACTTCACTATGAAATTTTCTTTAGAAACATTGGAGGGGAAGATTTAATTAATCTGTTTTTAATTGCCAAATTAGAAGGAGATGCCTTTGATTTTCTTAGTTTAAAGTCAGATAAAGGAGATTTTAAACAGGGAGACAACTCAATTGTTTTTGACTGGAGAAGAAATGCCGACCTCCAGATTTTACCGGCCCAACGGGAGGGGAAAGTTGAATTTTGGATAAATCTGAAAAAAGACTGGGAAATGGGCGGCCAAGCCTCCAAAATTATAAACAAAATTTATCTTGGCCAAATTTGGGAAGAGTTTGAAACTAAAATTAATTCAAAATTAGAACTTTCGCAAAAGGGATATT
>PCWJ01000037.1 GCA_002787295.1 Candidatus Nealsonbacteria bacterium CG11_big_fil_rev_8_21_14_0_20_37_68
ATGGTTTTTTCTCAAAAATAAAACGGCCTCTGATGCTTTTAGTAGATATCCTGCTCTTGTATTTAGCTTTGTGGCTGATGTTAAAATTGCGGTTTGGTCCCGATGCCGGTTTAATGTGGCAAAAACACTTTCTTGCCTTTTCGGTTATTTATCCCTTATGGCTTCTCTCTTTTTATGTTTTTGGCCTTTACGACTTAAATTTAGCCAAAAACACTCCTTCATTTTACTGGGCAATTTTGAAAGCAACTGTTTTAAACGGCCTTTTATCAACTACCCTATTTTATCTTTTTCCTTATTTTCTTGGCGTCACCCCTAAAACAAATTTATTTTTAAACCTTTTATTCTTTGGAATTTTATTTTCTTTATGGCGATACCTTTACAACTCTTTTGTTAAATCTTCAACCCTGGGAAGAGAAATAGTAATTATTGGTAAAAACCCAAAAAGCTTAGAATTGGCAGAAAAAATCAATTCCAATCCCCAGTTAGGATACAAAATCGCTGCTATAATTGACCCAGAAAAAATAGAGGAATTAAATTTAAAAACAAATCCTAATATTTACACCGTAGTTACCGCCGTGAATCTTAATTACTACCCCGAACTTGCCAAAAAATTATACCAACACCTGGCTTATTTTAATTTTGAAAACTTTCCCGATTTTTACGAAAAAATTAGCGGCAAAGTTCCTTTGTCCCAAATTGATGAAATCTGGTTTTTAGAAAACCTTAAAGAAAAAGAGAAAGGAGCTTACGAAAAAATAAAAAGATTAGTTGATGTTTTTGTTGGTTTAATGACGGGTGCCGTAATAATTTTAATTTTCCCCCTCGTGGCTCTGGCAATAAAATTAAATAGTCCGGGTCCGGTTTTCTTCAGACAAATAAGAATAGGAAAAAATGAGAAGAAATTTGCTTTTTATAAATTCCGTTCGATGAAAGTAAATTCAAAAGAACAAAAAGAGCTCTGGAGGGAAAAAGACTCTAATCAAATCACCGCAGTTGGTAAATTTCTTAGAAAAACCCATGTCGATGAGCTTCCCCAGTCCGTAAGTATTATAAAGGGAGACTTAAGTCTTGTGGGGCCACGACCAGAGTGGGTAAGATTGGGAAAAATGTTTGAAAAAGAAATACCTTTTTATTTTCAGCGTTATCTGGTAAAACCCGGCGTTACCGGCTGGGCTCAACTCCATTTTCCTGCCTCACTTTCAATAGAAGAAGCAAGAGAAAAATTCCAATACGATCTTTATTACATAAAAAACCGCTCTTTCTTAATGGATTTGGGAATTATCTTAAAAACAATTAACTTTATTTTAAAGGGCAAAATGTAAAAATTATACTTCTTAGCTAAAAGCAAAAAACATCAAATTTAAAAATCCTCAGGAGAGGATTTTTAAATTCCCATATCTAATATCTAATATCTAATATCTAATATCTATTTTT
>PCWJ01000017.1:0-12674 GCA_002787295.1 Candidatus Nealsonbacteria bacterium CG11_big_fil_rev_8_21_14_0_20_37_68
AAAGTGGAGCCAATGCTTAAAATCCGAGTCCAGAATAAAGCCGATTCTTTATCTTGGGTTGATAACCAAAAACCATAACCAAAAGCCCAGATCGCTAACGCAAAGGTCATTAACCCAAAAGTCTTATTAGCTAATTGTTTCGGATTTTTAAGGTAAATAATCAAACCGAAAATTAATGCCGAAACCCCATTTATAAATCCTGATAAAGCAAAAATATTCATAAGTCAAACGAAATAGCCCCCAGAAATGTTATTATTGAATTTTAACATTTTACTGGGGGCTAAACAACACTATGGTTTGTAAACCCTATTTACCCAGACCTGTTGAGTAAAGGTTTTTTCCCAAACAGGATTTACAAAACCAATTTGGAGCAACAACTCTTCCAGCTCATCCTTTGGAAGAAAAGTATAAATACCTTTTCTTCCGTTCTCTTGAATCTTTAAGGCGTGCTTTAGGATTGTTGTCCCCTGGAGAATCCTAGTGATATCTTTGTGGTAGATATACTCCCAGACATTTAGCATATCAGGGATTGAAGCCACAAAGTTCCACTGAAAATGGACATTCGCTTTTGGGGTAGACCAAATCATATGTCCACCTGGCTTCAAAATCCTGAACATTTCTCTAAGTACCGCTTCAAAAGCATCTCTTCCCCTTTTTCCTTCGAAGTCAATCACGTAAGGTAGGCATAGATTAGCCACAATTCCATCAAAGAAATTATCTGGGAAGGGTAAGGGATCGGTAATGCTGGCACATTTTAATTCTATAGGCATAGAGGTATTTAACCGGGCAAGTCTTTCTTTAGCCGGTTTCAATATTATGTCTATAGCAATAACTTTTTCTACCTCTCCCCTCGACTTTTTATAAATCATCTCGCTCATCTTTGCTGGACCACAAGCAACATCTAGCCAGATATCTCCTTTTTGGGGATTGATAAATCTTTCGATACTCTTGGCCAAATTATGATAAGGCCGCGCCTTCTCAAGATTGAAGTAAATTTCAGCATACGGTTCCCAAAGTTCTCCTAGATCCTTCGCCCAGGCTAAAAGTCGTTCTCGATCCTCCAGTGACATCTCTGGTTTAATCGCCTTAAGAATGTCTTGAGAGGTCAAGTCGCCATTCTTTGCCCCGCCAATTAACTGATATAACCCAACCTGTTTCTGCACTCTTGTTTTTTCTGCCATTTCGTTTGCCTCCTTTTTTTAAAATTTTCTGGATATTTATTTTTGAATCCGGAAAATTCCAGTAACTGCATTAAGTATAGCATCGTGAAAGAATTTTGTCAAGTTTTGTTGACAAAATTTATTCCCAAGCCCATTTTTCTTCACTTTCTATTTGTAAAATAAAGTCTGGCAAAATAAATAGCTATCGAAATGTGCCCTTAAAAAATGCCTTTATCGCATTTTTTGCTTTGACCTCCACAATATGTTCTTTCTTTATTTGGCGTTGCTTCACATACATAATGAAACTTTTGGTTTCTTTTCGAGAAAAAGATATGGAAATAGGGACACAATCCCATCTCTACTCCCTTTTCCTGAAACCGATAAGTAATATATAGTTGTTCATCTAGTGAATAGGCAGATAAAGGTGTTTTCGAGATATTTGCCCTCATTACCGCTTCATCTATTAATCGGTATCTCCCTTGAATTGTTGGCATCTTTTTTAATTCCTCTATCCTGCCCAGGCTCTTTATCTCTCGAAAGATCTCATCCATTAAATGCATATATTCCCCTCCTTTTCCTTACTAAGAATTAGTAAGTTTTAGATTTTTCAATTCGACTAAACTACCTTTAGTAAGATGAGATTCCGGACATCTAATCTTTATTAGGCTCACTTCTGAAGCAAACTTGCCTGCTTCTTCTGGGTTCACGCCTCTCGAAAGAGCAAAAATAAACCCTGCACAAAAAGCATCGCCAGCTCCTATGTCAAAAATCTGCTCACTTGGCTCTAAGGCCTCTCCTGGAAAAGACGAAATATAAATTCCCCCTTCTTTTTTTAGGAGAATGTGTCCCTTCCATCCCCTTGTGATTACTATCAATTCTGCCTTAAGGAATATCGAAGAAATTTCCTTATGGTAGTAATTTTGAACAAAGTCATGCTCTTTCTCGTTCATAAAAACAATGTCGGCGTATTCTTTTATAATATCCATTACTCTTCCCAATTTTCTTTTTGGAACTGTATCTATACCACCTAAACTAATTATTACTTTTTTACCAAATTTGCCGGCAGTTCTGATAGCATTCCTCCATATTGGTTCAATTTGAGATGTGTTTGTGGTAAAAAGGCTACTAAAAAATATTGTAGTGCTTTTCAAACCATCTTCTATTGAAGTATTCCAGAGAAGATATTCTGAAGCCCCGTAATTAAATACTTTTATCCTTTTCTTTTCGCCGCTATCCTTTACTATCCAAATCACCGCAATCGCAGCACTATTTAAAGCCGCAACTGAGATTAGACTCAGGTCTAGCTTCTTAATAAATCCTAAACTATCTTTAAACATCAAATGGAAATAATCATCACCAATTACTCCAACAATAGTGCTAGGAATCCCCAAAATAGCACTGTTAATGGCTACATTGACCTCAACGCCACCAGCTGAAACAAAAAGATAATCAGCTTTTTTACTCAATTGCTTTAACAACTTTTCCATCTTCTTTTTTGGTATCTTACCCTGCAAATTCTCATTAATATTCACTTCCTTTAAAAACTCATCGTTAATACTCGCTGTAATATCAATTATTGGTCTTCCGAAACAAAAAATTCTTTCATTCTTCATTTCCCCCTTAACCTCCTTTGTAAAAGAACTATTTTATGTAGATTTATTATAAATTTTTAAGCTACTTTTGTCAAATACTGATCTAATTTATTTACGACTTCTTTAATTGATAAATCAATTTTCCGAAGTTCCTTTTTGGTACAAGAAAAGAAAGGCAAAGAATTAGGCAGATCAGTAATAATTAATAAAGAGATTGCAGAAACGTGGTTAAGTCTCCCCCATTCATTTAAGAAATAAGTTTCCATATCCAAGAGACCTACTCCCTGCTCTTTCATTTTTTGCAAAATAGATTTCTTTAAAATCATCTGGGAAACATTAGCTATTTTATACTTCTCTTTTTGGGGGATTACTATCTCTCCAATCTTTAAATCGTTATTTAGAGAACCACAGAAACCTAAAAGGATAATTTTTTTAATTTTTTTAGAATCAAAAGTCTTAAAACAGTCTTTTATTTGAGCACCAAGGGGAACTTTGAGAATTATTACGCTTTTTGAGTTAATTTTTATTTTCATTCGTCGCCACCAACCATTTGTTTCCTCGATTGGGGGGTATTTAAATTTAATTCTTTTATATACCTTACTAATAGGAGTTATAACAACAAAACCCTTGGGTATCTCTGATTTGCCAAAAAAAGTTGCAAAAACTCTCTTTTTATTGATTTTCATAAAATTGATAAATAATCTTATTTAAAAATTAGAAGTTCAAACTCTTTATTTAAAGACCCCCCTTTATCTGCAGAATAAATGCGCCACAAGAAAAAATCAAGTAATTTGTTGTTTAAAATACATTCCCTCTCATCTGCTCCGTTCTTAAATCGCATTATTCCATCCCAGAAACAACCACCACCACAGATTCCTATGGCTGGACAATTTTGGCAGAATTTATTATTAATCGGAATGACATTTCTAAAATATTCTAAATTATATTTTTGGGGTTTATCTAAAGAATCGATTTTAGTACAAAAGGTTTCAGTTCCATCGGGATAAAAGGTTTTTTCTTCTCCGACTAACTTACAAGCATAGAAACGAAATTTTCTGTTTATTAAAGGGGAGAAACGTTTGGCTAATTGATTAACATAAACTTTCTTTTTTTGTGTAAAATCAAAAATTTTTATCATTTCATTGGTATATTTTTCTATATCTACATCAATTTTTTCAAGGTTCTGTGAGATATAATGAGGGAAACTTATTCCTAAATTTTTAATCTTAAGGTCTTCAACAAAGAATTTAGTAATTTTAAATAACCGACCAACATTTTTATTAGTACAAAGACAAGCAATACCTAAATTGCAATTGTTTTTTTGAAAAATTTTTATATTTTTTATAACAACAGGATAAATCTCTTTCCCATCGCTAAATTTTCTCCCTTTATTATCATTTTTTCTACCATCTAAGGAAATCACCAATCTAACATTTCGATTTTTCTTTAAAGTATTTATTATGTCCTGATTAATAATGGTTCCATTAGTAAATATCTTGATCGGGTCTTTAATATTTTTAATGAATAGTTTTACTACGGGCCAGTTAAGTAAGGGCTCTGCTCCAATTATCATTAAAGAGCCGTTTTTAATATTCTTTTGATAAAAAGAAATGATTTTTTTAGCAGTAACTTCATCCATTGAGGAATTTATTTGCTTGAGTGTATTTTTATATATCAGACAATAATCACAGCGACAGTTACATTTAAGGGTTGCTTCTACTCGGATTTTTTTTAAAGGTGGAAGTTGAAATTTTATCAAAGGAGTTTTTTCTTCCATTAGCTTGGTAGTTTTATTTAATAAAACCGGCGAAGGATTATCCTCTAGATATACCCGTTGAAAATTCATTCTATTAAATAAAATTACTTTCTTTTCTTTCTTGAAGGTAAACACATTTTTTGACAATTGCTTTTTACTATCAGATTGAAATTTTTTCATTTTCGATTAGAAATAATCTTAATTCCTTCATCTTTTAGCTCACGATTAAGCATTTTTTTAAAAAATAATTTAATAAAAGATTGAGCAAAATAAGCAGGGTAATTTCTTGGAAATCCTTTCCAGTCAGGACATCGATTACAAGGAATCATCGAAAAATCTCCATTAATTTGACGTTTTCTTATTTCTATTAATTTAGGACTATTCCAGATTTGCATTAAATTATTTTTTCTTAAATCGCCCACTTTTAACTCTCCTTTGAGATCTTGACAGCAAGCTATAACTTCCCCATTCCAAAGGATTATTAGAGTTTCCCAATGATAAAAACAAGGAGGTCGATTAGTAATTTTCTTTTTAAGTTTGGGGATATCTACAAATTTACTTATTCTCTTAGTTTGCCAGGCCCTTGTACAAAATGATTTCACATTTATATAGTTGACGTCTGTTTTCTTCCATTTTTTAATGAAGGGTTCTATCTCATCTTCATTTTCTTTCATTCTAATAATTTGAATTTGGGTATCTGTTTTAAACTGATTTTCTTTTTTAATTCTAAGGAAATTTAATATATTATTTTTCACTTCTTCAAATTTTGCGCCTCTTCTAATTTTTTCGTAGGTTCTCTTGGTATTTCCATCTACGGAAAAAACAATGTAATCTAAGCCAGTTTTCATAAGTTCAAAAGATTTTTCTTCGGTGAGAAGAGTGGCATTAGTAGAAAACCTAGTTTTTACGCCAGCTTCCTTCAGTATCTTAATTATTTTTGAAAGCTGAGGATGAAGAAGAGATTCGCCGTTAAAATGTAGCCATATAAATTGATTCTTAAAAACCGCCCCATTTTCTTCAAGAATCTTCTTTAGAAAATTAATATCTAAAAAACCCTGTTCTCTTGTGTCTTTAGCAACACACATCGGGCAGTCCAAATTACAAAAATTCGTTACCTCCAAATTCAGAATTTTTGGAATAGAAGAAAGAACTGTTTTACCTTCGATATATTCTTTTACTTTTAAGGGTATCATTGTCTAAATGAGTAGAGTCGTTAATTGTTTTAGCTTTTATATTTTTGTTCTTAATTTCAAAAAAAGAAATTGATGTATTTTTAAAATAGGTTGAGTCTGCTTTTTTAAGGGGAAATTTCAAAAATTTAACCAGAAAAACTTTCAAGACAGTGGCGTGAGTTATTGTTAATACACTCCCAACCTTATTAGATTCTTTTTTTAAATTCTTTAAAAAAGACTCCAATCTCTCAGATACATCTTTAAAACTTTCTCCTTTCGGAATCCGATAATTCCATTTATCTTTCAATCTGGCATTATAAATTTCAGGATATTTTTTTTCAGCTGCTTTAAAAGTTAAACCACTAAAAATTCCGAAGTTAGCTTCGTTTAACCGAGTATCTATTTTAAAAGGGATAGATTTTAATTTTATTAAAGGGAGAATTGTTTGATATGATCTTTTAGCTTCGCTAATAAAGATTTTATCGATTTTAATTTTAATAAGTTTTTGAGCTAGTTCTCTTGCTTGCTTTTGCCCTCTTTTAGTTAAAAGAACATTTTTCTTATCGTCAAAATTTATTCCTTTTAGGTTTGTTGTGGTTTGCGCATGTCTTATTAAATAGATTTTCATATTTTTTAGTTCAATAAATTATCATTTGAATAATAAGATCCGTTTTGGTATTTTGCTATAAATGGACAGCCTTTAAAATCTTTATTCCGTCTTTCTTTAATTATCTTTTTGAATTTTAAAAATTCTTTTGAGTTAGTTAAAGTTGCAATATCCGTTTCTTTTAAAGATTTTTTTGTTAAAAGTTTGCTGTCAATTTTAGCAATCCAAGAACAAGGCGAAAGTTTTCCAGAAGGATTTAAAAAAAATAGTTTATCCCCAGCTGGACATAATTGAGAAATATTATTGTATTCTGCCCCTGCCATTCTATGAGCGGTTATTTTAATATTATTTCTATATTTTTCTTGTAAATTTTTTATCTCTTTAAAAATCGCTAATCGTTTTCTTTTTGGATAAAGTTCAGGATGTTTTTTAAATCTTCCTACCCTCACTAACCAGCTAAATCTTAACTCCTCTATCTCCAGTTTTGTGCATAGTTTTACCATTTCCTCTAAATGATTTTCATTTTCTCGCCAAATAATACAGCCAATCCTTAGAGGGATTTTATATTTTTTCATCAAGTTTATATTTTTTATAATCCTATTAAAAAAATTCCCACCACGAAGAGAATTATGAATTCTGGCGAGATGTCCATCTACGCTTATATGTAAAAGATTAATTTTAAGATTAGATAGTTTTTTAATTACATTTTCCTTAAGAAAATATCCACTTGAAGCAATGCTGACTTTTGTATTTTTTCTTTTCAAAGATTTTAAGAACTCAAAAATATTTTTAACTAAAAAAGGCTCGCCCCCACTAATATAAAATTCTTTAATCCCAAAAGAAACCATTTCATTTATTCTTCTTTCAAGTAATTTCTGATTTAAAAAGATAAACTCATTCAAAGAGACAATTTGAGAATTGAAAGCATTAGAGCAACAGTGTTTGCATTGCATGTTACACTGTGAGGTTATTTCCCAAACTATTTTTTTCCCCTTTTGAGGAGGAGTAAATAAGCAAAAAGGAATTCTTTCCATATTAAAAATGGAGGGGAAATTATTTTTGAGATAAATTTAAAATAATAAAAATACTTTTTCTTTTTATCTTTTAGTAAGGGTGTCTGCATTTACTACAATATTATCAATCAATCTCGTTTTACCAAACCATACTGCTAATGCAATCAACACCTTACCAGAAATATTTTTTACTTCCCTTAAACTTTCAGAATCAACTATGGAAATATAATCTATCCTCGAACTAAGGGGCGTAATCATTTCCTTCATGGCTTGGATAATTTTTTTAGGATTTTTTTCTCCAGAGTTTATCATTTCTTTGCCTTTTTCAAAGATTTATAAATTATAGATGCTTTCTCTCTTTCTTTCTTACTTAAATATTTATTTCTAGAGCTCATTGCCAAACCATTTTTTTCTCTGATAGTAGGTAATATTTTAATTTTAATATCCCAATTCAGGTCTTTAGTCATCCTTTTAATAATTATTGCTTGTTGAGCATCTTTTTGCCCAAAAAAAGCTATATCTGGTTGGATAATATTAAAAAGTTTACTCACAACGGTAGTTACACCTTTAAAGTGTCCTGGCCTATGAGCTCCACAAAGAGGAAGAGTCAGCCTCTCAACTTCTACATATGTACAATAATTCGACGGATACATTGCCGAAATAGTAGGATTAAATATGACATCGGCACCTGCTTTTTTGGCTTTAATTTTATCTCCCTTTAAATCCCGGGGATATTTTCCATAATCTTCCCCTGTGCCGAATTGAGTAGGATTAACAAAAATACTCACTATGACTATATCAGTTAATTTTTTTGCTTTCCTTATCAAACTAAGATGCCCTTCGTGCAAAGACCCCATAGTTGGAACAAATCCAATTGTCCTATTCTCTTTTTTTATTTTTTTAACAAACTTTCTTATTCCTTTTATAGATTTAATAATTATCATAGCGGTCCATTGTTATTATTAACTTTATTGTAGATATTCCTTGCTGTTGAGAAGGATCTAAAATTATTTTGCCAGATTTTATTTAAAAAGTCAAACGACAACGACGCATCGTAGTCGGGGAAAATGGGGTCAACTCTATTTTTCCTTCTTTTTACGATTTTTTCTAAAATGTCAAATTCTCTAAAGAATTGTTGACAAAATTTATCCACAAGCCCATTTTTTTTCACTTTTTAAGCTAAAATCTCAATTTCTATTTGTAAAATAATTTCTGACAAAATAAAATAGGGGTCAAAAAACGCCCCCTTTTTTATCTTTTTTAAAAATTAAATTTTGTAATTTTTTCGTAATTTAAAAAGGACACGTCTAATAAGCGTGCCATTTTTTAAGGTTTTTAAGGAATTATCCTAAACCACCTTCTCTTGCCGATCTTAAGCTTGATACCTTCGGGGGGTAAAAGAATTCTTTCTTCAAGATTCTCAATGGTTCTACCGTCAACCTCAACTGCCTGTTGTTTGATCAACCGCCGGATTTCGTTGTTGCTTTTCTCTTGAACAGAAAAGCATTTTCTGAGAATCTGAAACACGGTTGCTGAGTTAATTCCCATAGCAATTTCCGGAGCATCTTCGGGAATTCCTCGTTCACTAAAAGTCTTTTTGAACCATTGAAGCTCCTCTTTTGCAGTCGCTTCCCCGTGGTAACGCTTAACAATCTGTTTTGCGAGGAAAAGCTTCCACTTCATTGGGTTATTGGGCAAATCTTTCTCAATTTCTTCAATCTCTTTAAGGGGAAGTTCGGTGTAAACTTTAAGATAATCAACAATAAGATTATCTGGCATACTCATTATCCGTCCGAACTTTTCCCGAGGAGAATGAAGAAGTCCAATGTAATTACCTAGACTTTTACTTTGTTTCTCTTTTCCATCTATGCCGGGTGTAATTTTGGTGGTAATAATTACTTGCGGTGTTTGCCCAAATTTTTCCTGAAAGAACCGTCCCATCATTTCATTGAAAAGCTGGTCAGAGCCAATAATGGTTAGATCAGCTTTAAGCATTACAGAATCGTAGCCTTGCAGAATAGGATAGACCATTTCATTTTCATAAATTTCCTTACCTTCTTTGATTCTTTTGCGAAACATATCACGAGCGATTAAACGATCGTGGGTCACCGTTGACATCAAAGAAAGTAATTCTTTCATTGACATCTTGTCATACCACTTGGAATTTCTTCTAACCTCAATAAGATCAGGATCGTTGTGTAAGACCATCATTGTTTGCTTGATAAAGATCTCAGCATTTTTCTGAATTTCTTTAAGTGGAATAATTGGCCTCGTCTTGCTTTTTCCTGATGGATCACCAATCTGAGTAGTAAAATCACCAATCAGAAAAACCATTTTATGGCCCAACTCTTGAAGCTTTCGGTACATCCAGAGATTGACTGCATGACCTATATGAAGATCGGGAGCGGTGACATCAACGCCAAACTTCATTCTTAATTGACGGCCGGAGGTGAGTAATTTCTTCAACTCTGCTAAAGAAAAAACTTCATCGGTTGTCCTACTAAAAGAATCAATAACTTCGCTAATGGTTTTCGAGTCTGTTACAACCTTTTTCATATCCTTATCCATCCTTTTTAAACTTCGATTTGTAAAGGTTCTAACAAGTTTTTCAGCATCTTGCTTAATGTTATGTTTTACACCAGAAGAGATAATTTTATCAAGAGACGATTTTGATTTTTTAGTTATTTTCTTCATTATTGTCATTTTAGGAATTTTGATAAAAAGTGTCAATAACCTGTACTGGTTCATATGATTTGATTTCTGTAGTATAATACATATTAACAATACAGAAGATAAAACAAACTATGTCTGTTTACTCTTTTAAATCAATTGGCTTTTGGGGAAGAGTGTTTTTTGCCGGTGCCGTAATTTTAATTGGCAGGTTACTTTGGTCTATGTTCGGAACGTCCAAACTAATCCCCTTTTTAATAATTGGCATCGGATTCCTGTTTTTGGAAATTCGAAGGCAAAGATTGATTGATAGAGCAATTAAAGAAATCTCTCTAAAAGATAACCAAGAATTAAAAGAAAAAATCCTGCAATTGGAAGCCAAAAGAAGTTTAATTACGACATTTTTTTATTTAATAAAAAAAATGGGGCTGGGGAAAAAGTCGGGATTGAAATTTGTTAACTCTCACGAATTAGCCGATTTGGGAACAAATTGGATAAAAGAACATTTGGCTAAAATGATGAGCTTATATGAAATTTTAAACCCGTTTCTTCTGAATTCTTTTCTTCCCCCAATAAAGGCGGTGCTTTGTCATAATATTCTAAATAAAAAAGTTTTTTTAGGAGCAAGTATTGGATGCGGCTTGGCTCGATTTGAAGAAAAAATTGCTAAGTATTGCAACAAAAAGAAATTACCTGCGGTTATTTTCGCTACGGATATAAACAAAGACTTAATTTTGAAAGCAAAAGAAAGAATGGGAAAAAATGGAATAATGGCCGGATTTCAAAACGTTAACCATAAAATCGACATCAAAAAACTTGTCTCTTATGCCCGAAATAAACAGCAATCTCTGGTTTATCTTGTTCCAATAAACGTAGAAGATTTCCCCGGTCTTTTTGGGACCGATTCAAAACTTGATTTAGTTTGGTTTCTTCAATCCAGAGAACATACTATTGAAGGGCGGCCCGAAACATTTGATAAAATTAAGAAATTTACTAAAGAATGGGCTATTTTAGAAACCTTTAGAAGCTGGGGAGTTATTCTTTGGGGAAATTTAATTAGTTGGTGGCTTTCTCCCCTTTTTGCTACCGAGACAGAAATCTCAATTGCTCGCAATTACACTCCGAAAGAATGGGTTGAGAAAAAAATCGGGGTAGTAATAAAAAGATATCCCTATTTTGGCTGGATTCTTTCGGGGGGAGCTTATAAAATTTTAAAGGAAAGCAAATTTTTGAGAGGGGGAACTAAATCCTTAAGCAGGCTCCTGGGCCTAAAAGATAAGCTTATTTTCCATCCCGGTAGAAAGTACCAATAAAAAAGGGCGGATATGTCATCCTGCTCTTTTTTTATTATTTATTTTGTCTTTTATGCTTTGGCTCCCACAAATATCATTATTCTCCCATTAATAGCACATGAACCTTTCTTGGTTTTGGTTTATCTAATTCTACCAAGAATATTCTTTGCCACTGGCCCAACTGCAACTTGGAATCTGCGATGTTTAAGGTAAGACTTGATGGTAAATGAATGGCCCGACAGTGAGAATGGCCGTTTTTGCATTCCTCTTCATAAAGATTAACCGTCCTCTTGCTAAAATCATTATGGTTGTATTTTAGGTTTTTGGGAGAAATTTTTTCTAAATGGTTTTTAAAATCCTCCAAAAGCAAGGGTTCATTTTCGTTCAAAACCAAGGCGGCTGTAGTGTGTAGGGTTTGAATATTAACCAAGCCATTTTTAATCTGGCTTTCTTTAACGAAAGATTTGACCTGTTCCGTAAAATCAACAAAATCAAATTCACCTTTGGTTTGAAATTCTAAAGTTTTAGTTAAAATTTTCATACTTTTATTTTAGCAAATTTTTAAAAAAGGTAAAGTATAACAAACCTGGCTTTATAATCTATAACCCAAAACCCCGCCATTTTGGCGGGGTTTTATAATCTTTCAGAATTTATCTTCCCAACAATTCATTAATCTTAGCTCTGGTGGTCTTGCCGACAATACCGGTACCTTCGGTCAAACCCCAGGAAGCTAAAACGTCTTCGGCATACTTTTCCTGGAATCTGATTACAGCTGCCTTGGTTAGAGGACCGAACCAGCCGGAAACTATTCCTTCGGGATAAATTTCTTTTCCCTGAGACTTTAAGAAAATCTGTAAATATCTGACATCTTCAGAAGTTTGACCGTATTTAAGGGTTGTTTCGAACTTAAATCCGCCAGGAATTCCTTCGATTTCCGGTGCCACTAAAGCTGCTAACATATTCTTTAATTGAAGAACTTTAGCCAATAATTCGACAACCTTAGCTTTCAGTTCAGCAACGGTCATCTTGGTAATTGGTTTTTCAACAACCGGAACCTCAATTTCTTCTTCAACAACCGGCACTTCAACAACTTCTTCAACTGCTGTTTGTAAAGTAATCGAGTCAGAAACTGCGGCTGAGGCAACACCGTACTGGGTATAAAACTTAGCATAAACTGTTTTTGCACCATCGCCCGAGCTTAAAGTCCAGGTTTTGGTCGTTGCGTAAGTCTCTTGAACAGCTCCGGCAAAATTGGCATTTTCGGAAATTGCCATTTTAACAGCATCGGAACCGCCATTTAAGGTCAGAGTAACTTCCCTTAAAGTAGTAATCTCAGCTCCGCTATTAATCAAGATAACAAATCCTCCGGCAGGTTCGGCAGGTGCCAAATAAGCCCCCTGAGGAAGACCTCC
>PCWJ01000017.1:12688-15705 GCA_002787295.1 Candidatus Nealsonbacteria bacterium CG11_big_fil_rev_8_21_14_0_20_37_68
CTTCAATAGTATTGGTATCTTCATTGCCGGAAGTATCTTTGGCTCTGACTACAAAATAATATTTAGTGCTGGCTGAAAGTTCGGTTGCCTGGTAAGAGGTAGCGCCGGCCGAAGTGGTGGCTAGCGGACTGCTGAAGTTCTGTCCGCCAGAAGTAGTTGAACGGTAAATCCGGTAAACAATAGCAGAGGCAGCATCAACATTATCGGTTGCCGCCGTCCAGGAAAGATTAATTGCCGAAGTGCTAACTGCCGTAGCTGAGGAAGCACCGGCAAACGTCGGTGGAGTGGTATCGCCTTCGCCATATCCCCCAATAGGAGTGAAGTGGTCAATCGAGAAACTAATGAGTTTATTGGTTGTATCAATGGTTATTGAGTCAACGCTTACCCACATCTGGCTTGCCTCTGACCAATAACCAACTTTTACATCATTGATTGTAATTCCAAGAGCATCCAACTGAGCCTGAGTGTAAGGAATGGTGATAATAACTTTTGGATTGAAGGTTGTGTTCAGGGATTGTCCGGAGGCCGGAGTAGCCGTAATGTCATAAGCCAAACCTAAAGGTCTAGCCCCGCTCTGACGAGCAATTTGAGATGTGGGAGTAATGGCGACCGTAACATTTCCAGAAGACGCCAGAGAACCAGCCGGAATTTGAATCTTTGTTCCGTCGGAAAAATTGATTACCTGATTTTCGGTAGCATCAAAGGTAATGGTATAGCTCTTTGCCTTTGTTCCCTTTAAAACCAGAGTCAAATTTTGTTCGGTGGATGTTGTTCCGCTGGGAATATTTACTGCAACTTCGGTTGCCTCGTAATAATTCTCTTCAGCGTCATAAGCTGCACCGGTATGCCAGATATCATTATCATTAACATTTAAAGTATAAACACCACTCATCGTAAATGTCTCTGAATATCCGCCTTTATCAGACCAGGCCCAAACAAAGGCCTTGTGGGCAGTAACGCCATCGATGTCATAAACCGTACCGGTAATCTGGGAATTGGCGGTCTTAAATGTAAGGTCAACGGTTGATGGTGCCGTGGAAGTGGCTTCAACTTCTACTAAATCCGGATTAATGTAAGTTGAGAATTCAGGTGGCAAACCGGCTCCGACTTTGTATTTCCCGGATTTCACTTTAAGACTATATGCTCCATTAGCGCCGGTTTCAGTACCGGTATGGATTTTTTCAGTAGCTCCGGCCATACCGGAATCAGCAAAGACAAAGGCATAAGGCAAGGTGGTAGTGCCATCTGGAGCATAGACTGTCCCTTGAATTGTGGCATCGGCTTTAGAAACAGCGATATTCTTAGTGTTAGCTCCTTCAGAGATAGTAATAGCAGCATCTGCCGGGGGTTTGTTAATGTAATCTAAGCTGTCTATCCAATAACCAATACTCCATTCGCCAGTAGTTAAATTCAAAGAATAAGTATGGGCACCGCCAGAAACAGTGGTCTTAGTCTCTCTCCAGGCACCCTTAGCTCCGATATTCTTGACAGCAAAAATCCAGACGGCAGTATCAGATGGAAGATTTTGACCAGCTTCATCCTTTACCCAACCCGATAAAGTAGCCGCGGCCTGAGTTACCGAAATATCAACATTCTCTGTCTCTCCGGATGCAACTGTAACCGATTGTTCTTCGTCCAAGACATAATCGCTGTTTGGCGGAAGGCCTACGCCAACCGTATAGGTTCCTGCCGGAACCTTAATACCGAATGTTCCATTATTAATTGGGGCACCGGTAAAGACTGTTGAGCTATAAGCAAAAGCAAAACCAGAGAGTGAATTAACAACGTTCCCTCCAGAGACAACTCTTCCATTAATTTTGGAAGTTGCTGAAACCAGAGTGAAGTCAACACCGGTAACATTGCTGGTATTAGTTCCCACTGAAACCCTCTGGGGAGGCTGGGTAGAAACATAATCTTCAGAACCCATGGGGTCAGGCATTACTTCCCAGAAACCAGAGGTAACATATAAAGTATAGGAACCTGAGGCATCGCTAACCGTATCTGCCCAGCCCATCCCTTCCATTTTATGGGTATGAATTCTTATTCCTGATAATGGTGATTCTTCACTGTCACTGACAGTACCTGAAATAGTTGCAGTTTTGGTTTGCATCACAATATTGCCAAAGTTCTTTGTTGCATTAGAAGCCACGGTAAAGGGTGCGGTAGCAGTAGCTGGCAGGGTCAATCGCTGGTCTTCGGCAAAGACATTAAGCTGGTAGGTGCCGGCTGGAACCTTAACCAGGAAACCTCCATCATTTCCCAAGGGTGAATGAGTACCGGGACCTCCGGGTTGTCTAATATCTACGCCGCCCCGTGTTACCGGACTGCTATCGGGTTTCAAAATTTTACCCTGGACTGTAGCATCGGCAGTACTAACGGTTAGAGTAATAGATTGGGTTTCGGCAGCACTGTCGGAAAGCGTAAAGGTTACCGGATAGGGTTCAGCAAGATAAGCCCAATCGGCATCAGGATTTTGAGGTCTGGTCATTACTTTCCAGCTTCCGCTGCCGACATTTAAGGTATAAATGCCGCCTGTCTGCTGCCAGGTTTCTGCCCAACCCGGAGCTCCTTCTTTAAATGCCATAACAACGGCATCGGTTTGAGTAGCGTCACCAAGCTTTACTGTGACCCGAATCTGCTTTACTGCCTGGTTTAAAACGAAATCACTGGTAGTTGATTGAGTAATATTCATCTCGGTTGGCTCCGGTCTTAAATAAGAAGAACCGAAGGGTGGATCAATAAAGATATTGTAGGTACCTAAAGCCGTTAATCCTAAAAGGTAGTTTCCGCTAGAATCGGTCATTCTTCCTACTCCGCCGTATTCTTCACCAACCTTTTGGGCAAAAACTCCGGCATTAGCAATTCCCTGACCCACCACATCTTTTACTTTGCCAGAAAGGGTGGCGGTATAATTTTTGATGGCAAAATTAACACCCAAGGCATCGGCTTCAGAAGTAACCGTTGCCGCCGTCTTTGCCGGGTCTACACCATAAGTCTCAAGCCAGATACTGACATCG
>PCWJ01000002.1:0-4383 GCA_002787295.1 Candidatus Nealsonbacteria bacterium CG11_big_fil_rev_8_21_14_0_20_37_68
AGTATAAGGGTTGATTTAAAATAATTGAGAATTTCAAAGGAGGACTTTGAATAGAGTATTGTTCGGCAGAAAATTTTGGTTTACCCGCCAAAATTTTACAAAATAAAATTTGGGCGGGTTTTAATTTTGGGAGAAATTATGAGATAATGAATCAATGAGTTTCTATTTTCTATTTTCTATTTTCTATTTTCTATTTGGTCTTTGTGCTGGTTCTTTTTTAAATTGTATTATTTATCGCCTCCATATTAAAGAAAGCTCTCTGAAGGGTTTTTCTCATTGTCCTCATTGCAAACACAGATTGAGCTGGAAAGACCTAATTCCGATTTTAAGCTTTATAATTTTAAAAGGGAGATGCCGATACTGCCATCAAAAGATTTCTTTACAGTACCCCCTGGTAGAAACAACAACCGGCTTGCTGTTTCTTTCAATTTTTATTTTCCAAAACTTGCAGGGGTTCAACCCCTGCTATCTTTTCTATTTATTGGTGATTTCCTGTTTTCTGATAATTATTTTTGTCTATGATTTAAAGCATTATATTATTCCCGATAAAGTAATTTATCCCGCCACAGGTATCGTATTTTTATACCAAATAATATCTAATATCCAATTTCCCTGGACGTCCGCAGACGGACCTCCCAAAGGGTTGCATTTTGGTACTAATTTCCACTTTCAGACAGCTAATTTCTATTTTCTAATTTTGAGTGCCCTGGGGGCCGCAATGTTTTTTTTCTTAATTTGTCTTTTGTCGCGAGGTAAATGGTTGGGATTCGGGGATGTCAAATTAGCTTTTTTTATGGGGCTATTTCTTGGTTTCCCCAATATTTTAGCCGCTTTATTTTTAGCTTTTTTAATTGGTGCTATAATAGGATTAGAACTAATAATTTTGGGTAAAAAAAAGCTATCGAGCGAAGTTCCTTTTGGGCCATTTTTGGTAACCGGGACCTTTTTAGCCCTGTTTTTTGGGGAAAATTTAATCAATTGGTATATTAATTTGTTTTTATGAAAAATGGGTTTACCCACCTAAATTTTTCAAAGAAAAATTTTGGCGGGTTCACTTTAATCGAACTTTTAGTAGTGGCTGTTATTATTTCAATTTTGACCGGCTTTATTTTAGCCAATTATCCTAGTATTGGGAGGGAGTTTGCCTTGCAAAGATCTGCCAATAAATTGGCCCAGGACATAAGAAAAGTTCAGGGAAACGCAGTGGCAATGAAAGAAATAAGCGGGTCTTTGCCCGAAGGCTACGGCGTTTATCTTAATAAAGTTTCTTTTCAGTATTCTTATAAGTTGTTTGCCGATGAAGACGGTAATTACCGATGGGAAAGCGCAACCGATACTTTGGTTGAGATGGTTTCTTTTGAGTCAAATGTAAAAATAAACGATTTAAAGATTGACGGCATTTCAACAGATACTTTGAATATTGTTTTTGAGCCCCCCGATCCAACCATCTGGATTAATAATTTTTCTTCCAGTTCCAGCACCATTACTCTTCAACTGGAAACTGACCCAAACAAAACCAAGACTATTTCAGTAAATAGCAGCGGTTTAATTACCACCGAATAAACAATACCATGATTTTGCGAAGCAAAATGAAAAACGGTTTTACCCGCCTAAATTTTTCGAAGAAAAACTTTGGCGGGTTTACTATCATCGAAGTAATCATGGCGATTTCTATCCTTACGGTAGGGGTGCTGGGAGTTTTTGCGTTTATTTCTCATTTTACCGAATATACCTCGATTTCTGTTTCTCGATTTACTGCTTCCTATCTGGCCCAGGAGGGGATAGAAATTGTCAAAAATATCAGGGACGGCAATTGGTTGGAAGGAAGTTCTTGGAATGATAATCTTGGCACCGGTCACTACCAAGCAGATTATAATTCTACCAATACTCTTTCTGCATATGGAGGGAATTACCTGAATATTGATAGTAATGATTTTTATAGTTATTCTTCCGGTACCACTACTCCTTTCATAAGAGAAATTCAAATTTGCACCAGTACTGTTGGTGCTGATGGTATTATTTATGTTTCATCCACCGTGAGTTGGTCAGAGCGCGGAAGGTCTCATTCGGTTTCTGCCGAAGAAAAAATATATAATTGGTACGAAGAATAAACTATGAAAAATAAGGGTCTTACCTTAATTGAATTATTGGTGGCAATAACCTTACTGTCATTGGTGATGGGAGCGGTGGTGGGGATTTTCGCTTATGTGGTTCGAAGCCAGGCTAGAGATTTGGCCTCTCAACAGCTTTTAAATCAAACCAGCTACGTAATGGAATATATGTCAAGAGCTTTAAGGATGGCAAAGAAAGATAGTTCTGGTTCTTGCCTTGAGACCGCCAACTTAAATTATTTGAAAACCCTGAGCGGAAACGGAATAAGATTTCTAAACTACCGAAATAAGTGTCAGGAATTTCGTCTGGATACCAGCACCAAGCGGCTTCAAGAGGGAAAATCTACCACTGCCAGCAAAGATGATTTTGGATCCTGGATAGATTTAACTTCAGACAGATTAGAAGTGGTTTCATTCAACATTGGGCCAGCTAATTCCTGGGATCAAGGAGATTATGAACAACCCAGGGTGACAATATTTTTTGATATCAAGGGAAAAGGAGGAGGAGTGAAACCAGAAGAGCAGCCCAGGATAAAAATTCAAACTACAATTTCCCAAAGAAATTTAGATACCACAGAATAGATTAAAGATTAAAGACCAAAGACCAAAAATAAAGATGAAAAATAAAAAAACAAATATAGCTTTGCTTCCAGTATTCCGATTATGAAAGGGAAAAAAAGATGATTTTTATGTTTTTATGTTTTTGTTTTTAATTTTTTGTTTTTAATTTTTAATCTTATGAACAAGGGTGTTTCTCTATATTTAGCTATTTTGGTAATGGTAGTTTTATTGTCTATCGTTTTAGGCTTGAGCACCATTTTATTGATTCAAATTAGAATGGTGGGTGAAATGGAAGATTCGGTAATGGCTTTTTCTGTGGCCGATTCCGGTATAGAGAAGGTTTTAAATGAGGGAGAAAATGCTACCGATACTCCTTCTGGGCTTTATTACTTTAGCCTAGATAATGGAGCATCTTGCAAACCTGATTATATTGCCACCAGTAGTCCCGATTGTCCCGATGATACTCCAAATTTCTGTATTAATTCCAAGGGGACTTATCGGGAAACCCAAAGAGCAATTCAAGCTACCAGATAAAAACCCGACACTAATCCACGAATCAGCACGAATGACACTAATAAGCATTCGTGACATTCGTGACATTCGTGTTTCATTAGTGTATTGGTGTCGAGTATATGTTTTCCCATCTTAAAAAATTAGATTGGATTTTAATAATTTCCGCCGTGCTGTTGGTTGGAATTGGCCTTTTGTTTATTTATAGCTCCTCTCATGGAGATTTTTTAAATTTCAAAAAGCAAATTATTTTTTTTGGGGCAGGATTTTTCTTAATGATTCTTCTCTCTTTTTTTGATTATCGAATCTTAAAAGAAAACTCCTATTTAATTCTGGCCCTTTATCTTTTTTGTCTGGTAGGACTTTTGGGTTTATTCTTTTTTGCCCCGGAAATCAGGGGAACTAAATCTTGGTATAAATTGGGACCCGTTTCAGTTGACCCAATAGAATTTACCAAAATTATTTTGATAATTCTTTTGGCTAAATATTTTTCAATGCGACACGTTGAGATGTATAGATTTCGGCATATCTTGCTTTCTGGATTTTATGTTTTGGTACCCGGCATTTTAATTTTTATGCAGCCCAACGTAAGTTCCGTTTTGATTTTAGTCGCGATCTGGATTGCCGTTTTGTTTATTTCCGGAATAAACCTTCGTCATTTTTTAATTTTAAGCCTGATTTTTCTTTTAATTTTTGCTTTATCCTGGTCTTTTTTGCTAAAAGATTATCAAAAAGAAAGAGTGATTAGTTTTGTTTTTCCTCAATATCAGCCCTTAAAAACTGGCTGGAGCCAAAACCAGGCTCAAATTGCCATTGGTTCCGGCGGGATTTTTGGTCGGGGATTGGGAAAGGGTTCTCAAACCCAGTACGGCTTTTTATCTGAACCTCAAACTGATTTTATTTTTGCCGCTATTTGTGAAGAGCTTGGTTTTTTTGGGATAGCAATTTTAATGATAATTTTTATGGTTTTGGGTTGGCGAATTTTTAAATTAGCCAGAACCTGCCAGAGCAATTTTCCTCGTCTTTTTGCTATCGGGTTTTTAGCTTTTTTAGTTTCCCAAGCTTTTATAAATATCGGTATGAATTTGGGAATTTTGCCGGTTATCGGAGTCCCCTTGCCCTTGATTTCGTACGGAGGGAGTAATTTAATTTCAGTCTTTTTGGGGTTGGGAATTTTGCAAAGCATAAAAACCCACGGGGC
>PCWJ01000002.1:4403-15366 GCA_002787295.1 Candidatus Nealsonbacteria bacterium CG11_big_fil_rev_8_21_14_0_20_37_68
TTTAATTTTGCCTCTGTTTTTTCTTCTTCCCCAAAAATTAAATAGGAAATTCACCCACCTGAATTTTGCTTTGCAAAATTTTGGCGGGTAAACCTTAAATAATAAAGACCCTAAGGCGTTTTTTATTTGTTAAAAATGGAGAAAATTAAGAGTTTTTCAACATCAAAAATTACCCTTTCTCCACCTTTTTTATTAGAAGTTCAGATTGAGGCTTGGAGAAATTTTTTAAGGAAAGACTTACCGGAGCTTTTTTCTGAAATATCTCCAATTCGTGATTATACTCAAAAAGAATTAGAGTTATGGTTTTTAGATTACAAGCTGGATCCGCCCAAATATAAATCAGATTTGGAGGCAAAACAAAATGACGGTTCCTATGAAGGAGCCTTGAGAGTTAGAACAAGGTTGGTCAATCTAAAAACCAAGGAAGCTAAAGAACAAGAAGTTTTTTTGGCCGACTTCCCCATAATGACAGAAATGGGAACTTTTGTCGTGAACGGAGTGGAAAGAGTTGCCATCTCTCAATTAATTCGTTCGCCGGGAGCTTTTTTCACCACCCAAAGCACTCAGGGCAAAAATTATTTTGGAGCTAAAATTATACCAAACCGGGGGGCCTGGCTTGAATTTGAAACAGAGCCCTCAGGCTTTATTGGAGTTAAAATTGACAGGCGGCGAAAGGTGGCAGCAACTACTCTTTTGCGGGCAATGGGAATTGATAATAGCGAGACCATAAAAGAACTTTTTAAGGAGGTGGACTTAGACCCCAATCTCAAATACGTCGAACAAACTTTATTTAAAGATTCCACCAAAAATCAGGCCGAGGCCTGGATTGAAATTTATCGAAGGATGAGGCCGGGAGAGATGGCAAGTCCGGAATCAGCCGGAGAACTGTTTAAAAATATGTTTTTTAATTTTGAGAGGTACGATTTATCAAAAGTTGGAAGGTGGAAAACCCGGCAGAGACTCCCGGAATTAAAATCAACCCCGAAGCAGAACCTTCGGTTCGCTACGGGGCAAGAAAGCGAAAAAGACGAAGATATTACCGTTGAGGACAGAGTTTTACATCCCGAAGACATTGTGGCGGTTCTCAAAGAGATAATTCATTTAAATAATACTCCCGGCGCCCAGCCAGACCAAATTGACCATTTGGGAAATCGGAGAGTTAGAGCCTTAAATGAGTTCTTACAGAACAGACTAAGGTTAGGATTAATGAGAATGGAAAGGATTATTAAAGACCGAATGTCAACCTTGGATATTTATACTTTAACTCCAGCCCAACTGATTAATCCGAGACCGGTAATGGCAGTGGTTAAAGAATTTTTTAGTTCTTCCCAGATGTGTCAATTTATGGATAATGAAAATCCTCTGGCAGAGTTAGAGCACAAAAGAAGATTATCTGCCACCGGTCCCGGAGGATTAACCAGGGAGAGGGCGGGGTTTGAAGTGAGAGATGTTCAGCCCTCTTATTATGGAAGAATTTGTCCGATTCAAACTCCCGAGGGACCTAATATTGGTTTAGTTGGACACTTGGCTTCCTTTAGTAGAATCAATCCTTATGGGTTTATTGAAACTCCCTATTTTAAAGTAGAAAATGGGAAAATTACTAATCAAATTCAATATTTAAATGCCTACGAAGATGAAAGATATAACATTGCTGCCGGGGGAATTGCGGTCGATAAAAAAAATAATATTTTGCCAAAAAAAGTTGAGGCCAGGATAAAAGGAGAACCCGGCATTATTTCTAAAGATAAGCTAGATTTTATCGATGTTTCTCCAGAGCAGTGCATTTCTGTTGCTACTTCTCTTATTCCCTTTTTAAGAAATGATGATGCCAATCGGGCCCTAATGGGATCCAATATGCAGCGCCAGGCAGTGCCCTTAATTTTACCAGAAGCCCCTTTAGTTTGTACAGGCCTGGAAGAAAAAGTAGCCAGAGATTCCGGTCAAGAGCTGATAGCCACAGATGACGGGGCTGTTAAAGAAGTAGATGCTGCCCATATTACTATAAAGGCCAAAAACCAGGAGAAGATCTATAATTTAAGAACTTTTATTAGGACTAATCAATATTCCTGTTTTCATCAAAGACCGTGCGTTAAAAAAGGCCAAGTTGTTAAAAGGCAAGATGTTTTAACTGATGGTGGAGCAATAAATCGGGGAAGATTAGCTCTGGGTCGAAATCTTTTGGTAGCATTTTTGCCCTGGAGAGGAGAAAATTTTGAAGATGCCATTATTATTTCAGAAAGGTTAGTTAAAGATGATGTTTTTAGCTCAATTCAGATGGAAGATTTTAGCTGCGATGTAAGGGAAACTAAATTGGGACCCGAAGTTACTACCGCTGACATCCCCAATGTTGGAGAAGAAAAACTAAAAGATTTAGATGAGGAGGGAGTAGTAAGGATTGGAGCCGAGGTTGGCCCAAACAATATTTTGGTCGGGAAGATTTCTCCAAAAGGGGAAGCTGAATTAACTGCAGAAGAAAGACTTTTACGAGCTATTTTTGGGGAAAAAGCTAAGGAAGTTAAAGACACCTCTTTGTTAATGGAGCATGGAAAAAGAGGAAGGGTGGTTGGAATAAAAATTTTTGAAAGAGCTCAGGGTTACAAGTTAAAACCGGGGGTAATAAAAAGGATTAGAGTAGAAGTAGCCCAGCTAAGAAAAATTACCGCCGGAGATAAATTATCTGGAAGGCACGGAAACAAGGGAGTAGTTTCTAAGGTTTTAACGGAAGAAGAAATGCCCTTTATGGAAGATGGTACCCCGATGGATATCGTCTTAAATCCCCTGGGAGTATCTTCCAGAATGAATATTGGTCAGATTTTAGAAACTCATTTGGGATGGGCGGCCAAAAACTTAGGCTATATCGCAGTTTCTCCTGCCCTATCCGGCGCTACCGAAAAGGATATTAAGAAAGAATTAAAAGCTGCCGGCCTCCCCGAGTCAGGAAAAATTACTTTGTATGACGGCAGAACCGGTCTTGCTTTTCCTGAAAAAATTACAGTGGGCTTTATATATATGATGAAACTTGTGCATATGGTTGAAGATAAAATTCATATGCGCTCCATTGGTCCCTATTCCTTAATTACTCAACAGCCATTAGGGGGGAAGGCTCAGTTTGGAGGACAAAGATTCGGAGAGATGGAAGTTTGGGCCCTGGAAGGATATGGGGCAGCTCATATCCTGCAAGAGATGCTAACTATAAAATCAGATGATGTAATAGGCAGGGCGGCTACTTACAATGCGATTTTAAAAGGAGAAGAAATTCAAAATCCCAATATACCAGCCTCATTTAATTTATTGGTTAACGAATTAAAATCTCTTGGGTTAAATATAGAAATGAAGGAAGAAAAACCAAAAGAAGAAAAGAAATAGTTGGAATGTTGGACCGCTTTGCTTTGTTAGATTGTTGGAAGGTAACCTTCTAACAAAGCGAGCGGAGCGAGTGATCCAACAATCTAACAATCCAACATAATGCATGTTGCCGACTTACAATTAATAAAAATCAAATTAGCCTCGCCGGAGGAGATTTTATCTTGGTCTCACGGCGAAGTAACTAAACCCGAAACTATTAATTATAGAACCCAAAGGCCGGAAAAAGATGGTTTGTTTTGTGAAAGAATTTTTGGTCCCTCCAAAGACTACGAATGCTATTGCGGTAAATACAAGGGGATTCGCTACAAAGGCATAATTTGTGATAAATGCGGAGTAGAGATTACCAAGGCCCAGGTCAGACGGGAAAGAATGGGTCATATTACCCTATCTTCTCCCTGTTCTCATATCTGGTTTCTAAGAGGTGTTCCGTCTAGAATGGGACTATTATTAGATATTCCTATGCAGCAAATAGAAAGAATAATTTATTTTGCCAGCTACATTGTAACTCAAACTAATGAGGAAGCCAAACAAAAAGTTTTAAAAGAGATTGAGAAAGAATATAACGTTAAAGCCAAAAGTCTAAAGGAAAAAGGGAAAGCTGGCAGTATGGGTAAGGGGAAAAAGTTATTAGGCAAAGACCAAAGCCCCAAAACTAAAGGCCAAACTGGCAGCCGGTCCCAAAAACCAAAACCCAAATTACAGGAGTTAAAAGTGGCGAGAGATAGGGCAAGAGAAGAAGTTTTGAGTTTGAAACCATTAAGAGTTCTTTCCGAAGCTGAATATCGTGCCTTTTCTTTAAAGTACGGCCAAGTTTTTGAGGCAGGAACAGGAGCTGAAACTTTAAGAAAAATATTTGCGGAGACCGATTGGAAACAACTTTCTAAAAATTTAAAAAAACAGTTGGAAGCCTCGCCTCCGGATAGGCGCAAAAAACTTTTAAGAAGAATAACGATAATCCAAAAAATAATAAAAGCCGGAATTAAACCAGAGTGGATGTTCCTACAGGTCCTGCCGGTTTTGCCTTCGGAGTTGAGACCAATGGTTCAGTTGGATGGAGGAAGATATGCTTCTTCAGATTTAAATGACCTTTACAGGCGGGTAATTAATCGCAACAATCGTCTTCATTATCTCTTGGAAATTAATGCTCCTGAAGTTATTGTTAGAAATGAAAAAAGAATGCTCCAAGAAGCCGTAGATGCTCTTATTGATAACGGTATGAGAAAGGGTCAAACTACTACCGCTACCACTGGCGGGAAAAGGCTTCTTAAGTCTTTGGCTGATATGCTGAAAGGAAAACAGGGAAGATTCCGCCAGAATTTATTAGGGAAAAGGGTAGATTATTCTGCAAGATCGGTAATTGTAGTTGGCCCGGAATTAAAATTTAATCAGGTGGGGATTCCAAAGAGAATGGCCCTGGAGCTTTTTAAGCCCTTTGTTATTAAAAAAATTTTAGATAGAGAACTAGCTTATAATGTTAGAGCTGCTACCAAGTTAATTGAAGAGGAGACCCCCGAAGTTTGGGGGATGTTAGAAGAGGTGGTAAAAGATAAACTGGTTTTATTAAATAGGGCTCCCACCCTCCATAGATTGGGAATTCAGGCATTTAAACCAGTTCTTATTGAAGGCCAAGCCATTAGAATTCACCCAATGGTTTGTAAGGCTTTTAATGCTGATTTCGATGGAGATCAGATGGCGGTTCATCTTCCTCTCTTAGATAAAGCCCAGCAGGAAGCTAAAGAAATAATGTTATCTTCTCTTAATTTATTGAAGCCAGCTACCGGGACTCCGATTGTAACTCCCACCCAAGACATAGCGTTAGGAATTTATTGGATTTGCAAAATAAAGGATGAAGCCAAAGGAGAGGGGAAAATATTTGGTTCCAAAAATGAAGCAATTTTAGCCTCAGATTCAGAGGTAGTAGACTTGAGGGCAAAAATTAAGGTCAGGATAGCCAGGGGAATTTTTGAGACATCGGTTGGTCGGATTTTATTTAACAATACCCTTCCCGATGGCTTCCCTTTTATTAATGAAGATATGAATTCTAAAAAATTGGACAAAATAGTTGGTAAGGTTATTGAAAACTATGACATTGAAACTTCCCAAAAAGCTTTAGATAAGATTAAACAATTAGGATTTGAATATTCTACGATATCTGGAATCACCTGGGGAATGGATGATTTAATTGTTCCGAAAGAAAAAGAAAAATTAATAAGAGAAGCCGAAAAAGAGATAGAGACGATAGATTCCCATTATAAAAAAGGGCTTTTGTCCAGGGAGGAAAAAAGTAATCAAGTAATTGAGGTTTGGCAAGGGGTAAGGTCTAAAATTGAAAAATTGGTTCCTCAGAGCTTGGGCCCATTTAATCCGGTTTTTGCCATTATTGAGTCCGGGGCAAGAGGTTCTTGGTCACAACCCGTTCAGATGTCGGGCATGAAGGGTTTGGTTATCAATCCGATGGGTCAAATTATTGAGTTGCCGGTAAAGAGTTCTTACAAAGAGGGATTGGGCGTTCTGGAATATTTTATTTCTACCCACGGAGCAAGAAAAGGAACGGCAGATACTGCTTTAAGAACTTCTACCGCCGGCTATCTTACTCGGAGGTTGGTTGACGTTGCCCATGAAATAGTAATTACTGAAGAAAATTGCAAAGATGAAGAAGGCATCGTTGTTTTAAAAGAAGATGCCGAAGAAATTTCCCAAAATTTACTCTTTAAAATAGTGGGCAGAATTTGTCAGGAATCGATAAAGAATCCAAAAATCCGTAAAATGATTGTAAAGAAAGGAGAAATGATTGATTGGAAATTAGCTAATAAAATTAAAGATGCCGGAATCGAAAAAGTCCGAGTAAGAAGTCCAATCAGTTGCAAATCTAAATATGGAATATGTCAAAAATGTTACGGCTGGGATTTGGGACGCAATCAATTAATTAAATTAGGCGAGGCGGTTGGAATTGTCGCCGCTCAGGCTATTGGGGAACCGGGGACCCAATTGACCCTGAGAACTTTTCATACCGGAGGAGTAGCCGGAGGGGGAGATATCACCCAAGGATTACCGAGAGTAGAAGAAATTTTTGAAGTAAGACCACCTCGAGGCAAAGCCGTAATTTCCCAAGTGGAGGGGAAGGTTTTGGAGGTGACACCAGAGAGAATAATAAGAATAAAGTTGACTAAGCAAATTAAGCCGGCGGACCAGACTAAAAAACTCAAAAAACTTAATAAACTTAAAGAACTTGGTATTGTTGAATATAAAATTCCTCCTAAAAGAGCAATTTGGGTAGAAGTTTCCCAAAACATCAAAAAAGGTCAACAGCTTTGCGAGGGGAATTTAGACCTCAAAGAGTTGTTTCAAGCGGCCGGGCTATCAGAAGTTCAGCGCTATATTTTAAGAGAAATCCAAAGAATTTATGTTTCTCAAGGAGCAATAATTCATGACAAACACTTGGAGACGATAATAAGACAGATGTCTTCTCGGATGAAAATAAAAGATAGGGGTCAAAGCCCTTTTGATGAAGGAGAAATTGTCGAGAGATCAAATTTTTTGGAAGAAAACCATAAATTAAAAAAAGAAAATAAAAAATTGGCAGAAGCCCAACCAATTTTACTTGGAATTTCTAAAGTAGCCCTAACCACAGATTCTTTTTTATCTGCCGCTTCTTTTCAGGAAACCGCCAAGGTTCTTATCAAAGCAGCACTCGAGGGAAAAGAAGATAAACTTCGCGGGTTGAAAGAAAATGTAATTATAGGAAAATTGATACCAGCGGGTACCGGTTTTAAGAAATAACTAAAATATGTATAATTACAAGTGAGGGAGCGAAATAATCGCTCGGCAAGGTTGACTCGAGGAGCACGCCGTCTAAAATTTCGCTCGGCAAACTGCTTCGGAGAACCGCAGAATTTCCCCACCGAGGAAATTCTGCTTATGTCCTCGGCTCGCTCCTCCCGACTTCGTCGGGAGACCATGGCCGCTCGCCTCCGGATGTTCTCCTCAGCAGTTGCCTCGCTAATTTTAATTATTCGTAATTCGTAGGGTTATGAGAAAGAAAAATCTAAAAAATAAAACAAAGGGGGTTGGAGAAAAAGAAAAGAGATTTTTCCATTCTGCCTTATCCGAAGAAATCAGAAAATGGATTTTAGGGGTAGTATTATTTTTGGTGGCAGTTATTGTTACTTTAAGTTTTTTTGATAAAGCCGGAATAGCGGGAGAGAACTTAATGAAGATTTTGACCTTTTTAATCGGGAAAGCTGCCTTTGTAATTCCCTTAGTCTTGGTTTTGGGAGGAATAGTTTTTTTAAATCCAAAATACAGGAAGAGTTTAAGGCCGGCATTTTTTGCTCAAATTTTTTTAATCTTGGCAATCTCGGGATTATTAGGTTCAATTAACCCAACTTTAAAAGAAGGTGGTCTTGTTGGTTATTTTATAACTTTGCCCTTTTTAAAACTATTTGGGGAATTAGCTTCAAAAATTATATTCGGAGCATTAATTATAATCTCGGGAATTTTATTTTGGAGTTTTCTGGGAAAACCAGTTTTTATTAAAAAATCCAAAACCGAAGAAGTCGAAGGAGCAGAAAAAAAACCAGTTTTTATTAAAAAAATATTTGGACCAAAATTTAAAGTAAAAGAAGTCCCCAGTTTTCCTCAGATTGATTTATCTTCATCTCAGGCCCAGGCAAAGCAAGACCAAATTCTTTTAGACTTTAAGATAAAACCGATTGAATCCGCCAGCCGAAACCTAAATTATCAGTTCCCCCCCACCGATTTATTAGAAAAGGATCGTGGAGCGGCTTTTGCTGGGGATATTAAAATTAATTCAGCTATTATCAAAAGAACCCTTCAGAATTTTGATATTCAGGTAGAAATATCAGAAGTGAATGTTGGCCCCACTGTTACGCAATACGCCCTGAAACCTGCCGAGGGAGTGAAATTATCTAAAATTACAGTTCTTAGCAATGATCTTTCTTTGGCTTTAGCCAGCCATCCAATTAGAATTGAGGCTCCCATTCCCGGTAGACCTCTGGTAGGAATTGAGGTGCCAAATAAAACCAGAGCCACCGTAAGATTGAGAGAATTAATAGAACACCCAAATTTTCAGAATTCTGGATCTTCTCTTATTTTTTGTTTGGGGCGAGACGTGTCTGGTCTTCCGGTCTTTGCCGATATTTCGCGAATGCCCCATCTTCTGGTTGCCGGTGCTACCGGCACCGGAAAAACCATTTGTTTAAATAGTATTATTTTGAGCCTTTTGTATAGAAATGATCCGGAAAACTTAAAGCTGATTTTGATTGACCCCAAAAGAGTAGAATTCCCAATTTATAATGACATTCCTCATCTTTTGTGCCCGGTGATTGTTGATCCACAAAAAACAATAAACTCCTTAAAGTGGCTGATTGGAGAAATGGAAAGGAGGTTTGAAATTTTATCTCAAGCCAAGGCTAGAGATGTTGCCGAATTTAATCAAATCTATTTTAAAAAGCCCGATTCGTTGGAAAGAATGCCTTATATTGTTTTGATTGTCGATGAATTGGCAGATTTAATGGCAGCCAGGGGAAGAGAAATGGAGGCGGGAGTAGTAAGATTGGCTCAGATGGCAAGAGCGGTAGGGATTCATTTAATTTTAGCCACCCAAAGGCCATCAGTAGAAGTTATTACCGGATTAATTAAAGCCAATATTACTTCTCGGATCGCCTTTCAGGTTGCTTCTCAAGTAGATTCAAGGACGGTATTTGATATAGCGGGAGCTGAAAAGCTTTTGGGATTAGGAGATATGCTTTTTATTTCTGCTGAAATAGTGAAGCCGAGGAGAATACAGGGAGCTTATGTTTCGGAGAAAGAAATAAAAAAGGTGGTCAGCTTCATCGTTTCTAATTCAAAGTTATCAGAAGAAAGAAAAGATACCCCGCTCCTTTTACAAAACGAAGATGGGACAGAAAAAAGAGAAAAAAGGGGCAGAGACCTCTCGTCTTTTCTAGAAAGTGGCAGGGTTGAAGCTGAAACTCCTGCATCTTTAGCTGAAGCTTTGGAGGAGCCAGAGTTTTTAAATAATGAAGATCCGTTGTATGAAGAAGCCAAAAAACTGGTAATTGAAGCAAGAAAAGCCTCGGCTTCCCTTTTACAGCGAAGGTTAAGGATTGGTTATGCTCGAGCCGCCAGATTAATTGATACTTTAGAAGAAAGGGGAGTGGTGGGGCCGGGAGAGGGAGCAAAACCCAGAGAAGTTTATATATAGAGATCAATAAAGAATGAGATTTTTTCTCGTCAGTCTTGTCTCGCTTAAAATTACTTAATGAAAATTTTATTGTTGACTATTATTTTCAAAAGCGTATTATAAAATAGATGTGGAGAAAATAAGGTTCTTATTTATCATAGATAGTTATGGTAAAGAAAAAACAACAAAAAAATTCGCTCCGCCAACCGGCGGATGACGAAGAAAAAAGGGAATTGCAAGAAACAGTAGAAGAAATTAAACAAAAGTTTGGGGAGGGAGCAATTATGAAATTGAAAGACGTGAGACCTGCTGATGTAGAAGCTATTCCAACGGGCTCCATTTCTCTAGACCTGGCCCTGGGGATAGGAGGAATTCCTCGAGGGAGAGTGATTGAAATTTTTGGTCAAGAAGCCAGCGGAAAAACTACCCTAGCTCTGCATATTTTAGCTGAAGCCCAAAAAGGGGGAGGGACAGCAGCTTTCGTCGATGCCGAACATGCCTTAGATCCAGATTATGCAAAAATAATCGGAGTAAATGTGGACGATCTTTTAATTTCTCAACCGGATTCGGGAGAGCAAGCCTTACAGATTGTTGAGGCTTTGGTTAGATCGGGTACGATTGATGCGATTGCTATTGATTCGGTGGCCGCTTTAACCCCTAGGGTAGAAATTGCCGGAGAGATAGGAGATCAACACATTGGACTCCAGGCCCGTTTAATGAGTCAAGCTCTTCGGAAGTTGTCTGGGGTTGTTTCTAAAACCAAAACTTCGGTTATTTTTTTAAACCAAATTCGAATGAAAATTGGCGTTATGTTTGGAAACCCTGAAACTACGCCGGGGGGTTTGGCTTTAAAATTTTATTCTTCGGTTAGAATTGAATTGAGAAGAATTGGCCAGATAAAACATGGAGACGAAATTATTGGTTCTAGAATCAAAGCTAAAATAGTAAAAAATAAGGTAGCTGCTCCTTTTAAAACTACTGAATTTGATATTTATTACAACGAGGGTATTTCTAAATTTGCCGATATTTTAAATGCCGGATTAAAATACGGAGTAATAAAAAAATTTGGCAGCTGGCTTCAATACGAAAATACAAAACTGGGGCAAGGAACGGAAGTTGCAAAAGAATTTTTAAGGGGAAATCCGGAAATAGTAAAAAAAATAAAAGAAGAAATAATGAAAAAAGTCTAGTTAGATTATAGATTTTAGATAATAGATTATAGATAAAAAACAGCCCAAAAGCTGTTTTTTTTCAAACTATTATTCAATATCTATTATCCAAATTCAAGATTATATGTTTATACAATAGCGAATCAAGCCCCGAACCAGAGTCGCCTTCGGCGACACGGTTCGGGATTAGTCCCGCACCGTGCTTTGCTCTGGTGCGGGAGTT
>PCWJ01000040.1 GCA_002787295.1 Candidatus Nealsonbacteria bacterium CG11_big_fil_rev_8_21_14_0_20_37_68
TCCGCGGGCAGGATTCGAACCTGCAACCTAGTGCTTACACCTAATCCTAATGTTTCCAAAAGGCGTGGACTATATCTTTACCTTGCCTAGTACATAAATCCCTGTGTACTTGGTTTAGGTATCCCGGTATCTAGTCTCTACGGCGCCCCGCCTAAGTTTTGCTCTGCAAAATTTTGGCGGGTTCCCACGGTATTACCCAAAGGGCTTCACCGTTATCCCAGGATGTTCATTCCGAAATTTCTTTCGGAAGCTGCGTAATACCTGCTTCGAGCTCACGATGGCAATTAGCACAAACAAGAATACACTTATCTAATTCGGCTTTAACTTTCTTCCAAGAACGAGTATATCCCTTGTCGCCGATTCCGAATTCTTTCTTCCCATTAATATGATGGAGATCTAATGCGCCCTGATATTTTTTGTAGCCGCATATCTGACACATACCTCCCTTATACTCAATCGCCAACGTTTTAATCTTTCGTCTTCGTTTTGCGACCGCCTTGATTAAATATTGAGCTCGATCAGAATATTTTCGTTTTTCTGCCATTAATTAATCTTAGCAAAATACTAGCAGAAAAACTATATGTTCACAGGCACCCGCGCTACCATTGCGCTACCGCGGAATGTCTTTTAACTGAATTTTCCAATGAACTTTTCTAAATTTTCTGGCTTGGCAAACAATATCAAGATGTCATTTGCTTCTATTATATAGTCATCTCTCGACACTATGCTTTCTCTTTCTTCCCTTTCTTTTGCTAATTCATGATTAAAAACTTTCCCTTTTTCTTTTTCAATCGTTAAAATATTAACCTTGTCCTGAAACTCTTTGTATATTTGGCCAATTTTTTTTCCAATTATTTTACTTTGGAGTGGAATCTTAAATTCGGCTAAATCCCGGGGTCCTTTCATGTCGACATATTCGTGAACTCCCGGAAAATGGATAGTGTGAGCCAACCTAACAGCCATATCTTCTTCGGGAAGAATAATTTTATCAGCCCCTACCCTTCTTAAAATTTTGGCATGGACCGGATTTTCAGCCCTGGCAATAATTTCTTTTACACCAATTTCTTTTAAGAGGTTGGTAATTAAAATGCTATTTTCCATTTCTTGGCCTATGGTGACTATCACTACATCAACATCCTTTACTCCACTTTTCTTCAAAGCTTCTTTGTCAATGGCATTTAAAATTATACTTTCAGAAGCTATTTCTCTAACTTCTTCAATTTTTGAACTATCTTTATCAATAGCAATGACTTCCAATCCCATTTTATTAAGTTCTTCTATCAATTTTAATCCAAATCTACCAAGGCCAATAACGGCAAATTTTTTTCGTTCCATAGAATTATCCTAAAATAATTTTTTCTTCAGGGAAAGCAATTTTGGCTTTTATTATTTCCCGCGAGCCCAAGATTGCCAGAGACAGGGGTAATAACCTGCCAACAAACATTGAAATTGTAATTAAAATCTTTCCAGTATTACTTAATTGAGAGGTAATACCGGTAGTCAATCCAACCGTGCCCACGGCAGAAAACGTCTCGAATAAAATTTTTTCAAATTCACCTTTTTCAGTGTATAACAAAAGGCTGAAAATGACAAGACAAAACAAAAGATAAACCGAAGCTAAAATAAAAACATTTCGAAAGTAAATTTTGGGAAGAGAACGACCGAAAATGCTAATTTCTTCTTTCCTTTTGAAAAAAGAAATTATGGAAAGAAAAATCAAAACCAAACTAATAACTTTAATACCTCCGGCCGTTCCGGCCGGTGCTCCGCCAATAAACATTAAAAACGTCAAAAGTAAAAGAGTGGGAGAGGTAAGCTTTCCAATATTCACGGTATTAAATCCGGCAGTTCTGGCGGTAATGGATTGAAAAAAAGAAGTAAGAACCATCTCTTTTCCAGTTAAAAAGTCGAGGTTTTCTCTTTCAAATACATAGAACAAGGAGGCTCCCAAAAAAATAAGACAGAGGGTAGAAATTAAAACTAATTTCGAATGCAAAGTCCATCTTGTTTTCTCTTTTTTAAAAAAAGAGGTTATTTTTTTCTGAAAGTCTCTTAAAACTAAAGATCCTATTCCTCCTAAAATTATCAAAAGACTAATTACAACATTAAGGGCGATATCTCCTCGAAAATTCTCTAAACTATTTCTAAAAAGAGAAAAACCAGCGTTACAAAAAGCCGAGACAGAATGGAAAATAGAGTAAAAAGTTAATTGGGAAGTTTCAAGAAAGATACTCCGCCACCAAATAAAAAGTAAAATTGCTCCAATTGCTTCAATGAGAAGGGTGGTTTTGACAATGAACTTTATTGCCGAACGAACTTCGGTAATATATTCTTCCCCTAAAATTGTTTTTAATCCCGACCCGGCCTTTATTCCAATTCCCTTTTTAAAAAACAAATAAACAAAGGCGGCACCAGTCATAATTCCCAATCCTCCCAGTTGAATCAAAAGTAAAATCACAATTTGACCAAAGAGGGTAAAATCAGACCCCGTATCTTGAACAATCAATCCGGTAACGCAAGTAGCCGAAGTAGCGGTAAAAAGGGCATTAATAAAAGAGATGTCTTGAAAAGTTGACCAGGGTAATTTTAATAAAATTGTTCCAATTAAAATAATAATTAGAAAACTTAAGACAAGGGTCGTTAGGGGTTTTTGAATTAAAAATTGAGAAAAAGTTTTAGCCACAAATTTTCTATTAATAACCTTTCAGTTTTTTTAACTCTCTATGTTCTCTAATTCTATCTAAGGATTTGGCTTCAATCTGACGGATTCTTTCTCTGGTCACTCCAAATTCTTTTCCCACCTCTTCTAAGGTGTGAGTAATTCCATCTTCTAAACCAAATCTCATTGATAAAATTTTTTGTTCCCGAGGAGTTAAATCAACTAAAATTTCTTTCAACCTTTGCTTCAACAAAATCCTGGCTGCTTGTTGGAAGGGAGAAATTGCTTTTTCGTCCTTTATAAATTCGGCCAGAACGCTGTCTTCGTCGTCTTCCCCAACCGGAGTTTCCAAAGAAATTGTTTCCTGGGAGATCTTCATAATATGGTGAATTTTTTCCACATCTTCTCCCATTTCAGCCGCAATCTCTTCCGGCAAAGGTTCTCTCCCCAAATCCTGCAAAAGTCTTCTTCTAACCTGGCTGAACTTGGAAATTGTCTCTACCATATGGACAGGGATTCGAATGGTTCTGGCTTGATCGGCAAGGGCTCGAGTAATGGCTTGGCGAATCCACCAGGTAGCATAGGTTGAAAATTTATATCCTCTTCTCCAGTCAAATTTCTCCACCGCCCGAAATAGCCCCAGGTTCCCTTCCTGAATTAAATCCAAAATAGTTAAATTTGGCGAGCGGCCAATATATTTTTTGGCAATAGAAACCACTAATTTCAAGTTAGCTTTGGCTAATTTTTTCCTTGCCTCCTCATCCCCTTTTTCTATTTTTTTTGCCAGTTCCTTTTCTTCAGCCGGAGTTAAAAAAGGAGTGGAGCCAATTTCTTTTAAATACATTTGAACAGAATCTAATTTTTGCCCAAAACTCGCTCTTCCCGATTCAGGAAAAGCCGGCTTTTCTGGTTTTACCTCCAAGAATTCCTTTGCTTCTTTTAGTTCAATACCTTCTTTTTCAAATCTTTCATATAAATCTTCAAGTCCCTTAATGTTTTTCTCTATCTGTGGAAAATTATATAAAATTTCTGAATAAGTAACAAAGCCTCTTTTCCTTCCTTTTTCTAATAATTCTTCCAACTTTGCCCAAGTTTCCTTTTTAAGGCCTGGGTAAGATTTCTTTGCGCTGGCCCCCGCCAAGCGATGGCTACGCCGGCCGACCCGCTTTTGGCGGGTGGACTTTAATTTCCGTTTGGCGGAGAGGGAACCCCTACTTTTCTGCCGCTTTTTGGAAGATAAAACAGGACGAGTTTTCTTTCGCCTTATTTTTCTCTTTTTCTCTTTTTTCTTTATTGTTCTCTTAATTTTTTTCTTTTTTTTCATAATTTTGCTTTAGCAAAATTCGGTTTCCCCCGCTTGCCCCCACACCAAATTTTGGTGTGGGGGTGAAGAAAACAGCGAGCGAAGCGAGCGTTAGAAACCGTGGGTTTCTAAAAGAGGGGGGTCGGGGGAAACCGTGTGATTTTTCATTTATTATTATGTTTTGATTAACCTCTGAGACAAACTGTTGAATTTTTGAATTAAGCTTTCTACTTTTTTAAAATCGTGTGTTTCTTCGGCTGTTTTAATTTGTTTTGAAATTTGATCCAATTCATTTTTTATTTCAAGGTTTTCTGTTTCTCCAAGACAGATTTTAATCTCCTCTTCCGGGTTCGGTAAATCTTCGCCATTAAATTGTTCCTCAAGAGGATTATAATCTACCTCCGATGCAAAAGAAAGATCGTTTAAAAAATTAATGAGTTTTTGGGGAAGACCTTTCCCCGCCCAAATTTTCAAAGAAAATTTGGGCGGGATGTGACCGGAATCAAGATTTTGTTTTAAATAATTCAGAATTTTTTGAAAATCTGTCGAAAAATAAGAAAAATACTTTTTGTCTATCAAGCTTAAATGTTGGGGATATTTTAAAACCAGGGAGGCTATTCGTTCTTCCAACAAATCTTTTCTAGATCGCGTTTGAATGTTTTGCCCCAGTGTTTCTTTTTTTTCCTCGACCGGCTCATTAAAAATAGGGAATTTGGCTTCGGTTTTAATTTTTTTAAGTTCGGTTTCGAGGTCCTCCTCTTTTACCTGCAGTCTTTTGGACAGCTCCTGAATCCAGTGGGATTTAGCGATTTTATTTGGAATTCTTTTAACTACCGGTAATAAAATTTTAGAAATTTCTACTTTTCCCTCCACCTCTTTGGGATTAAATTTAGAAAAAGCAGTTTCAAAATAAAAGTCAAGAATAGATCTGGCATTAGAAACTAATTTTCCCCACTCTGCTTGATTTTCAGAAATGATATCTGCAGGGTCCTTATCTTCTGGCATAATAATGACTTTTATATTAAATCCCTGGGCTTGAGCTAAATCTATGCCTCTTTTTGTTGCCGAGCTGCCGGCAATATCCATATCAAAAGCAGTGTAAATGTTTTCAGAATAACGCTTTAGAATTTTTAATTGATAAGAAGTAAGGGCAGTTCCGGAACTAGAAACAACGTTTTCAACTCCAGCCTGAGAACTCAAAATGACATCGGTATAACCTTCAACTAAAATACAGAAATCCTTTTTTCTAATCGCCATTTTGGCCTGATCTAAACCATAAATGACTTGACTTTTATCATATAAAAGAGTATTGGGAGTATTAATATATTTTGCTATTTCTCCTTTATTTTTTTCTTTAAAGATTCTGCCACCAAAACCTACGACTTGAGAATTCAAATCAAAAATGGGGAAGATAATTCGGCCTCGAAATCGGTCATAAAAAGAACCTATTTCAGAAGATATCCCTAAGCCAGCTTTCTCAACTTCCTCTTTTTTATAACCTCGGGAAGTTAAAAAATCAGATAATCCCTGCCAGGTATCGGGTGCATAACCCAATCTCCATTTTTTAATACTTTCTTTTGAAATTCCACGACCCAGAAGATATCCTTTTGCCTCATTTCCAACTGAGCTTGCGTCTAGCTGTTTCTCAAAAAATTGAGTTGCCAATTCACAAACTTCGTAAAGTTTAGTTTTCTCTGTCTGCCACTTAACCAATTCCGGAGAAGGTTTTTTTAGTTCAACTCCGGCTTTTTGAGCTAAAATTCTTAAAGCATCGCCAAATTCCACTCCTTCGATTTGCATGACAAATTTAAAAATGTCGCCACCGGCCGAACACCCAAAACAATGCCAAATCTGCCGAGCGGGCGAAACAAAAAAAGAAGGTTTTTTTTCGGAATGAAAAGGACAAAGAGCTCGGTAGTTTGCCCCGGTTTTTTGAAGTTTGAGATAACTGCCGATTACGTCAACTACATCAAGCCTAGATTTAATTTCGTCGATTGGAGAGTTTAACATATTCTGATATAATTATATTAAACCCTCCTAAATTTTCAAGAGAAAACTTTGGAGGGTAAATTTATGCGAATTGCTCAAGTAGCCCCCCCCTGGATTCCTGTTCCTCCTTATACTTATGGGGGAACAGAACTTGTTGTGTCTTGGCTTTGTGAAGAGTTAACAAGAAGAGGACACAAGGTTACTCTATTTGCCACCGGCGATTCAAAGACCTCGGCCCGGCTCGTTCCGGTTTGGCCCAGGTCTTTATGGCGTGCTCATTTAACCACACCCCACGCTGTTTTTTCTTTAATGTATAGCAAACTCCTTGAGATGCAGGATGAGTTTGATATTATTCATGACCATTGTGAATGGTACACTTGTTCCTATAGTAAATTTTTAAAACCGCCAATTGTCACAACTTTCCATCATCCCCTGACCGAAGAAACAACAATACTTTATAAAAATTTCCCAAATATAAACTATGTTGCTATCTCAAAGAGTCAAAAAAAGTCCGCTCCTGGAATAAATATTGTTAAAACTATTTATCACGGATTACCAATTGAGAAATACCAATTTAACCCAAGGCCTCAAAATTATCTTTTATGGCTTTCAAAAATTACTCCACAAAAGGGAATAGCTGAGGCAATTGAAATTGCCAAAAGAAGCGGAGAAAATCTTATTATCTCAGGTAATATTTTACCAGAGTACGGAGATTATTTTGATTATCGAATAAGACCTTTAATTGACGGAAAACAAATTCAATTTGTCGGAGCTGCCGATTTTGAAAAAAAAGTTGAACTTTTTAAAAATGCGAAGGCTTTTTTGTATCCCATCCGCCGGCCGGAACCTTTTGGTCTGGTGGTTATTGAATCGATGGCCTGCGGCACTCCGGTAATTGCCTATAAAGAAGGGGCGATGCCAGAGTTAATTAAAGATGGTCAAACCGGATTTTTAGTTGATTCGGTAAAAGAAGCGGTCATGGCTTTAAAAAAGGTTAAAAGAATTTCCAGGATTACCTGCCGAGAATATATAGAAAAAAATTTTAAGCTAAAACAAATGGTTAACCATTACGAAAGGCTTTACAAAAAAATTTTAAAACATAAAAAATGACCCTTCAACAAATTCAGGGCAAGAAAAAACTTAGAATTGCTCAAATTGCTCCTCTTTGGTTTTCAATTCCGCCAAAAAAATACGGCGGAATTGAAAGGATTGTTTCTTATTTGACCGAAGAATTAGTAAAAAGAGGACACGATGTCACCCTTTTTGCCTCCGGTGATTCAAAAACAAAAGCAAAATTGTTTTCGGTCTGCCCCCGGTCTTTAATTAGGGCAGGTTACAATTGGCAGGATCCTTTTTGGAATTTAGAAAATTTATCTGAAGCTCTCAAAAGAGCTGACGACTTCGATATTTTGCATTCTCACCTGGACCTCTGGGCTTTACCCTTTCAAGAATTAACAAAAAGGCCGGTTTTACATACCTTTCATAATCAGCTTTATAAGGCCTCAATAACCAGAGAAAGCGAAAGGAAACCAACCAGACTGGAAATTTTTGAAAAACACAAAAAAAATACTTTGGCTATCTTTATTTCTGAATCAGAAAGAAAGCTGTCAGCAGTGAAGTTCCCCAAAAGTTTCGTGATTTATAATGGTATTGATGTTTCTCAATTTAAATTTAATCCAAAACCAAAAGATCATTTCATCTGGATTGCCAGAATCGATCCTTTCAAAGGAATTGAAAATGCCATAAGGGCAGCGGAAATTTTGAATGTTAAACTGCTGTTGGCCGGCAGACTTGATCCGGCCAGAAAGGAATATTTTGAAACAAAAATTCAACCTCATCTCTCAAGAAAAATTCGTTATCTGGGAGAGCTTTCCTCGGAGGAAATTTCCGATTTTTATGGCTCCGCTCTTGCCTGCCTCTATCCAATTGAATGGGAAGAGCCCTTCGGTTTAATTATGGTGGAGGCAATGGCTTGCGGCACTCCGGTTATTGCCTACCGCCGAGGTTCGGTACCGGAAGTGATTGAAGATGGCAAAACCGGATTCGTGGTTGAAAATATTGAAGAGATGGTAAAGGCGATGAAAAAAATTGATACTATTTCTCGAAAATCCTGCCGTCAAAGGGTAGAAAAATATTTCACTGGCAAAAAGATGGTCGATGAATATGAGAAGCTTTACTTTAAAATAGTTTCAAAAAATTTATGAGAATAGCAACAATGGTAACCGGGCACTATACCTGTCCGCCGCCAAAAGGAGTGATTTATGCTCCAATGTTAATAGCAAAAGCAGTTGCTGAAGGCTTAACAAAAAAAGGGCATAAGGTTGTCTTTTTTGGTCCCAAAGGTTCGAAATTGAAAGTAACTAAAATTATTTCTGGAGGACTAAAACCTCTCCGCGGCAAAAAAGAACATCAAATTCTCCGAGATCCAAAAATAGATTCAGCCAAAGTTGCCAATCTCTGGGACCAATATTTAATTTCCCTGATTTACCAAGAAGCTCTAAAAGGACGAATCGATCTAATCAATATCCACCCTATTGATCGGGCTTTACCCTTTGGGCTGGCTATTAAAAATATCCCCATCGTTTATACCCTCCACGATCCCATTTATCCTTGGCGAGCAGAAATTTTTCGGATGTTCCAAAGCAAAAATCAGTATTTTATTTCCATTTCCGACGCTCAAAGAAAGCCAGCTCCCAACTTAAACTGGGCAGCGACAATCTATAACGGGTTGGACCTAAAACATTTCCTCTTTAACGGCTGCCCTAAAGATTATTGTTTATTTCTTGGTAGATTACTTCCCGTTAAGGGAGTTTGGGAAGCAATTTTAGCTACAAAAAAAGCAAAAGAAAAATTAATTATCGCTGGCATCCCGGCCGAAGGAGAATACTGGACAAAGAAAATTAAACCTTATCTTGGAAAAGACGTTAAATACGTCGGATTTGTCCCTCAAGAAAAAATTTATAAATACTATGGCGAAGCCAAAGCTCTTTTGTGTCCAATTCAATGGGAAGAACCTTTCGGTTTGACTTTTATAGAAGCTATGGCTTGTGGAACGCCGGTCATCGCTTTTGATCGCGGTTCATCTAGAGAAGTAATAAAAAATGGAAAAACAGGGTTTGTGGTAAAAAACATTGAAGAAATGGTAAAAGCAATTAAAAAAATTGATAAAATAAAAAGAGAAGATTGTAGAGCGTGGGTTAAAAAAAAATTTACGATTGAGAAAATGGTGGAAAATTACGAAAAAACTTTTTACAAGATTTTAGCCCACCAGCCCCGTTAGAAAGCCCGATCTTTCTAACGGGGTCAGCAAAAAATTTAATAAAGCACCAGAGGCCCAGGCCTGAGGATAACAAGCTTGAGAGATTTTTAAAATCTTTCCATCGATTGTTCCGTAAAGTTCAGGGATAAAACCTAATTCTTTGTATGCTCTCAAAAGAGCATTTTTTATTTTTTGATATTCCTTTTTGTAACCAAGTTTTTTAAGGCCCTGGGCTATTATCCAATTGTCATGAGGCCAAACAGAACCCAAATGATAAGATTTTGGGTCAAAATCCGGTTCAAGTTTTGAATGAGTTCTGATGCCAAAAGGTGTCCAAAGATCATCTTGAAATAATCTTTTAACGACGGGGGCAACTTTATTTTCATCAATAATTCCGGTAAAAAGTAAGTGCCCCGGATTTGAAGTTATAGCTTTTCTTTGTTCTTTTTTCCCATTTAAAGCTAAACAATAAAATTTTTTATCTGGCATCCAGAATCTTTCATTAAATTTTTCTTTTAATATTTTTGCTCGATTTATCAGTTTTTTTTCTAAATCAAAATCTTTCTTTATTTTTGCCAATTCAGAAATTTCTTTTAGAGCCAGATATTGATACCCTTGAGCTTCGACAATGGCTACCGGCGGCTCTATTTTTAGATGGTCTTCAAAGCCATCTTTCCATCCCTGATGAAAAAGTCCTTTTTCATTTTTTCTTTGGTATTCTAAAAATAAATCTTTATCTTTATCTCCGTATTCTTCTATCCAATTTATTGCTCTCAAAATATTTTCCCAATGGTAATCTAAAAATTTAATATCTTTGGTTTTTTTAAAATAAAAAGCGAAGACGATTAAAAACAAAGGGGTAGAATCAATCGAACCATAGTAGGGAAATGGGTAAAAACCCGCGGGATGATGAGATTTTTCTAAATCGGTTTCGTGAATTATTTTTCCCGGCTCTTCTTCTTTTTCATTATTAAACACCTTTCCCTGGTATTGCGATAAAATTTCCAAAGTTGCCTGGCAAATTCCAGAATTTTCATCTAAGAGTTGCCAAGCGGAAATCAAAGAGTCTCTGCCAAAAAGCCGGTTGAATCTTGGCAGGCCGGCTCGGATGAATCCCTTTTTGTCTTTGAGTTGTTTAATCTCGGCCAAAACCCTTCTCTTTATTTTTTCTTTCCTGAAATAATAAAAAAACATGCTAAAACGCTTTAATCTTGGTCTACATTTAGTAATTATTATTTTTGTAATTAAATTTGACCTTTTCTATTTTTTCGCCTTTTAAAATCTTATCTACCATTTCTATTTCTTCCAATAAGCCCTCAACCAAATCGTAATTTTTTGCCTCCCCATAGGTTACCCAAGCAAAATCAATATTATCTTCATCTAATTTAACGTCTCCGGACTTGTAATCGCAGTAAAAACTTAAGATTATCCCGGGAACACCGTCCGGGTGTAAGAAAGTCAGGTCTAGGAGATATTTTAATTTCCCAACTTCTAGGCTGGTTTCTTCCATTATTTCTCTTCTTAAAGCTCTATCAATAGCAAAGTACCAATGGTCAGAAGTGGTTTTTGGTAAGTTAAGATAATCGTCGGTTTCCAATTTGCCGCCCGGCACCGTCCATTTCCCCGGGAAAACTTTTTTATTAAGATTTCGCTGCAATAATAAATATTTGCCAGGGGCCCGCTCGCCTTTAGGCGAGTGGGAGGACGCGGTGGGTGGGTTGTAGTCTTTGTGAATGATGGCGGTTGAAGATACACGATGCAGTTCTCTATTCTGAATCTTCGATTCAGACGAGCCGTCTCGATTTTGTCGAGGATAGGATTTATTTTGGTTTCCCATAAATTG
>PCWJ01000021.1 GCA_002787295.1 Candidatus Nealsonbacteria bacterium CG11_big_fil_rev_8_21_14_0_20_37_68
TTATAGGAAGCACTTTTGATGTTTCTATCTTTGTTAATACCGGAGGAAATAATGTTAATGCCGTAAAAGTAGATTTAAAGTTTGACTCAAAGAAAATCCAGATTGCCAGCCCTACTGCCGGGAAATCATTTATTGAAGTCTGGGTGGCTCAACCCACTTATTCTAATATTCAGGGAACCGCTTCTTTCCAGGGGGGAGTGCCTTCTCCCGGAATAAATACTTCTTCCGGATTGGTTTCTACCATTACTTTCAGAGCCGTTGCTCCCGGTAAAGCCGCTATTTCCATTTCCGATTCTTCTCAAGTTCTTCTGGATGATGGGATGGGAACTAATATTTTAAGTTCAACCGGCAGGGGAGAGTATCAATTGGTTATTCCTCCTCCGGAAGGACCTAAGGTTTTTTCCACCACTCATCCCGATCAAAACCGATGGTATAGAAATAATAATCCTGGTTTTGGCTGGGAAAAGGAGGTCGGGATTACTGACTTTAGCTATAGTATTGACCACAGTTCCTACGGGACACCGGACAATGTTTCGGAAGGAGAAGAAACTTCGGTTTCTTACACCGATTTGGAAGATGGAATTTGGTATTTTCATGTAAAAGCAAAAAAAGCCGGGGTTTGGGGAGGAACCAGCCATTATCTGGTTCAAATTGATGCTACCTCCCCCGCTGTTTTCGGTCTTTCTATTGAACCGGTTTTTGGAGGCAGTGAATCTTTTGTTTTGACCGGCGAACGTCCCTGGGTTGCTTTTCTGACCACCGATGCCCTTTCTGGAATAGACCATTATGAAGTAAAGACAGTTAGTTTTATTAAGCCACGGGAGAGAGAAGAAGTTGGTTTTTTTGTGGAAGCCAGTAGTCCTTATCGGCTGCCCCTTACCGAGCTTGGCGAATATGAGATAGTGGTTAGGGCTTTTGATGTAGCCGGTAACTGGAGGGATGTATCGCAAAAAATTGAATTAATCACCGCTGGAAAACTTTTTTATACTACCAAAAGAGGAATTAATATTTTCGGCATCTTTTTAAAATGGCAGCAGATTGGGTTGGTTCTCTTGATTTTGATAGGAGGTATTGTGGGTTTAATTTTCAAGCATCGAAGAAATCATATTCGTCTAAAAAGGCAAAGAGAGAATCTGGAAAAAACCAGGAAGAAGGTAGAAAAAGAAAAAGAAGAAACCGAAAAGAAATTAAAAGAGGTTAAACCCCGTTAGAAGTTTGCGATTGTCAAACGGGGTTCAACTAAATATTTAGTCTAGATTAGTAAACTTTGGTGAGAGAAGTACGTAATATACTTCTCTCACCCTCGAGAATTATGCAAATTTCTAACGGGGTTAAAAAATTAATCTTAATTATAATTTTTACTTCTTTCTTTCTTTTTTTCGGTCAGGTTTTTGCCCAAACCGAGAAACCCCGGTTTACTCTTTGTCCTGAAAGATACATAGCAGGGGAAGAAACTCTGTACTTAGAAGGAACGGCTCTTCCCGGAACCGAAGTGATAATTTCGCTTCAAGAGGGAGAAAAGGAAATAAAAAGATGGCAAATTCTGAGTAATGAGAAAGGGGAATGGTCTTTTTCTACCCGAGAGCTAATTAATTCTGGCAGATATTATTTAGCAGTGAAAGAGAAGGGTGAAGGGAACGATTTTGCCGACCGACGTCTAATTGAAATATCCCTAAGCGGTTTTTCCTTGCCCGTCCCAAGTTTCTTTGAAACTTGGGCAGGTAAAGGCCCCTATCCGATTGCTTTTAGAAATTTAGTTTTAGTTTTGGCTTTGATTTTGGCAGCAGTAGCGATGGCCGTTTTATATTTTATGGGGAGAACCTGGCAGATAAAAAGAATACTTAGAAAAGAAACTCAGGAGGCAAGGACGACCCTTTTAAGCTCTTTTGAAAGCTTGAACAAAGAGATAGAAGAACAAATTAAATCGTTTGATTTTCAGCCGGGATTCAGCGCCAGAGAGAGGGAAGTTTATGAAGAATTAAAGAAATCTTTGATTGCGGCTCGGGATTCCATAGAAAAGGAGATTAGAGATATTGAAAGAGTGCTGGGAAGGTCATAAACTAAAATAAAAAACAAAAGATTAAAAACAAATATGCTAAAACAAAAAAATATTTTTGCATTTTTCATTGTATTTTTTCACTTGGCATTTGGCATTTTTCATTTTGCCGAGGCAGCCATTTTGTATTTAGAACCATCAAGCGGAGAATATCAACCGGGCGATACTTTTATTGAAGAAATTCGAATTGATACTGAAGGAGAATGCATCAATACCGTTAAAGCCGAGCTAAGTTTTTCGCAAGATTTTTTGGAAGCAGTTGATTTTAGCAAGGGAGATTCCATTTTAACTTTATGGGTAGAAAATCCCAAAATCAATCAGAATGCGGGTTTAATTTCTTTTATCGGAGGGGTGCCGGGCGGTTATTGCGGAAGAGTACCGGGTGATCCCGGGGCAAGCAATTTATTTGGGAAGATAATATTTAAGGTGCTGGAGACAGACGGCAAACAGCAAGCGGAGATAGAATTTCTGGCCAGTTCCCAGGTTTTATTAAATGATGGCAAAGGAACGCCAGCCGAGTTAACCACTCAAGGAGCTATCTTCACCATTTTGCCTCAAAAACCAGAAGAGTTACTAAAAGATGAGTGGCAGGAGGAAATAGAAAAAGATAAAATTCCGCCCGAGCC
>PCWJ01000039.1 GCA_002787295.1 Candidatus Nealsonbacteria bacterium CG11_big_fil_rev_8_21_14_0_20_37_68
GCTCACTTCGGGACTGTCCAGCACTGAGCTCTGCTCTAGTGCTGGGCTTTGCTCTGGTGCGGGAGTTCTGCCGAGCGTTAGCGAGGCAGGTTCTTAATTTCTATTAGTAGTAGCTCACAATTATGGTCCCAGGACCCGCATGAGCTCCAATTACTGGGGTTAACTCAGAAACAAATAAAATTTCTCCATTTATTTTTTTAATTCCATCTATTAATCTCGAAAGGTCTTTTTCTGAAACATCAGCCTGGCCAATGGCTACTTTAATGGTTCCTTTTTTTGAAGCCTTTTTTAATTCTTTCAATATTACCGGAATTCTATCTCTGGCAAATGGTCGAAGCCCGGCCATTACTACCTCGCCATCTTTTATCGAAAGCGCCGGACGAATTCCTGCTTTTTGGAGAGCTAAGGCTGCTGTTGCCATTGGCTTCCGAAGCCTTCCACCATGCTTTAGCCAATTAAGATCTTCGACGAACCCAAAAAATTTTAGTTGGTGTTCGCGGAATTCTCTAAGTTCCTCTAAAATTTCTGAAAGTTCCTTATTGGCATTAATTAATTCTTGGGCTTTCCATACCATTAATCCCTCGGCTATGGTAGCTAAACGAGAATCAAAAATGAAAATCCTTTTCTTTTCCTCAATGGGCATTATTTCTTTAGCCTGACTTGCTGAAATAATGCATTTGGTAAGCTCTTTTGACATTACAATTACCAAAATTTGCTCAAAATTCTTTAAAGCTCTAATATATGCTTTTCTGAATCTCAGGGGGGGAGGTTGAGAAGTTTGAGGTAGTTTTTTCTCAGCCCTCATCCTTTGATAAAGCATTTTGGTATCATGTATCTCTTCCTCTTCTTCATCCGGAAACCAGACCGGATATTTCACTGCCTCTATCTGATATTTTTCAATAAACTCTTTTGGTAGGTCAGAACCTTCGCAGGTTACTATTCCTATTTTTTTTCTTCCTTCCTTTTCCATAACCTTACACCTCCTCTGTTAAGTCTTCAATTCTAAAATCTTTTATTTCGCCAAATTCTAAAGAAATCTCGGCGATTTTTTCAGGAAAATCAGTGTGAATATGGATGGTTGCATTCTTGCTTGAAGGAGAAATATTAATATCTAAACTATCTCCCAAGGGTGAAAACCTTTTCTTAAATACTTCCCTATCCAAATTTTCTTTTCCCTTAATTACCACCACCGCTCCTCCTCTTTCTTTAATTTTCTCCATTATTACTTCTTGGAAACTTTCTAAAAATATCAGAAAACCTAAGGCTCCGGCATCAACTACTTTTTTCTTTTTTAGCGCTTTTATTTCTCTGGGAGTATTTCTCTCCTTAAGCAGGTCATCTAACTTTTCGGTGGTTTTTTCGACAGAAATTTTGGCCCGGGAAATAATTTCTTCAAATAAAGAAATTAGATTCTTTTCTCTCTGGGAAACTAATAAGGCAGTTTGAGCAGAAATAGAAATAGGGTCTAAAATAGTCCCTTCTCTTGGTTTATCAAAAACTCTGTAACCCCAATTTTTTCCTTCCTCCATAGCTTGAGATAGCGTTTCGGCATTAAGGACTAATCCCTCTTTCAGGGAATTAAGGAAGCCGGCAAACCATCCGGTAAAAATTACTCCGGCATTTCCCCTGCCTGCTTCTAATAATATTTCTTCTTGAAGGCTATTAATTAAATCTTTTTTTGAGAGATATCCTCCCTGTTTTATTCCCCTAATAACACCTCGAAGAGTAGCAGCTAAATTATCCCCGGTATCACAGTCTGGAATGGGAAAATAGTTCATCTTGTTTACTTCTTCTTTTCGAGGAGAAATACGGGCATAAAACTTTTCAAAAATTTTTCTGAGAAAATCTTTGGAGATTTCCATTTCGGAAACAAAGAATTTCTGAATCTTATCCATTTCAACCTCCTTTTATTTTTTAAAGAGCAAATTATTTCATAATCAATTTTATCAAAGCTAAAAGGTATTGTCAAATTACTTTTATCAAATAGGAGAAGCCGATGCAAAAGCTGCATCGGCTTCTTAAGGTTAATCATCAAAAAGGTCTTGAATCCAGGACATCTGGCTTCCGCAATAAGGACAGTATTTAATTCTCTTCAGATCAAGGATTGGATAAGGATTAAGGGGTATTTTGATGGACTTTTCACAACCATCGCATCGAAATAGGGCAACCTTTACCCGCCTAAATTTTGTAGAACAAAACTTTGGTGGGTTTATCTTTTTTGATTTCTTTTTTGGATTTTTCAACCTCACTCCTCCTTTAATTTATTGGATAATTGAATTAAAAAACCTGATCAATTGGTGGACTTCTATCTTTCCACAATTTAACCTCCTTTTGAAGAACTATTTGGATAATAACCCGTAAATTTTTAAAAGTCAACCCCGCACCTTTTCTTAAATAGACATTTTTCATATGAGAAGATAAGCCGTAAGGCGGCTTCGCCTTGACAAAAATAGTATCCTGGAGAATGCCGGCTGGAAAAGGTGCGGGGTCAACAACATAAAAAATACCTGTCCCTATTTTTTACTTATTTATTTTTGCCCAGCGATACTTTTTGAATTGGTCCTTTCTAAATTGAAAACTGGAATACCCTTCCCTCTTTATAATATTTTTAATTGCTTCTTTTTGTTTTGGGTCAAATTCAAGATAAATTACACCTGTTTTTTTGAGAAAATTTTTTGCTTCCTTAAGGAATTTTTCAATATAAAAAAGCCCGTCTTTTCCGGCAAACAAAGCAATTTTCGGCTCCTCCTTTAAAACCGAT
>PCWJ01000025.1:0-719 GCA_002787295.1 Candidatus Nealsonbacteria bacterium CG11_big_fil_rev_8_21_14_0_20_37_68
TGCTCATAATATTGCCAAAATTGAAAAACATAAAATTGATGGAAAAGAAATAGAACTCTGTGTCCATCGAAAAGGAGCAACTCGGGCTTTCCCCACGGGTCATCCGGAAATTCCAGAAAAATATCGAGAAGTTGGTCAACCGGTTTTGATTCCAGGCTCAATGGGTACCGCTTCTTATGTTTTAGTGGGTCAGAAAGAAGGCGCAGAGGCCTGGTACTCAACCTGCCACGGTGCCGGACGGACAATGTCCCGACATGAAGCAATGAGGCGGGTTTCTGGGCAAGAAGTGGTAAGAAATTTAGAGCAAAAAGGAATTATTATTAAGTGCTGGTCTCTGCGGGGGATTGCCGAAGAAGCGCCCATGGCCTATAAGAATGTTGATGATGTTGTAGGAGTGGTTAACAACGCCGGTTTATCTAAAAAAGTGGCAAAATTGGTACCATTGGCAGTAATTAAAGGAGAGTAAAATCAAAAATGAGTTACGAAGAGTATAAAATAAAAAAAAGATTATGGCAGAAAGAAAACTACCAAAAAGTAGCAGGAAATATATTCGTCGAGAAAAAGCCCGGATTCGCCGAGAAGTTTTGGATATCAAAGAGCAAGAAAAATTAATTGCCGAACTTTACCCCGTTAGAAAGTCTCCAGAACAAAATCAAGATAAAAAGAATAAAATTAGTAGTAAGAAACACAAATCTTTCTAACGGGGTTTATAAAAAATT
>PCWJ01000025.1:733-18415 GCA_002787295.1 Candidatus Nealsonbacteria bacterium CG11_big_fil_rev_8_21_14_0_20_37_68
GTTTTTTGATAGAATGAATTAAAATGAGAACAGGAATTGCTACGGTTCCATTGGATTACGGAAAATGTCCCCATTGGTTATTTGAACGGATGAAAAGACTTTCTCGGGGAATAATTTTAACTATTGTTGAAGAGTTTGGAGTAAAAGAAGTTTTAAAACGCCTTTCTGATCCGGTTTGGTTTCAAAGCTTGGGATGCACAATAGGATTTGATTGGAACAGCTCAGGTCTTGGGACTACAACAATGGGAGCTTTAAAAGAAGGATTGCGGGGTTTAGAATCAGAGCTTGGTATTTTTATTTGCGGCGGCAAGGGGAAAACTTCAAGAAAAACCCCCCAACAGATTCAAGAATGGGGAGAATTTTTAAGGCTTCCGATGGAGAAAATTGACGAACTTGTTTATGCTAGTAAAATTTCGGCCAAGGTAGATGGTTGTTTAATTCAAGATCAATTTCAAATCTATGCCCATAATTTGATTTTTACAAAAGATGGTCAATGGAACGTAATCCAGCAGGGCATGAACACGGACCTTCAAAAGGCTCGTCGTTACCACTGGCTCTCTTTAAATGTTAAGGATTTTGTTGAGGAGCCTCATTCAGGAATTATTTCTGATATTAAACTTAAACCTTTAAATTTGGTGGCAAAAGAAAGTAGAGAAAATAAAGAAATTTCAACCGAACTAGTAAAAGATGAGCCAAAAACCTTTTTAAAAGATATTAAATTGATTTCTGAAAAACTTGCCCCGTACCGAACTTGCGTGCCCCGCAGGGAACCTGTTCTCCTTCGGGGTTCTGGTGCAGGGTCAAATGCCCTGATGAAACAAAAAAGATTTTCGGGCTTTACTGAGATGGAATTAAATAATGTTGAATTTCATTGGCACCCGATTTTGAAAGAAAAATTTGACTTGAAAAGACTGGAAAAAACTATCTTTTTCGCTAATTCCCAAGAACCAGAAAATTTTGAAGAACTTTTATCATTAAAAGGAGTCGGACCAAAAACAATTAGGGCTTTAAGTTTGGTTTCGGAAGTAATTTACGGGGCAAAACCTTCTTACGAAGACCCGGCAAGGTATTCTTTCGCTCACGGTGGGAAGGATTCTACACCTTTTCCGGTGAACAAATCTGTTTACGATGCTACTTTAGCAATTATAGAAAGGGGAATTAAAAAGAGTAAAATTTCAAACCGAGAAAAGGTTAAAGCCAAAAGAAGATTAAACAAAGCAATAACCTACTAATAGAAATATTGCTATTGTTATGTTTTTATTAGCGGTAAAGCTTTAAAATATGAAGAAGTTTTTATTTACCTCGGAATCGGTTACCGAAGGGCACCCGGATAAAATATGCGATGCTATTGCTGATGCGGTTTTGGATGAGGTTTTGAAAAACGATAAATATGGAAGGGCAGCTTGCGAAGTTATGGTTGGAAACGGTTATGTTATCGTAGGAGGAGAGATTAGCACCAGGGCCTGGGTTGATATAAACAATTTGGTAAGGAAGGTAATTAAAGATATTGGCTATGATAAACCAGAATATGGATTTGATTGGCATACTATTGCTGTTTTCAATGCCATTCACGAGCAGTCTCCGGATATTGCCAGGGGAGTAAGAAAGACCGGAACAAAAAAGCAGGGGAGCGGAGATCAGGGAATGTGTGTGGGTTATGCCTGTAAAGAAACTCCGGAGTTGATGCCATTACCTATAATGTTAGCTCATAAGTTGGGGAAGAGATTGGCTGAAGTGAGAAAAAAGAAAATTTTGCCTTATTTGAGGCCGGATGGAAAATCCCAAATAACCATAGAATACGAAGATGGAATTGCTAAAAGATTAGATAATGTAGTTATCGCTGCCCAACATGATCCCAACATTTCTTTGAATCAAATAAAAAAAGACATTATTAAAAATGTAATTAAACCTGTTTGTAAAAACCTTTTAGATAAAAGAACGAAAATTTATATTAACAACACTGGTAGATTTGTTATTGGCGGACCGGTTTCCGATACCGGAGCAACTGGTAGAAAAATAGTAGTTGATTCTTATGGAGGGGTTGTGCCGGTAGGCGGAGGCAGTCAATCAGGTAAAGATCCAACCAAAGTTGATAGATCCGGGGCTTATATGGCTCGCTGTATTGCCAAAAACATTGTTGCGGCCGGCTTGGCAGATAAATGCCTGATTCGATTAGCTTATGTAATTGGCGGGATAGCTCCAACTGAGGTAAGTGTTGATACATTTGGCACCGGAAAAGTTTCAGAAGAAGAGTTAATTAGAATTATTCCAAAAGTTTTTGATTTATCTCCCGGCGGCATCATAAGACAGTTGAATTTATTAAGGCCAATTTATAGAAAAACTGCTTGCTACGGTCATTTTGGCAGAGAAGAATTAGAGTTTAGCTGGGAGAAAAAAGATAAAGTTAAGAAATTACTAAAATATGTCAAAAATAAAAGATTCTAAATTAGCCCCTCAGGGGAAACTAAAAATTGAATGGGCCGAGAGCCATATGCCGGTTTTAATGCAAATTAAGAAAAAATTTGCAAAAACAAAACCATTAAAAAATCTCAGAATTGGTTGTTGTCTGCATGTAACAAAAGAGACAGGGGTTTTGGTAAAAACCTTAAAAACTGGTGGAGCAGCGATTTCTCTTTGTGGCTCAAATCCTTTGTCAACCCAAGACGATGTTGCAGCAGCCTTGACCAAAGAAGGAATTTCAGTTTTTGCCTGGCGGGGGTTAAGTAATAAAGATTATTATTGGTGTTTAAATCAAGTTTTAGACACAAAACCAAATATAACCATGGATGACGGTGGAGATTTGGTAAGCACAATTCACTCTAAAAGAGAAGAGCTTGTTAAGAATATAATTGGCGGGACAGAAGAGACCACTACCGGGGTAATAAGATTTAGAGCTATGGAGAAAGACGGGGTCTTAAGATATCCGGTGGTGGCTGTTAATGATGCCCGGGCAAAGTATTTATTTGATAATCGTTACGGAACCGGTCAGTCTACTATCGATGGTATTTTGAGGGCTACTTCAATTTTACTTGCCGGGAAAAACTTTATCACAGCAGGCTACGGTTGGTGTGGTAGGGGAATAGCAATGAGAGCCAGAGGAATGGGGGCTAATGTAATTATTTGCGAAACCAATCCTTTGCGGGCCCTCGAAGCTATTATGGATGGGTTTCGGGTGATGCCAATGAAAGAAGCAGCAAAAATTGGCGATATATTTGTGACGGCCACCGGCGATAAAAATGTACTCAGAAAAGAGCACTTTTTAGTTATGAAATCAGGAGCCATTTTAGCCAATGCCGGCCATTTCAATGTTGAAATAAATTTAACTGATTTAGAAAAATTAACCAAGAACAAAAAAATAATCAGGGAAAATGTAGGGGAGTATGAATTGAAGAATAGCAAAAAAATCTTTTTATTGGCTCAGGGTCGTCTTGTAAATTTGGCAGCTGCCGAAGGGCATCCTTCCGAAGTAATGGATATGAGTTTTTCAATTCAGGCGTTAGTAGCTGAATGGTTGAAGAAAGCAGGCAAAAATTTAATACCCAAAGTTTACAAGGTTCCGGAAGAAATTGATAAAAAAGTTGCTCGGTTAAAACTAAAGGCAATACGGGTCGAAATCGATAAATTAACCAAAGAGCAAAAGAAATATTTAGAAAGCTGGCAAGAAGGAACATAATAATTTTTAATTTCTAATTATGAAGAAATACTCTTCAAAACGGGCTAAAAAAGGAAGAACCGCCTATCGTACTCCGAGTAGGTTTATTTACCAAAAATGTCAGGAAATAACCAAAATCAAACCGAGGAGCAAAACCAAATAACTTCTTTTTTAAATTTTCCCCGGAAGATTCTTTTCTGGGAGCTTTTTTTATTTTGTTTAATTTTTGGACTGGGAATTACTGCTGCCTTTTTTCTGAAACAGCAAAAAGCAGAACAGCTTTCTATCTCTCAAATTTCTTTTTGGGATTTTATTTTTGGTTTTGCCCTGGCTACTTTATTTATTTTTCTTATTTCTCGTTTGCCTGCAGGAAAGAAAGGGAAGGGGATAATTTACAAATTTTTATTTATTTTTATCACCTGGTGGGCGGGAGGAATTTTGTTATCGGTATGGATTCCAAATATCCTCGCCTTATTTTTAATGGGGATAGCTGTCTTTTGGTGGTCGAAATTCCCAACCGTATTAAATCATAATCTTTGTATGGTTTTGGCTCTAGCCGGAGTGGGAAGTAGCTTAGGGATATTACTGCAACCTAAAATGGTAGTGGTTTTGTTGATAATTTTTTCAATCTACGACTTCATTGCCGTTTACAAAACAAAACATATGCAAAAGATGGCAGGGGAAATGGCAGGATACGGGGCAGTTTTGGCTTTAATTGTCCCCAAAGAATTTTCTGATTTTAAACAATCTTTAAAGGAGGTAAAGCCGGGGGGAAAACTTTTAATTTTAGGAGGAGGGGATATTGCTTTCCCCTTATTATTATGCGTTAGCTTGGTGTCGGCTGGGATTTTAAATTCTTTAATTGTAGCTGTTTTTTCTATAATTGGTCTTTTTGTTAGCTTCCGGATTTTTGTTAGCCAAAAAATTCGCCAACCAATTCCAGCTCTGCCCCCAATTGCTCTATTTTCAATCATTGGATTTTTAATCACCTTAATTATTTAGCCCGACTTGACCTTCTAAACTTTATATATTATTTTATTAGTATAGAGGTTAGTTGGTTCTTTTAAAATGGGAGGGAAAATGAGAGAGAGAATAAATTTGTTTTTATGGGGCATCATTCTCTTTGCAGCCGTTCAAGGAATAGGAATATTGGCCGGTTTGAAATTTAAGGATTATTTAGAATGTTATCAGATAAATTTTCTCCGAATTTACTGGTGGCAGTTTCTGATTTTATTTGGAGCAGTAAGTCTTGTAATCTTCAACATCCCTAAAATAACAAAAATTTTACACAGAATATCCCGAAAAATGTTAAAGAAAAAATTAAATTTTTTGGAAACGAAGTTTAACCGATTTAAAGAGAAGATTAAAATTCAATCCTTGTGGCAAATTGGGTTTTCAATTCTAATCGGTTTTGTAGGATTTGCAGCTACGGCCATGTTTTTTTATTATCCCTACGCTATTGTTTTTGGAATAATTTTAGCAGCGGCTTGGGTGCTAATTTCCCGAGTTTGGTATCATAATTTTTCGATGATGTTATTGCTGGTAACCTTCGGAATAATTTTTGGTTTCGGTCTTTCTTGCTGGAGTTCGTTAATTATTTTAGGGAGTTTAGCCGTTTATGACCTTTTAGCAGTTTATAGGTTTAAATTTATGGTAGAATTTTCTAAGAATATGGTTAAATCCGGAAGCATTTTGGGATTTATCATTCCCAGATTAAAGATTTCAGACTTTAACGCCAGGTTAAAAGAGGTAAGTTCTAATTTTAAAGTTAACCTTTCGGAAAATAAACCAGAAAGATTTTCTTTAACGGGGGGAGGAGACGCAGGATTGCCATTAGTTTTAACCATTTCCGTTTTAGTAAACTCGGGATTGAGCCATGCTTTGATTGTTGCTGGTTTTTCAATAATAGGAGTTATTGTCGTTTACCTTATTTATTTTCACAAAAAAGGACATCCCCTGCCCGCTCTCCCTCCAATTGCCGGATTTGCTATCGTTGGATTTTTGATTAGTTCTCTAATTTAAATGTCCGAGATTTAATCCCGGACATTTTTACATAAACCCACCTAAGTTTTGTTCTACAAAATTTAGGCGGGTAAACAGCTCTGCAAACGCAAAAGCAAAACTTGAAATAATTTTTTAAAAATATTATACCGTAAAAGCTCTTTGAAAAGTTAATAAATATAGAAAAGGAAGACAGAGAGATGGAAAATCTGTATCACTTTGAAAGGAGAAACAAATGCAAGGATTTGATTTAGCTAGAGAGGCTTTAATAGCTTCAGATATTGAAAGTGAAAATGAAATTAATAATTATTCAGCTAAAATTAATACTTTATATCAAAAGATTAAAAGCGAAATTTTGGTAAGCAATGATGAAACAAAAACAGCCCAAACTCTTTTTAATTGGTTATGGAAGACAAAACCCAATCGATATCGAAGCCGAGGAAGCTATAAATTAAATGAAGTAATTGATGCTCAATTAGCTCCTGGACTGGGGCCCGTAGGAAATTGTTTAGGATTAACTCTTCTTTATAATATTTTAGCTCAAAAATTTGGATTAAAGATTAAGACTATTTGGATGGAAGAAGCTTTTGGTATTACCCCCCATGTCTTTTCTGTTTTACATAGTGAACAAAGAATCATTGAGATAGAGAATATTTTTCCTTCTGGATTTGACTTCAAAGAATATCTGGATAATCCTCACCGAGAAGAATGGGGAGATGAAGAACTGGTAGTCGATATTTATAACAGTAAATTTAATCAAGGGTAGAATTTTTACCCTTTTTTGTTTTATATTTTCTTGACCATATAGGTGTCTTCTAACATATACCCCAGTTTTCGGAAATAATTTCTTACTCCTATTCCGGAAATCACTGCAATTTTATTTACCCCGTTAAATTGCGGTTTTGCCGCACAGCCTTTGACGGATTTAACAGGGTGAAGGCCAAATTCGTTTTTGGCAATTTTTTCTGCCTCTTTTATCAATTTCTTCCCCAGTCCTTTATGCTGTGGCGAAACCTCCGGGATGGCTTCCCGGCGGAGAGGGAGTTGCTGACCGTAGGTGTGGACTTCTCGAATTATCGCCGCCCCCCTCAATACCGGAATAATATATCGAGAACCGTTCTCGGCATATTGGGGGATGCGGAGGCGGAGTAAACTGTAAAGCTTAGTTCGGTTTTTATCTTCAAAACTTAAGAACACTTCTTTCCCGCCAGAAGCCTCGTAATCTTGGCGAAATAACTTTAATTTTTGGATTAGTTTTTCCTTAACTTCTCGACATCTTATGCATTTACATTGCCAGTTTTCTTTTACCATTTTCTCAGCTAAAATCTGGCGTAAATTAGAAATTTTTGCCGGTCCAGCTAAAATTTCTTTAGAGGGGATGTCTCTGGTTATCCTTTGAATCCTGACATAATAAGGAACCATTTTTTTTATCGATTTTACGAGATTTATTAATTGATTATCAGTATAGGGTTTGTATTTTCCAGCTTTCCACCATTTATAAAGTAGAGTGTTTTTTACTATTGCCGTTGGGTAAATTTTCAAAAGATCGGGTTGGAAACTAGAATTTTCAAAAATTTCTTCAAACATTTTTTTATCCTTTTTCAAATTAGAAGCTGGTAAATTTGGCATCATTTGATATAGAACCTTAAAACCGGCATCTTTTAAAAGTTTAGTGGCTAAAATCGTTGATTTGACCCCGTGCCCGCGTTTGTTTAATTCTAAAACATCGTCGTAAATACTTTGAACGCCAAGCTCTACCATCGTTACCCCCAAGCTTCTTAATCTTTTTATTTCTTTTTCTGTAATAAAATCAGGTCTGGTTTCGATAGAAAGTCCTACTATTCGGTGCTTAGCTTTTTCATTAATTCTTTGGGTTCCTTCGAAGTTTTTGCCACTTTTTTGATTGCCAGCATCAAAACATCTTTTTATAAACCAGGTTTGATACTTTTTTGGATAATAACTCCAAGTTCCTCCAACTATTCTTAATTCAATTTTGTCAGTAGGATGGCTTTCCGATTCTAACATTTCAATTCTTCTTTTCGCCTGTAAATAAGGGTTATAATTTAATCTTTTAGCTCTTTCTACGGCTGGCTCTCCCGAAACATAGCTTTTTGGAATACCCTTTTCTGTTGGACAGTAAAGGCACTTCCCCGGACAAGGATAAGGTTTTGTTAAAACTGAGATATTAACGATTCCGGAAAGGGAGCGAATCGGTCGAGTACGAAGTAAATTTTCAATTTTTTTTGATTTTTTAATTCTTTTTTTCTTGAGCAACTTATGATATGCTTTTAATAAATCAACATTTGAAGGGAAGGCAATTTTATATTTTTTTGCTGCCTTTCTTTTAATCTGTGCTAAATCAGCCGAAGTTTTAGCTTTAGATTTTATCAATTCTTTAATTGTGAGCTCTAAAATATCCATCTATGGATAAAAAATACGCCGAATATCTTTTAAAAAAGACTATAGAGGATTATAACCTGATTGCTGAGGATTTTGCAAGAACCAGAAAAGAACCCTGGTCAGAACTTCGGTTTTTATTCGACGATTATTTAATTCCCGGAGAAAGAGTTTTAGATCTTGGTTGCGGGAACGGTCGTTTTTTCGAATTTTTTAAAGGGGAAAATATGGATTATTTTGGGGTAGATTCTTCTGAAAAATTGATTGAAATTGCCAAAAAGAAAAATTCCGGGGCAAAATTTCAGGTAGCCGGTGCTTTAAACTTGCCTTTTCCGGAAAATTTCTTTGATAAAACTTATAGCATTGCAGTTTTGCATCATATTCCATCAGAAAAACTACGTTTAGGATTCCTGGAAGAAACTAAAAGGGTATTAAAACCGGAAGGATTTTTAATTTTGACCGTTTGGAAATTCCACCGGCCAAAAGAATTATTTTTAATTCTTAAGTTTACCATTTTAAAGTTACTGGGTTTGTCAAAATTGGATTTTGGTGATATTCTCGAGCCCTGGGGTAAAAAAATTAAACGATATTACCATTATTTTTCTAAAAAGGAATTGATAAATTTGATAAAAAAATCCGGTTTTCAAATTAATGACTGTGGTATTGTTAAAAACGAGAGAGGTAACCGCCAAAATATTTATATAATAGCCAAAAAGTCAAACTTGACAAAATAAAAAAAATAGGCTATAATTTTATAGTACAATTAAAGGAGGTAAAGATTGGAAGACTTAGAAGTAATAAGCGTGGTCAGAGAGAATAAAAAGGTAAAAAGGGTAATAATTTCAATCGACGTTTTTTCAGTTTCTTTTATAGAAAAAGGTGGGAAGATCTTAAAAGAAAATGTAGATAGATTAGATGGGGTAAGGGTTTGTGATGACGATGACCTGTGGTTGCCTCTGGCTTACTATAAAAGAGCCCACAGAAGAGCCTGTGCTATTTTTGGGGATAAGAACCTGCCTCGCTAACGCTCGGCAGAACCTTGATTCGCTAAGGTATAGACATATAATCTTGAATTAAGAAATCTTAAGGGGCCTGGAACAGAAATCCTATCGGTCCCTTTTGCTTTTTAGGCTTAAAAGTTATATAAAGTTAGTAGGATTATTTTATTTGGCCCTCGTTTCCCTCTTTTAATGCGCCTGTGGTTCAATGGATAGAACATTGGCCTCCGAAGCCAAAGATTACTGGTTCGAGTCCAGTCAGGCGCACTATAACGGTGCGGGGTGAAAATCAACCCGAGGGCATATGCAAGTAGACGGGTTGTTACTCGTCTATTTGTTTTACCTGCCCAAGTTTTGTTTTGTAAAATTTGGGTAGGTTTAGATTTTTAAATAAAGTGGGTTTTGCTCATTTTTAAAAATTTGTTAAAATAACTATAATGAAACACAAAACAAGATACAAAATTGCAGTAAGCGACGCTTCCGAAATTAGTCATTGCGCAAAGAATATTAAAAAGATTTCAAGAGAAATTGGGGAAGAGATTGCCAGACAGGATTGTATATTGATTACCGGAGCCACTACCGGAGTTCCTTATTTTGCCGCTAAAGGTTGTAAGGGAGTGGGTGGGATTAGCATTGGTTTTTCTCCGGCTGCTTCTGAAGCAGCGCACCTGAAGGTTTATAAGCTTCCTATAGATTGTTTCGACGTAATGGTTTATACCGGCTTTGATTATACGGGAAGGAATCTTTTAATGACCAGAGCTGCCGATGCCATAGTCGTCTGTTGTGGCAGAATGGGAACCCTGAATGAGTTTACTATTGCTTTTGAGGATAGAAAGCCAATTGGGGTATTGGAAGGTTCGATGGGGACAGCCAATCTCATCAAAATTTTAACCAGAAGACCCCATAGAAGGGGAGCAAAAATTATTTATGATCCAGATCCAAAGGCCTTAATTCAAAAATTAATTAGAGTAATTAGCGAGAAGAAAAAAGGAGATTCAAAATCCTAAAAAAGGTCGAGAAAATTTAATTTCAAAACTTTAAATTTATGCCAGAAGAAATTAAGGAAGGAAAATTAGTGGGCAAAGTTACTCATTACTTTGGAAATATCGGAGTGGCGGTAATCGAACTGTCCGACACCCTAAAAGTGGGGGATGATATTCGAATTGTGGGTGGAGAAGCTGATTTCACTCAAAATGTGGAATCGATGGAGGTTGAGCATCAAAAAGTTAAGGAAGCTAAAAAGGGTGAGTCAATCGGTCTTAGGGTTAATCAAAAAACAAGAGAAGGATACAAAGTATATAAGGTATAAATCAGAAATTCTAAATTCTAAATCCAAAACACCGCAGTTTTGAATGTAAGAACCTGCCTCGCTAACGCTCGGCAGAACCTTGATTCGCTAATGTATAAATATATAATTTTGAATTTTGAATTTTAAGTTTAGGATTTGCTCGCCCTCCCAAGTTTTCTTCGAAAATTTGGGAGGGTAAAGATTTCGTACTTCGAATTTAGAATTTTAATTGTTTTATGGATTTTTCTTTTAATCCCCAACTCCAAATTTTTTTTCAATTATTGTTGGCTGCATTTTTAGGATTACTAATTGGATTGGAAAGAGAATATAAAAGAAAAGAGGCCGGAATGAGGACTTTTGCTTTGGTGTGTTTGGGAGCAGCTTTATTTACTATTCTTGGATTTGAAACCTTTCAAAAAGTAATTGGGAAAACAGGAATAAGCTTTGATCCCTCTCGAGTAATTCAGGCGGTAGCTATGGGAATTGGATTTTTAGGAGCGGGTTTAATTATTTTTCGTCAGAGTCATCTCGAAGGATTAACTACTGCTGCCGGGCTTTGGCTAGTAGCAGCAATTGGGATAGCGGTTGGAATCAAACTTTATTTTATCGCTATTTTTACTAGCCTTTTAGCAATAGGAATTTTAAGCGGAGTAAGGTTAATAGAAGAAAAAATTCTCGGCACTAAACCAACAAAAGACAGGCCAGAGGACGACCCCCGTTAGCTAACAGAGCAAACCAAAAGAATGAAAGTAAGAACCTGCTCGCTTCGCTCGCAGAACCTTGATTCGCTAAGGTATAGATATATAATCTTGAATTAAGGTCCCGCATTTCATCAAAAAAGAAATTGATTTTTAAACCGTGATCGCTTTTAAAGTTTTTCAAATCTTTTTATTGCCAAGCTGTTTTATTTTTATTTTGTTGATTTTAGGCTTGGTTCTTCTTAAATGCGAAGCATTCAAGGTTCTGCCGAGCGAAGCGAGCAGGTTCTTAAATGCGAAGCATTCAAGGTTCTGCCGAGCGTTAGCGAGGCAGGTTCTTATATCAAAAAAAAGAGTAGGAAAGATTTTAATCATTCTTGGAATTGTTTTTTATTATTTTTTTTCAATTACACCGATTGCTGATTTAATAATTTCTCCCTTAGAAAACCAATATAAATTCAGTGCGCCGGCATTAGACAATGTAGAAAACATTGTTTTGCTAATTGGAGGAGTTAAGAAAGGAGACTTGCCCATTAGCAGTAAATTAGAAGAAAGCAGTTTGTTTAGGGCGATAAAAGCAGTTGAGATTTATTTTGAGTTAACCCATAAACCAAACATAATTATTTCTGGGTCTGATCCACTTTTTCCTTCCAATCGACCAGCTAAAGAAATAGCAAAATTCATTCAAAACTTAAATATTCCAGAAGAAAATATTATTTTAGAAGAGAAATCTAAAAACACTTATCAGTCTGCAAAAGAAGTCAAAAAAATAATTGGTCAAAGCCCTTTTGTTTTAGTAACCTCTGCTTATCACTTGCCTCGCTCGGTTTATATTTTTCGAAAAATGGGTTTGGATCCAATTCCTCTCCCGGCTGACTTTAAGGCGGAAGAAAATTATCATATTTTAGATTTTTTCCCCGATCCTCAAAATCTTAGAAAATGTGATTTAGCTTTCCACGAATATTTTGGAATTTTATATTATAAGGTTCTGCCTCGCTAACGCTCGGCAGAACCTTGAATGCTTCGCATTTAAGAACCTGCCTTGCTGGCGCTCGGCAGAACCTTGATTCGCTAAGGAATCCCGATTTTATCGAGGATCCTCGATCGCGAAGCGATCGGGATAAATATATAATCTTGAATTAAAACACTATGAGTAAAAAATTTGATATTTTGATCATTATTATAGTCTTGGCTTTAATCGTTTGGTATTTAATTACCCACCTCCCCTCGTTGCTAAAGGGGTTTTAGTTGGAGACTTAGGCGATTTGTTTATGAAATTCATTGCCGATTTTCATTTACATTCAAAATACTCAAGAGCAACTTCGCCCCAGATGGATTTAGAGCATTTGAATAATGCGGCAAAAATCAAAGGAATAAAAATTTTGACAATCGGAGATTTCACACATCCGGAATGGTTTAAAAATTTAAAAGAAAAATTAGAATCGGCAGAGACCGGACTTTTTAGATTAAAGGCCTCAACGCGCCCCGGCGACGTTTATACTCGTTTTATTTTAACTACCGAAGTTAGCTGCATTTATTCTAAAACCGGAAGAATTAGAAAAATTCATATTATAATTTTTGCTCCCTCTTTTGAAACAGTTGAGAAAATTAATACTCATTTAGGCTGGATAGGAAATTTAAAAGCCGATGGCCGACCTATTTTGGGATTAGATGCCAAAGAATTAACCAAAATTGTTTTAGGAATTTCCGAAAATTGTTTAATTGTACCTGCCCATCTTTGGACTCCTTACTTTGGCCTCCTTGGTTCAAAATCTGGTTTTAATTCAATTGAAGAGTGTTTTGAAGATTACTCAAAATACATTTATGCCGGAGAAACAGGACTCTCTAGCGACCCTTCAATGAACTGGCGGTTGTCAGTATTGGATAGAATTACTTTAATAAGTAATTCTGATGCGCATAGTCCTCAAAAAATAGGTCGGGAAGCCAATGTTTTTGATACAGAAATCAGTTACCCGGCGATAATAGAAGCCATAAAATCAAAAAATCCCCAAAAATTCTTATATACGATTGAGTTCTATCCCGAAGAAGGTAAATATCATTATGATGGTCATCGTCTTTGTGGGATTAGTTTATCACCGGCTGAATCAAAAAAATACAACAATATTTGCCCAAATTGCGGAAGGTCTTTAACTATCGGAGTTCTGAATAGAGTTGAGGAGTTAGCCGACAGGCCAAATGGATTTAAACCAGCGGCTTCCATTCCCTTTAAAAGTTTAATTCCTTTAGAGGAAATAATTGCCGATGCGATTGGGCAGGGTACTGGGACAATAGAAGTCGATAAAGAATATAAAAATTTAATTGAAAAATTTAGTAATGAATTTTCAGTCTTAATTGACATTTCTCGCTCGGAATTGGAAGCAGTTACTTTGTCCGAAATTGCCGAAGGCATAATTAGAGTCAGAGAAGGCAAGGTTAATATTGAGCCTGGTTACGACGGAGTTTATGGAAAAATCAGAATTTTTTCTAAAGGAGAACAAAAAACCTTATCTCGCCAAGGCACCCTATTTTAATTATGACCATTGGTATTCCAAGAGCTTTAATTTATTGGAAGCAACCCCAGTTTTGGGAAACTTTTTTTGAAAATTTAGGTTTTAAAGTAATTCTTTCTCCGCCAACTAATAAAGAGATTGTCGAAATGGGGGTGAAAGTGGCTGATCCTGAAACCTGTTTTTCAAATAAAGTTTACTGGGGACATTTATTGTGGCTGGAAGGAAAAGTGGATTATATATTTGTTCCCAGATTAAAAGCAAATCAAGAAAAATTAGAATATTGCCCAAAATTTTTTGGGTTACCCGACCTAGGGAAGATTCTAACTAAAACTCCAATTTTAACTGAAATATTTGACGAGAGAAAAGAGAAACTTGAGAAAACCCTGAAGAGATTAGGGGGAAAATTAAATAAAAATAAAGAAGAAATAAAAAAAGCTCGAGGACTCGCTTTTTTAAAGGAAAAAGAATTGAAGGAAAAAGAAAAGCAAGAAGTTTCCCTCAAAATCCAATCTAAAAAGCAAAAAATAGTCTTGATTTCTCACCCTTACAATTTATATGATGACTACATCAACTTAAGAGTGAAAGAAAAGCTGGAAAAATTAGGGGCAGAAGTAATATTTATTGAAGAAATACCATTACAAAATCAAAAATCAAAAATCAAAAATCAAAAATTGGATTGGCCAAAATTCCATTGGGAGTTTGGAAAAGAGATAAAGGAGAAAATCGAGCAAGTGTTAAATTACAATATTACTGGAGCCATTGAAATTTCTTCTTTTCAATGCGGCTGCGATGCTGTTTTAAAAGAATTTGTAGAAAAAGCATTTAAACAAAATAAAATTCCCTTTTTATATTTAATGATTGATGAACAAACTGGCGAAGCCGGCATCCAAACAAGGTTAGAAGCCTTCATGGACACAATATGAAAAAACCCATAATTACATTTGCCAGGTGGGGGAATTATACTATTGCGTTTAAGACCATTTTTGAGCAATTGGGCCTAGAGGTTATTCCCCCGGAGAAAACAACCTCTCAGACTATTGCTGAGGGAGCAAAAATTGCTCCGGAAATGTATTGCTTTCCGCTGAAGGTAACTCTGGGTAATTATCTGCCAGCTTTAAAAAAGGGGGCAAACACTATTTTTATGGTTCAAAATGTCGGGGGTTCCTGTCGGCAAAGATATTACGGAGCAATTCAAGAAAAAGTCTTAAAAGAGGCAGGTCACGACATTAATTTTTTAGATTTCCGAGCTACTCCAAAAGATATTTATTCAATGATTAAAAAAATTTCTGGTGCTTCATTGCTGCAAGTTTTAAAGGCTGGAAGATTCTTCTTTAAAAAACTACATCTAATTGAAAAAATTGAAAAATTGGCCCAGTTTTGCCGACCGAGAGAAATAGAGAAAGGAATTACTGATAAAATTTTACAAGAGAGCCTTTTGAAACTCGATGAATTAAAAAAGGAAAAAGATTTTCAAGAACTCAAAAAAGAAATTTTAAAAAGATTTTCTGGAATTAAGATTGAGAAAAATAAAGATTTGCCAAAGGTTGGCTTAATTGGAGAAATTTATACAGTTTGTGACCCGACCATCAATTTTGAAGTTGAAAGAAAATTGGGTTTAGAAGGGATTGGGGTTTATCGAGAAATGGATATCACCTACCATATTAAAAAACTAATTTTCCCCTGGAAGGACTGGATTATCCAAAGAAAAATAAACCCTTATTTAAAATCCACCGTTGGTGGTCATGGAAGAGACGCCATTTACGAGATGCTCCATTATATCAAAGAAGACTTCGATGGCATAATTCATCTACTCCCGTTCGGCTGCATGCCAGAGGTAACCATTAGACCAATTTTAGAGAAAATTCATTTAGAAAGTGGAATTCCATTTCTATCAATATCCCTAGATGAGCAAACAGCCGAAGCTGGAATTGACACCCGGCTAGAAGCCTTTACAGATGTAGTAAGAAATTATCATCAATACAAAAGCTCAAAATTATGAAATGTTATTTAGGCATCGATGTTGGCTCAATTTCTACTAAATTAGTTTTGATTGATACCAATAACCAGGTTTTATTTCCACTCTATTTACGAACTGCCGGTAATCCAATAGGAGCTATTCAGGGGGGGCTTAGGGAGCTAAATAATAAAATTAAAAACCATAATCCAGACATCGAAATTGCTGGAGTTGGAACCACTGGCTCAGCTCGTTATTTAGCTGGGGTGATTACTGGAGCCGATTTGATAAAAAATGAAATTACTGCCCACGCAAAAGGAGTATGTTCTTTCTTTCCCGATGCTAGAACAGTGATTGAAATTGGCGGTCAAGACTCAAAGATTATAATTTTAGAAAATGGAGTGGCAGTTGATTTCGGATTAAATTTGATTTGCAGTGCCGGTACTGGCGCTTTTCTTGACGCCCAAGCTCATAGACTAGGAATCCCGGTAGAACAATTTGGTGAAATAGCTCTAAAATCGAAAGCTCCAACAACAATCGGGGCCAGGTGCACAGTCTTTTCGGAGTCCGATATGATTCACAAACAGCAAGTTGGCCATCTTACTGAAGATATCGTGGCTGGGCTTTGTCAGGGATTAGCTAGGAACTATTTAAATAACGTCGCTAAAGGAAAAAATATTCAACCGCCAATTGTTTTTTTGGGAGGAGTTTCTGAGAATATCGGAATGAGAAAGGCATTCGAAGAAGCCTTGGGCCAAAGAATCACTGTTCCTCCCTATAATACCGTAATGGGAGCTCTCGGGGTAGCTCTTTTAGTTAAAGAAAATCCTTCCCCAAAAACTAAATTTTTAGGATTTGAAATTTCCGATAAAGACATCAGATGCACTTCTTTTCAATGTCAAGGCTGTCCTAATCGCTGCGAGGTAATCGAGGCAAGAATAGAAGGGAAAATAGTGGCCAGATGGGGAGACAGATGCGGTAAATGGTCAAATTTAAATCTGGAAAAAGCATGATTGAAGAATACCATTTTGGTTCCATCGCCATCGATGGAAAAATCTATCATCACGATGTTGAAGTGAGGTGGACTGGTGAAGTCTTGCCTTGGTGGCGTCGGGAAAGCCATATTATCGATGTCGAGGACGTAAGAAGAGCAGTGGAGCAAAATCCAGAAACAATTATTATTGGTACTGGAGAAATGGGAATAGCTAAAGTGACTGAGGAAGCCAAGAAATTTATTAAAGACTACAACCCACCCGAGGACGGGGCGTTTCGCTCGGTCGGGGCATTTCGCTTCGCGAAAACGCCTCGCGACCTGATCGCGAAAGCGCCTCGCGTCCCGACCACCTTCCCCTTCGCTAAAGGCGAGGGGCCCCCTAAAGGAATTGAACTACTTATTGACAAAACCGGAGAAGCGGTGAAAACTTTTAATGTCGTCTGCGAAGAATCTTTGGAGGAGGAAGGAAAACAAAGAAAAGTAATCGGCCTTTTTCATTTAACTTGCTAGGTGAAAATAGTAAAATAGATTTGAATGCTAAAATTAATCAGCCCCCGAATTAACAGAGGCTGTTTTTTTATCTTTAACCTTCAACCTTATGAGAATCTTTTGGGCACGAGGCCATTATCCCCATTTATTTCAAAGAACTAATAGGGGACCCTCAAAGGAGGTAACGAGGGCAGACTCTCAAGAGGTTGAAGGCTAATCGCTTAATTTCACAAGGTTAACAAGTTATTATACACCCTTTCCCAAATTTTGTCAAGACCCCATTGACAGAATCACCTATTATTAAAAGCCCTACCTAAAAAAATGTAGAGCTTTTAGCTTAATAGTTTTATTTATTATTTTTAATAATAATTCTTCAGTTCTCTTTTAAACTCTTTAAGAATATCTTTTTTCTTTATTCTTTTTATAATTTTTCTATCTTTTGTGGTTAAGGCAGCATTTTTTATTCCTATGAGTCCTAAATCTGCTTCTTTGGCTTCCCCCAAACCATTCACTATGCAGCCCATTACCGCTATTTTTAGCGGTTTTTTTATATCTCGAGTTTCTTTTTCAATTTCCCTGGCAATTTTTATAACATCAATTTCCGACCTGGCGCAAGTTGGACAACTTACAATTTTTACCCCTCTTTCTCTTAAATCCAAACTTTTTAAAATTTCCCAACCGACTTTTACTTCCCTAATCGG
>PCWJ01000038.1 GCA_002787295.1 Candidatus Nealsonbacteria bacterium CG11_big_fil_rev_8_21_14_0_20_37_68
GCTCGGCAGAACCTTGATTCGCTAAGGTATAGACATATAATCTTGAATTCTGTTGTTGTCAAATTTAAAATTATTTGCTAATATAAAAAGTGATAATTTTTAACTTTTCATTTTTAACTTTTAATTTAGCGAAGCGCTTATGACCGTACCAAAGCAAAGGCACACAAAATCACGAAGAAATAAGAGAAGATCGCATCTCTATTTAATGAGATCGACTTTAGTTAAATGTCCAAAATGTGGAAAGCCGAAATTACCTCATACTATTTGTTGGAACTGCGGCTATTATAAAAATCGGGAAGTGATTGATGTTTTAAAAAAATTAACTAAAAAAGAAAGAAAGAAAAAGGAAAAAGAAATGAAGGAAAAAGAAAAGACTATAACCCGCCCCAAGCTGGCTTCCGCAGAGCGGGTCCCTGAAAAGAAAGCGAAACCGTTAACAATGGAAGAACTATCAAAGAAATAAATTTTCACTATGGCCTCAAGACATCTATCGCGTTCTATAGTTATGCAATCTCTCTATGAGTGGGATTTTTATGGCAAGAAACCCGGTGCCTTGGAAAAGATTGTGGAAAAAAATATTAAAGAGTTCGGACCGGGATTGGAGAATACTGAATTTGTTTGGAAATTAATAAAGGAGGTGGTAGAGCACCTTCCTCAAATCGATAAAATCATTGGGAAAGCCGCCCCGGAATGGCCAATTGAGCAAATTACCATTATTGACCGCAATGTGTTGAGAATTGGGCTTTATGAATTATTATATGAAAACAAAGAAGAGGTTCCTCCAAAAGTAGCCATTAATGAAGCAATTGAGCTGGCTAAAACTTTCGGGGGAGAAAACTCAGGAAAATTTGTTAACGGGGTTTTGGGAACGGTGTATAAAGAGCTGGAAAAACCAAAAACCAAAGATTAAAGATTAAAAACATAAACCAAAAATGCAAAAATATTTTTAGGTTTTTAATATATGTTTTTAATTTTTGGTATTTAATTTTTAATTTTGAGTAACTATTTATGAAAGATTTCTCAGTTCTCGAAAAGAAACTAGGTCTAAGTTTCAAAAATAAAGATTTTTTAATTCAGGCTTTTATTCATCGGTCATATTTAAACGAAAATCCAAATTTCCGGCTTTCTCATAATGAAAGATTAGAATTTTTGGGAGATGCGGTGTTGGAATTAATAGTAACTGAATATCTTTATCAAAACTATCCCAAAAAATCAGAAGGGGAATTAACCAATTGGCGAGCGGCATTGGTTAATGCTAAGATGCTTTCTGGAGTTGCCCAAAACCTTGAGTTTAATGATTTTCTCTTGCTCAGCCGGGGGGAGGCAAGAGAAATGGGAAAGGCTCGCCAGTATATTTTAGCCAACACTTTTGAAGCTTTTGTTGGAAGTTTATATTTAGATCAAGGATATAAAGGTTGCCAAAAATTTATTGAAAAATATTTAATAAAAGAACTTCCCCATATTATTGAGGCTAAACTTTTTGAAGATGCCAAATCTCGGTTTCAGGAAGAAGCCCAAGAAAGGGTAGGAATTACTCCCGCTTACAAGGTTTTGGAAGAATGGGGACCGGATCATGCCAAACACTTTATTATTGGCGTTTTTTTAGACGAGGAATTAGTGGCTAAAGGCGAGGGCTCTTCGAAACAAGAAGCCGAAGAAGAGGCAGCGAAAGCAGCCTTAGAAACCAAGGGATGGTAAAATGGGCAGTTGACAGAGGCTCATTTTTATCCTAAATTATTCTTATGTTAGTTATTCGTTTATTTCGGATAGGTAAAAAAAATCAACCGTTTTTTAAAATAGTTGTTACCGATAAAAGAAAACCTCCCAGGGGAGGCCGCTTTGTGCAAGAGGTTGGTTTTTATAATCCTTTAACCAAAGAGAAAAATTTAAAGAAAGACAGAATCAAATATTGGCTTTCGGTTGGAGCCAAACCTTCGGCTACCGTTTATAATATGTTGATTTCGGAAAAAATTATTGAAGGGAGAAAGGTAGACGTTCATAAAGAGTCAAAAAAAGAAAAGAAAGAGGGCTCCGTTGCTGAAGCCGCGGAAGGCAAGGAAATTGCGGAAGGTAAAAAAGAAAAATCAGCGGGAGAAAAGCCGACTGAAGAGGAACCAAAAAAAGACTACAACCCACCCACCACATCCTCCCGCTCGCCAGAAGGCGAGCGGGCCCCTGAAACGGCAAAGGAAAAGACACCGCCAGAAGGCGCGCGGGTTCCTGAAACGCCAAAAGAAAAACCAGCCGAAAGGACACAAAAAGTATCTCAAAAAGAAGAAGTAAAAAAACTATCCTCTTAACCTCGTATTAAATTTGGTATAGTAAGGGCTTGACAAAATATAAACAGTATGCTACAATGTAAGTGTTGAGGAGAGAGAAAAAGAGTAGGTAAAATTTTAATATTATGAAGTTATAACCGCAAGACGGCTCTCTCCGAGAGCCGTTTTGTGTAATCAAGAACATTTAAAATTAGTAAAAAACTTTAGCCCAAGGGTAGCTAAAAAGCTAAATTTAAACCCTTTGGGCAAGAAAGGAGAGGGTGTGAAAGAAACCCAAAAAGAAACCCAAAAAAAGGAAACAAAGAAAGGTGTAGGTGTTTTTTACACCTTAGACCAAAGTGGATGTCTCCACTTTGGTCAAACGCCCCAAGATGCTCAAAAGAAAGCTGCCGAGACAAATCACCAGATGCGATAGTCTCGGCAGAAAAAGGAAGCGAGGAAAAGTTTAATAATTTTCTTGAACCTCGCTTCCTCCCACCCTTCAGCTCATAAAAACATTAGTTTGAGGCTTCGACTGAGCTCAGCCGAAGTCTAAACTCACTATAAGTTGTGGGCTGAAAGATGAGACCCCGCACCTTTTCTAAAATAGACATTTTCATATAAGGAGATAAGCCGTAAGGCGGCTTCGCCTTGACAAAAATGGTATCTTGGAGGATGCTAGCTGGAAAAGGTGCGGGGTTGACATATTTTTTAAAAAGATTAAAATATATCATAGTAGCGGTTTATAACTTCTACCGATTCTCTGAAAGAGCGGGAATCAGGTAAGCAGTAAAGGTCGGGCTACTAGTAAAAGAGCAGTAAAAGAGAATTATCAGATTAAATCAATTCTCAGATTATTAAAACTTTATGGCAGAGAAAAAAGCAAGTGATAAAGAATTCCTCGAGTACATAATTAAAGCTTTGGTTGACAACCCGGAGGACGTGAAAGTAAATAGATCCGTGGATGAGATGGGGGTTTTACTTTCTCTCAGAGTTAATTCAGAAGACATGGGTCAAGTTGTGGGTAAGGAGGGATCTACCGCTAAAGCCATTCGAGGTTTGGTTCGAATTGTTGGACTCAAAAATCATGCCAGAGTGAACTT
>PCWJ01000057.1:0-649 GCA_002787295.1 Candidatus Nealsonbacteria bacterium CG11_big_fil_rev_8_21_14_0_20_37_68
TCACCAACCCTTCGGGATAAATGTCGGGTCCGCCAGCCGGCGGAGTTTTGAGAAATTCTTGTAATTGTTTTACTTCGTCCTCTCTCATCCCTCGCTGAAGGGTTTTTGTAAATTTGGGTTCGGTTTTTTGGATTTCTTCCAATTGGGCTTTAAGTTCAGCTATTTGAGTTTGTAATACTGCAATTTGCTCTTTCAGCAGTGTGATTTTTTCTTGTAAATCAGGAGTGGTATTTTGGGCAAAAACAAGCCCCGTTAGATGTTTACTATCTAATGGGGTAAAAATCGTTGGTAAAAACCCGAAGAGTAAAATGGCAAAAACACAAACTATTATTTTGGTTCTCACTTTCATTTTTATAATCAGCCGCGAGAGAGAAATGGAAGCAAGCTTCCATTTCGACCGAACGAACCGATTATATTAGAAAAAGATTCTTCTCCTATATTATACCGTAGAAATTTGAAAAATACGAGAAAAATCAAAGTTTATCTTTCTCGATGGTTGTAATCATTTATAATACAATTTATAATAGAAATAAGAACCTGCTCGTTTCACTTGCAGGTTCTTGATTCGCTAATGTATAAACATATAATCTTGAATTAAGAACCTGCCTCGCTCCGCCAGTCGGCGGAGCTCGGCAGAACCTTGATTCGC
>PCWJ01000057.1:657-2922 GCA_002787295.1 Candidatus Nealsonbacteria bacterium CG11_big_fil_rev_8_21_14_0_20_37_68
CCTTTTCTGCCATAGAATTACTAACTTTAAAAACAATAACTATAAAATAAGATTATGCTCTGGCGGCACACGATAGAGTGTGCCGCAAAACAGTTGTTTTACAGAAAAGGTGCGGGGTAAAAGGTCGAAAAAAATAAAATTAAAAGCAAATTAGTATGGAAAATCAAAATAATGAAAAGAAAAATATCCTATTTTTCCGGCCCCAACCACCCCTTTTTGTTCTAATTGTTGTTATTCTGCTTCTGGCATCTTTTGTTGTCTGGGTGGGCATTGATATTCAAAATAAGGTCAAGGAAGGCAGATATATTGGCCAAGAGATTGAAGCAAAGAATACCATTACGGTTTCTGAGACCGGTGAAATTTATACCAAGCCCGATTTGGTTTTAACTACTTTTTCTGTCATAACCGAAGCAAAACAGGTTTCTGAAGCAATGAGCGAAAACACAAAAAAGATGAATGCCGTAATCGATTTTGTTAAAAGCCAAGGCGTGGAAGATAAAGATTTAAAAACCACCAGTTTTAATATTTACCCCCGTTACGAATACCAAAAAATCGAAACGGATATTTATCCCTATTCGCCCGGTAAAAGAGTTCTCGTTGGCTACGAAGTCAACCAGTCGTTGGAGGTAAAAATCAGAAATATGGAAAAGATAGGAGAAATTTTGCAGGGTGCAACCGATACCGGAGCTAATCAGGTTGGAGATTTACAATTTACCATCGATAAGCAGGATGAGCTGAAAGGACAAGCCAGAGAGCAGGCAATTGAAAAAGCTAAAGCTAAAGCAGAAGAAATAGCCTCTAAGCTCGGAGTCAATTTGGTTAGAATTGTTAATTTTAGTGAAAGCAGTCCAATGTCTTACTATTATGGTTTAAAAGAAGCAGTTCCAATGGTTCCTGGCGGTGGTGAAGTTCCCCAAATAGAAACCGGAGAAAATAAAATACAGGTTCAGGTAACTATAACTTACGAAATTAATTAATGAGGAAATTGATGTTCTCCATTTTGGCAGAATAAAAAAAGTCGAACCCCGGTAGTAGAACTTACGGTTCACTACGGGGCAAGGAATTAATAATTAATAAAAAATTATGGAACAGTTTTTGGTGGCTAACCAATGGGTCATTTTATTAATTATCGCCTGGACAATTTTCTGGAAGGGAATAGCTTTATGGAAAGCAGCGCGCAATACTCATAAGCGCTGGTTTATAGCTTTGCTGCTACTTAATACGCTGGCCCTCTTGGAAATTATTTACATCTTTATCTTCGGGAGGAAAAAGCAGCTCAGAGAGCAAGTTTAGCTTCAAATTTTAACTAAACAAAAAACCACCTATGACTTATAAGGTAAACCCGCCTAAATCCCGCCATCAATTTGAGGGCGGGGCTTGGCGGGTAAACAAAGAAAAATGCGTTGGTTGTGGAGCTTGTGTTGCCGTTTGTCCGGAGGGGATTAAAATGGGGAAGGGTGGCAAAGCTGAAATTATCAATCAAGAGAAATTAGAAAAATGCGGAGGAGAAAGTCTTTGCCAGTTAGGGGCAATAGAAAAAGTTCAGCAAAAGAAAACCTGCAAATCTCATAGTTAGATATATTATGAACTTAAAAAGGGTTTATCCCAAAAGACCTCTGTGGACCCATAAGGGAGAGCATGGGTATGTTTTAATTTTGGCAGGGTCTAAAAGATATTCCGGTTCTCCGGTTTTTAATGCCGTTTCGGCCCTCAGGGCCGGAGCAGATTTGACCTGCTGCGTAGGGCCCGAAAGGGCAATGAACATTGCCGCCGCCTTTCTGCCAGATATGATTTGTCATCCCTTAGCCGGAGATATTTTAAGACCCAAACATGTTCCTTTTATTCTAAATTTAGCTCAAAAACCCAGCACCACCCCGCACCTTTTACCAAAAGGTGCGGGGGGTGCTGGACTAGTCCCGCACCGTCCCGCTGAAAGCGGGACTGGTGCGGGGTTTGATTCAATAATTCTAGGATGCGGGCTGGGGAGAGCCCCAGAAACCGTAAAAGCTATTCAAGAAATTATTACTGGAATAGATAAACCCATGGTGATCGATGCAGATGGAATTAGGGCCATATCTCAAAAGAGGGAGATAATTAAAGGGAAAACTGCTGTCCTTACTCCTAATATTTTAGAATTCGAAATTTTAACCGGTGAAACGGTAAGGGCAAATGTAGAAGACCGAAAAGACAAGGTAAAAAAATGGGCAAAAATCTTGGGTTGTACCATATTGCTTAAGGGCCATATTGATGTTATTTCCGATGGCA
>PCWJ01000029.1:0-9619 GCA_002787295.1 Candidatus Nealsonbacteria bacterium CG11_big_fil_rev_8_21_14_0_20_37_68
CCCCGTAGAGGAATTTCGAAAAGCCCTTTCGGGGCAAAAGAAAATTTCGAAGAAATTTCCCATTCGAAATTCTCCTACGGGGTAAGCCCATTGATAGCGCAACCTATTTATGTTTACAAAAATTATTACTTTTTTAAAGGAAGTTAAACTGGAAATAAAAAAAGTTAATTGGCCGACGAGACAGGAAACCATAAGATATACCTTAATTGTTATTGGGATTTCAGCTGCAGTAGCTATGTTTTTAGGAGTTCTTGATTTCATTTTCACCACATTGTTAAATAAGTTTGTATTATGAAATGACATCCCAAATCGGAGAGGGGTCGGGACGGGTCGCGAGAGTTCTCCGCGAAGCGGAAACTCCCGACCTAGAACCCTCCGGTTCTCCCGTGTAGGAAAACAGGCTTTCGCCGAAGGCGAAAATGTTAGAAACCGTGGGTTTCTAAAGAGCGAGCCCGAACCGAGCACATAAATTATGTGCTCGGGCCAGCCATAAAGCTGGATGAGGGCGAGCGATTAGCTTTGTAATACCACTATGCCCAGACAACAAGCCGTAGAACAAAAAGATTGGTATGTTTTGCACACTTATTCCGGTTACGAAGATGCGGTCGCTAAAGCCCTAAAACAAAGGGTGGAGAATTTAGGTATGGAAGATAAAATTTTTAACGTTTTGGTTCCCAAAGAAAAGAAAATTAAAATTAAGGACGGGAAAAGAAAAACGGTTGAAGAAAAAATTTATCCGGGTTATGTACTTGTCGAGATGATTGTTACTAATGATTCTTGGTATGTTGTTCGAAATACCCCCAACGTTACTGGATTTGTGGGGGCGGGGACTACTCCGGTACCGGTCTCCCCTCAAGAAATTGAAATTTTAAAAAAGAGATTAGGGGTAGAAACTCCCCAATATAAAATTGAGGTTAAGATTGGGGACGTAGTAAAAATTATTGATGGTCCTTTCAAGGACTTCGATGGAAGGATTTCAGAAATTGATGAAGAAAGGGGGAAGGTAAAGGTTTTGGTAAATATGTTCGGTAGGGATACCCCGCTGGAATTGGATCCATTGCAGATTAAAAAAATATAAACTATCAACGAATGTACGAATCCTTTACGAATATACGAATATTCGTAAATTCGTACTGATTCGTAAATTCGCTGATTTATGAAAAAAATAAAAGCAATCATTAAGCTTCAAATACCGGCTGGTCAAGCAACACCGGCGCCTCCGGTGGGACCGGCTTTGGCTCAACATGGAGTCAATATTGCTGAATTTTGTCAGAAATTTAATGAACAGACTAAACAAAGTCAAGGATTTAAAATTCCGGTAGAAATTACGGTTTTTGAGGATAGAACCTATAATTTTAAGTTAAAACAACCCCCGGCTTCGGAACTTTTAAAGAAGGCAGCCGGAATAGAGAAGGGTTCTGGCGAACAGAGAAAAACCAAAGTGGCTAAAATAAGCCAAACTCAACTCAAAGAAATTGCCCAAAAGAAAATGGAAGATTTAAATACAAAAGATATTGCAAAAGCAATGAAAATTATTGAAGGAACTGCCAAATCAATGGGAATTGAAATAGTGCCATAAAAATTTATTGTATAGAAATTTTCCAAAAATTTTTTTGAATAATAAAAAAAGACCTGGCAAAACTGAATATTATTTAAATATTGCCAAAGAGGTTGCCCGAAGATCAACTTGTTTTAGATATCAAGCAGGAACAATAATTGTTCGTGACGATCAAATTATTGCCACTGGTTATATTGGCGCTCCTCGGAAGACCAAAGATTGTTTCGAAAGGGCATTTTGTATTCGGGACCAACAAAAAATTCCTCATGGCCAAAGATACGAACTTTGTCGTAGTTGTCACTCTGAAATGAATGCCATCATTAACGCTGCTCGAGCCGGAGTAACTCTTTTAAATGGCGATATGTACTGTTATGGATTAAATCCGAAAGATGGAAAAGAAATCAATTCTTTTCCTTGTTTTTTATGTAAAAAGATGATTATTAATGCAGGACTAAAGAGAGTAATTTGCTCGACCAAGGATAAAGAAATAAAAATATTTTTAGTAGAAGATTGGGTTAAAGACTGGCAAGAAAGAGATATTTTAGATGATGAGTATCAATATGGACAAGATCAAAAAGTTTAAAAAATGCAAAAAAATCCTTATGCCGGAAAATTCATTGTTTTTGAGGGTCTTGATGGTTCGGGCCAGAGTACCCAGGCAAACCTTCTTAAAGATTTTTTATTGGAGAAGAATTTTAATGTAATTTTAACCAAGGAGCCAACTCAGGATTCTGAAGCCGGAAAAAAAATCAGAAAGATTTTAGATAAAAAAGCAGGGGTTCAACCCCTGCAATTACAAAAGCTATTTGCTCAAGATAGAAAAGAGCATTTAGAAAATATTATTATTCCTGCTCTCAAAGAGGGTAAAATTGTTATTTCTGATCGCTATTTTTTTTCTTCTTTTGCCTACGGATCGGCTTCGGGTGTTAATTTAGAGTGGTTAATCAAAATAAATGATGAATTTTTGTTGCCCAACCTAACCTTTATTTTGAAAGTAAGCCCCAAAATTTGTCTTGGGCGCATTAAAAAAAGAGGAGATAAAATAACTCTTTTTGAAGAAAAAAAAAAGTCTGGGAAGTTTATAAAATCTTGCCAAAGCTGTTTGAAAATGTTTACCCCGTTAGAAAATCTGAGAAAAAATTAAGAAGTAAAAGAAAAGATATTGATTTTTTTAACGGGGTTTATATAATAAATGGCGAGAAACCAATTAATGAGGTTTTTGAAGAAGTTAAAAATTTGGCACATTCAAAACTAAATCTTTGAAAGCTCGACAGGGTTTCAAAAAAAATTTAGTCAGACAAAGGAGGCAAAAATGGCGAAAAAAAGAGAGTTTCTTAAGGTTTTAACGATTAGGGCTAGAGATTTACCTGAAGCTTGGTGGTTGAGTATGGAGAGATTATTTGAGTCAGGTTACAAATATAAGATTGATAAAGGGAGTTTTGCTGGTCAGCAAAGAATGGAATTTGATTTTGTAACTATTCAAATTCTTCATCCGGGAATAAGACCTCTGGTTCCTGGTATCGATCTTCCCCAAGGTGTTCCGCCGCCGGCCGACATTGATTATATCCAAAAAGATTACATTTTTTATATGATGACTTCTATAAAAAAACCTAACGAAGCATACACTTATGGAGAATATTTGGAGGATCAAATTCCTAAAGTAATTAAAATGTATAAAGAAGGCGGTTTTGAAACAAACCAAGCCTGCATGAGAATAGGTGATGCCAACTCTCTTACGTTATCCGACCCACCATGCTTAACAAAAATTGATACCAGGATAAGATACGGGAAACTTCATTTCCACGTCGATTTCCGCTCTTGGGATTTATGGGCAGGATTTCCAACGAATTTAGCAGCTATCCAGCTTCTAAAAGAATATATGGCTTCAGAAATTGGAGTGAAAGATGGAGAGATTATTGCTACCAGCAAGGGGCTCCATCTTTATGAGCACTCTTGGGAGTTAGCTAAGGTCGTTTTGAGGAGATAGATAAAATTATAGGCCTTTGGGTTTTTTCTCAAGGGCTTTTATTTTTTCCACAGATGTTCTATAATAAAAATGTATGGAATTGGCAAAATTTATTGACCACACTAATTTAAAAGCAGATGCGACCGAAGAAGATATTCGACGGACTTGCCAGGAAGCCAAAAAATACGGTTTTCGGGGAGTTTGTTTAAATCCCCGATGGGTAAAATTAGCCAAAGAAGAATTAAGGGGCAGCAGAATTAAAGTGATAGCAGTTATCGATTGGCCTTGCGGCGCCTCGCCGACCGAGGTTCGGGTTTTTCAGACCAAAATTGCCAAGAAAGATGGAGCAGACGAACTCGATCCGGTAATGGATATAGGCAATTTTAAAATGGGGAAATATGATTTAGTTTTAGAAGACCTCAAAAAATTAGCCAAAGTTTTACCAACTAAAGTAATTATTGAGTCAGGCTTCTTAACTGACGAGGAAATAAAAAAGGCTTCCCAACTTGTACAAGAATCAAATGCTTTTTGCGTTAAAACTTCGACCGGAGCAGAATCCTTGGTAGATATTGACGAAAAGGTAAAACATGTTAAGATAATGCGTAAAGCCGTCGGTCCTAAATTTTTAATTAAAGCTGCCGGCGGTATTAGAACCTTAAAAGACGTAAAACGGATGCTGGAAGCCGGAGCCAATATAATTGGCACCAGTGCCGGTCTTGCTATTATGGAAGAAAAGGAGGTAAAAAGTGAGTGAGAGAAAAATTGTTAAGATTCAGACAGTCACTTACTTGGGTGGACCCATCGATGCAGCCAAAGATTATGGAGTGCGTTGGCGTCAGAGAATAAAACCTCAGCTTGTAAACTTAAAGAAAAAGATAGAGGAAACATTAAATAAAGAATACCCTGAATGCGAAATTCTCGTTGACCTGAAAATTCAAGATCCGGTAGAAATGACCGAAGAAACTTTCGGTAAGTCCATTGATGAAATTCACAAAGATTTATACCAGATTAGATTATTTAATGAGCGAGAACATGCCAGGGTGGTGTTTGAAAATATAATTATTCCAGATATAAAAATGGTGATGAGACTGAAAGAGAAAGGGGTTATCGGATTCGGGATAGTTTATTTTGCACCAGATACTCCGACCTCCGGAACTCATTGTGAAATCTGGGAAGCATCGGGTATACATTTTGAGATTATGAAAAGAATTTTTAAGGAGGTTCCGGAAAATAAAATCCCCAGTTTTCCTCTTCCTATTTTCGGTATTTCGCCTGATGGTTTGGCCGGTTTCCCAAACTGGATTCATTCGGTATCCATTTTGTTAAATCCCGAGAGCAAAATTTTTTATAATTTCACTCAACTGATTGAGCATCTTGAACCCTGGCTTTTAGATAAAGTTCGCCAAAAGGTAGAAACCTAATTCAAGCCCCAATAATCTCGGGGCTTTTTTGTTTTTCTTAAAAATGATAAATTATAAGAACCTGCCTCGCTCAGCTTCGGCAGAACCTTGAATGCTTTGCATTTAAGTAGATATATGCCAGCACCAAGGAAAACACAAAAAGATGCGTGGATAAAGTTATAGAATATTTAAATAGGTCAAAAAATAATAAAAAATAAATAAACGTATGTATCAACCAGTAATTGGCTTAGAAATTCATGCAGAGCTTAATACAAAAAGTAAGATGTTTTGTTCTTGTCTTAATGACCCTAACGAGCATCATCCGAACGTTAATATTTGCCCAATATGTACGGCGCAACCGGGAAGTCTTCCCGTAATAAACAAGGAAGCGGTAAGAAAAGTAATTAAAACCGGTCTTGCTCTGAATTGTAAAATTTCAGAATATTCAAAGTTTGATAGGAAAAACTATTTTTATCCAGACTTACCAAAGGGCTACCAAATATCACAAGAGTATATGCCGTTTTGTAAGGAAGGGTTTTTAAAGATCGAAAATAAAAAAATTAGAATTGGAAACATTCATTTAGAAGAAGATACCGGACGATTAATACATCCAGAAGGTGAAGATTATTCTTTAGTTGATTTTAATCGAGCCGGAATCCCTTTAATGGAATTAGTGACTGAGCCAGATATAACATCGGCTAAGGAAGCTAGGAAATTTGCTGAGGAATTACAATTAATTTTAAGATACCTCAATGTTTCCGATGCTGACATGGAGAAAGGCCAACTTAGGGTGGAAGCAAACATAAGTTTGTTTCCACAAATCCAAAATCCAAAAGGAGCCCCTCGGGGCGGCAGGGTGGTGGGAGGGTTGGAGTCCAAAATCCAAAAATTGGGAACTAAGGTAGAAATAAAGAATTTAAATTCTTTTCGGGCAGTCGAGAAAGCGATTGGTTATGAAATTGAAAGACAGGGCAAAATTTTAAAATCAGGCAAAAAGGTTATTCAAGAAACTCGGGGTTGGAGTGAAATTAAGGGTGAAACTATAAGCCAAAGAACAAAAGAGGAGGCCCATGACTACAGATACTTTCCCGAACCGGATTTGCCGCCTCTGCATTTTACCAATAAAGATATTCAAGAGATACAGGCCGAGATTCCCGAATTTCCCCGGCAGAGGGAAGAAAGATTTAAAAAAGAATACGAAATAGGGGCAAAAGTTGTAGCAATATTTGTCCAGAATAAGGATTTGGGAGAGTATTTTGAGAAAGTAATGTCAGAATTAAGAAATTGGGTAAGGGAGGCAGAAATGAAAAAAAGCATAGAAAGAGAAGAATTTTTAAAATTAGCAAAACTTGGTTCAAATTATATTATCACCGATCTTCAGGGCTTACTTAAAACATCTGCTATTTTTGACGAAAATTTTTTAATTACTCCGGAGAATTTTGCCGAATTTCTTACCTTAATTTATAGAGGAGAAATTTCAAGTAAAATTGCAAAATTTATTTTACAGGAAATGTTTTCTACCGGAGCCGATCCCTCTCATATTATCGAAGAAAAGGGACTATCCCAGATTAGCGATGAGGCCGAAATTGAAAAAATTGTTGGGGAGGTAATTTCTAAAAATCAAAAAGCAGTTGAAGATTTCAAAAAAGGGAAATCCAACGCTTTTCAATTTTTAGTAGGTCAGATAATGGCAAAAACCAAAGGAAAAGCCAATCCGGAGATGGTAAACAAAATTTTAAGAAAATTATTACCTGGGGGTTGACCCCGCACCTTTAGTGGACTGCGCTTCGCGCAAAATAAAGAAAAGTTTGTCCACTAAAGGTGCGGGGTTGACAAAATTTTAAAAGGTGATACAATAGATATAGAATAAAAAGGAAAGGAGGGAAATATAAAAATGTTTTGTCCGGACATTAAAGAAAGTTGCCATCAAGACTGTGTTTTCTGGAGCGAAGAGTTAGGAGATTGTCTTAAGAAATTAGGTTTCCTGAAGGAACTTGATATTCTTTCCAGAGAGTCAAAACAAAAAATCACCGAAATTAAAAGAAAGAATATATACAAGTAAGGAGGTAAAATGGGTCAAATAGAAGCTGAAAGGGCAATGAGGGAAAAGCTTTTAGTGGGAACAGGCAATGTGCCAGCGAAGGGAGGAAATTGCCTTTATACCACAGGCTATCTATTAAAGATGGTCAAGGTAAGGGGTAAAAAAGAGAAAGAGTTTTTCTTTAGAGACAGATGGGGAGAGGTAGGGGCGATTCGCCCCGCCTCGGCATTCACTTTTGTTGCCTAATTTCTATTTCTACTCATATAAAAGGGGCAAAGACCGCTTCGCCAAGGGGACTGCCTAAGGGAAGAGATACGGTCTTTTCCCCTTATTTATTTCCTTAAAATTTTTTTATTAAATTTTCCGCATCTTTTTGATTTTTTATCCAGTGGATTCGTTTATCGCTTTTGAACCATGTTATTTGTCGTTTTGAGAATTTTTCAATGTCTTTTTGGAGAATTTTTACCATTTCGCTGTAAGAGATTTTCTTTTGTAAAAATCTTGCAATCCACCTGTACTCTAATCCAAATTCTTCTAATCTTTTCCAGGAAAGCCCGGACTTTCTTAAATTTTTTACCTCCCCTACCATTCCCTTATTAAATCTTTTTAATAGCCGGTTATTTATTAATATTTTAAGTTCCTGAGGCGATTTTTTAATCCCGATTAAAAGACAATCAAATTGGGGGGTTTTTTTAATTTGAGGAACCTTCCCCAATTTTTTACAAATTTCGATTGCCCGGATTAATCTTCTTTTGTTCTTGGTTTCAATGGTTTTTGCCCTTTTTTCGTCAAGTTTTTTTAAAATTTTAAAAAGTTCTGAAGCCGATTTTTTTTCCAGTTTTTTTCTTAGTTTCCAGTCCGGCTTTAATTTCGGGAAAAGCCATCCTTCTGTTACTGAATAAATATAAAAAGGGGATCCGCCAACCAAAAGAGGAATCTTCTTTTTTCTTAAAATTTTGTTTGCGGCTTTTATGGCTAATTTTTGATACCGGACAACCGTAAATTTCTTTTTTGGCGAAGCTACATCTAAAAGGTGATGGGGGATGCCCCGCATTTCTTTTTTTGTTATCTTTCCGGTGCCAATATTCATTCCCTTATAAACCTGTCTTGAATCAGCAGAAATAATCTCAACACCATTTATTCCAAATTTCTTTTTAAGTTGCTCCGAGTTAAATCGAAGGGCTAGCTTGACAGCCAATTCGCTTTTTCCCGAAGCAGTCGGGCCTAAAATTATAATAAGTTTTGGTCGCGGGCTTGACATATTTTTTTGAAGCGGTAAGATAGATTAGTATATAGAACCTTAAATAAAATGAAGGGAGGGGAAATGAGTGAACCGAGAGTCAAATTTAGCGTAGAATACTGGAACCCAGAATATCCGGATGAAATCTGGGCAGCCGACTGGGATTTATGCAAGCAGAAAGCTTGGAGTATTTCTCGATCACCCGATTATAAAATCGCCTGGGAAGTAGTAAAAAATGAAATAGATGGGCAAGCATACCTGGCAGTTTTAGAGAAATTTGGGCTTTTAGAGTGGAAAAAGGAATACCCCTTGCGATTAGTTGGAAAATTGAGCCCGGCTGAGTTGGCGTTAAGACGAAGGGAGAAAGAAAAAGAATATAACTTGCCTTATTTAGAAATTATTTCTGATAATATTGATGCTGAAGCTGAGAAGGGACAAATATTACACCATGCAGAGGATTACAAGTAGGGGACCATCCGGTCCCTTTTTATTATTTTATGCCCAGTAGAGGAATTTCGACTTGCCTTGCAATTTTAAGGTTTTCTGAAAGAAAACCTTTGTCGAAATTCTCCTACTGGGTATGCCCATAAACTTCCCCGTTAGTCCCCAGGGCATTACATTAATAACTTTTACTTGAATAAATTGTCCGATTAAATTTTTTGGTTCCTCATTCCGGAGTGAGATTTCTCTGCCAGGTGCTTCAAATTTTATAGTTTTACAGGTTCGGGTTTTACCAATAAAAAAACCATTTTTACTTTTTTTCGCAAGCACCTCTACGGTTTTTCCAATATATTTTTTATTATTTTCCAAAGCGGTTTGTTTTAAAACTTCAGTTAAGACTTTTTCTCTTTTTTCTTTTTCTTGAGGAGAAACGGTGTCTTTCATTTTCGCGGCGGTTGTTTCAGGCCTTGGAGAGTATTTGGCAATATAAGCCATATCAAATTTGATTTTTTTAAAAAGTTTAATTGTATTTTGAAATTGTTTTTTGGTTTCTCCGGGGAAGCCAACGATAACATCAGTAGATAAGGCGATGTCGTAGATTTTTTCCCTAATTTTTTTTATTAAGGTTTTATATTGTTTAATAGTATAGGGACGATTCATTTTTTTTAAAATCTCATCATCCCCGGATTGCACCGGCAAATTTAGATATTCGGTCACTTTTTTACATTCAGCCATTGTTATAATTAATTCGTCAGAAAAATCCTTTGGATGTGGGGAAGTAAACCGAATCCAAAAATCTCCTGGGATGTTATTAACCTGTCTTAGGAGTTTAGAAAAATCAACCGAAGGAACGATGGGGGATTGGTAACTGTTTACGTTTTGACCCAAAAGCCAGATTTCTTTAACCCCATTTTTAATTGCATTTTCAACTTCTTTCAAAATCTCCTTATGGCTACGGCAAGCTAAAGAACCT
>PCWJ01000029.1:9627-10061 GCA_002787295.1 Candidatus Nealsonbacteria bacterium CG11_big_fil_rev_8_21_14_0_20_37_68
AAATTATTACAACCATTAGATATAGGAATAAAGGCTAAAAAATCATTTTGATATTTAGGCAAAACATTTAAATAATTCCTAATTCTTAATTCATAATTCTTAATTCCTAAGTATTTCGGCCAATTTGGTAAATCCTTAATATCTAAAATTAAATCAAAGCCTTTTTTAAATTTCTTTTTATCTTTTTTAAGAACACATCCAGTTAATATAGTTTTGAGATTCGAGTTTTGGATTTTAAGTTTTTGAAATTTTGGAATTAATCCATAAACTCTGTCTACTGCTGATTGTCTAACCGAACACATATTAACCACGATTAAATCAGCTTCATTTTCACTTGAAGCTGGCTGGTAATTCTTACTCTCTAAAATCGTAGCAATTCTTTCTGAATCACTCTTATTCATTTGACAACCGTAGGTAATAATGTGATATTTATT
>PCWJ01000029.1:10076-20388 GCA_002787295.1 Candidatus Nealsonbacteria bacterium CG11_big_fil_rev_8_21_14_0_20_37_68
CTTTTATATTTACTTACAATCTTGTGGACAATTGCATAAGGTTTCTTTTGGGCCACAAATTCCATCCCCGCATTTTATGCATGTTCCAACCGGTGCGCCTGCTACTAGTCCTGTTTCTAAACATTTTCCCTCTTTTACCACTCTTGTATCCATCCCTGAATACCACTCTATTAACCCCTCGCAACAATGGCTTGGAAATTCTTTATAAACTTGAGAAAACATTTCTCCTTCTTTAGCACAACTGGCCACGCTACAACTTTGACAGGGTTTTGGCGTTGAGCAAGCATCAGGATAGGCAATGCATTTACCAGTGGAAGGGTCAATACAATAAGTTATCACTTCGGCACAAGCAACTGGTTCTCCTTTCTTCTCGTTTATTTTCTCCTTTATTTTTTCTTTCATTTCTTCTAAATTTTCTTTTAATTTAATCATTTCAGGAGTCGCCGACGCTTCCTTTAACTGGATTTTTAGATTTTCCACAATCTGCAACTGTTTTTCTTTCTCACCAGAGATTTTTTCAATATATTCTTTAAATTTCTCCTGGTCTTCAGGGCTCATTTTTTCTAAATCTCCCTGCAATCTCTTTAAAGCATTTTCTTCCGCTTTTCTAATCGCCTGTTTTGCTTCTTCTGGCACTTTCTCTTCTAAATTCTCCAGAACTTCCAAATTTTTGAAATTCTTGAACTCACTTCCTTTTTGTTCTTCTAAAATTTTATCCAATTTTTCAGTGATTTTTTCTTCACGGTCTTCGAGTTTCAGCATAACGCCCTGAAAGTTCTCTAAATGTACTTCTCTTGCTTCTTTTATTTTCTCAAAAGCTTCGGCCGGAACTTGGGTTTCAAGTTTTTGTAAAAGTTTCTGATGTAAAGTTTGCTGATGAACAAATTTATCCAGAAATTTCTCCACCTCTGGATTTTCTTTTGCCTTCTCTTTTATTTTTTCAACCTGATTTTTTATTTTTTCAGCTTCCTGCTGATAATTTTCTGTTGCTTTTTTAATAATTTCTGGATTTTTCTTCAATTCAACTGATTTCTTTACTTCCATTAACTTCTCATTAGCAAATTTTACTCTTAACTCAGCCCGCTTAACTGGATTAAAAGTAAAAACCTGCTGAATTTCTCTTGCCCAATTTTTAAGAAAATAAAACGGGCTATCCGGTAAAAGCCAGGGTTCAGAAACTCCAAGGTCTTCAGGTTGAACGTCTTCATCAAGATTTATTGCTTCGGTTATATCTATTGTCTCTTGAGCAAAAGCAATAAAACTAAATCCTAAAAAAATGGCTAATATTAGAAAAGCTTTTAGTGAGTTAGACATAAAATTTTGATCTATATTTTAATTGGATTCGACCTTTTAATTCGTAGGGCTAAATCGCCTTGCTTCGCAAGGCGATCGCCCGATCAAACGAAGTTTGATTTAGGGTTAATGAATTTCTTCTTTTTTCTCTTTTAGAAAAAATCGCCACTGTTCAAAAAACTCGACAAATAGCTGAAAAGGCATATCAATTAAAGCAGTAAAGAAGGCCGCGATAGCATTATACTTTTTCCATTTGTTTGACATCCAGCGTCCCAGGCCAACGACTGGCAAAAAGAGGATGTCAAATAAAAATCCAACAAAACTTACCCTTTTTTCTTCAACGGTTAATTCTTCGGCTCTGTTTCTAATTGCTAAACCGGCAAAAGCAATCAAAGCGACAAAAATAATATTAATAACAACTGAGGTTGGCGGAAAACCAGCCCACTGAAAGATTGCGACTATAACACCTAACGAAATTAAGGCGCCTATCAGATATAAAAGGACAATAAGGAATTTTACGATTACCCCTTTTTTCTTTGAGACCTTTATTTCATAGATATCAACTTTTTCTCTTTGGTAAACTATTTTCATTGTTTCCATTATCACCGCTTGCAAATTACTTTTTGATGGCGGTTTAATTGTTACGGTTAAAAGGAACATCAAAAAAGTTGGCCCCAAAATATCAACAACTATAGTAATGGGTCTAAAGGTTCCGGTAATTAACTTAGCCAGGGGAATTTCCAAAATATAAAGAGAAAGAGCATTGGTCAGCAAAATTGAAAGAGTAGAGTAAATAGCTGCCCGGGAAAGTCGTTTTTTTAGGGTAGATAATCTTTTGTTATAAACTTTTTTAATTAGTTCTTCTAAAATTTCAGGTTTAGAGATTTTTTCAGCAATTTCGGCAGTACTTTCCTCGGTTAGAATATCTCCCAAAAGTAAATAAGGGGTGTCATATTTTTCACAAACCTTATAAAATTTTTCAGCTAAAGGATGGTTTAATTCTTTTTCTAAATTATCCCAAATTGAATAAATATTCTGAGTTATTTCTTGAAGTTGCAAAAGTGGAAGGTCTGCCCACTGAGAATATCGTCTTTTTAAAAGATGATAAGTAATTATTGGTGAATCCAATTTGAAAAGAGCTCTTTGGACGGCAACATAAAGCTGAGTATTTTTTTCTTCTTCACTCATTCCGCCAAAAACTAAGACCTTAGTTTCTTTTACTCTCACACTTTCTTTCAGTGATTCCATCATATATTCAATTAAAGCTCTTTCGCGTTTTGATGGAGAGAGGACTTCTTCTATTTCACAGGCAGCAATATCTAATAACCAATTAATAAATTGAGTTTTTAATTTTTCTTTTGGCGGAGCCGGACTATTTTGAAGAATAAAAACATATTTATCAATTATTTTTTGAGTTTCCTCAATTTTTGATTCCGGTATTTTATCATTAGGGAAATGGCCTCCTCTAATTAATTCTAAAACCAGGGATTCGGCAATTGTTCCACCAACCTTTGCCAAAAGTAATCTCCTTTTGAGCATCCTGCTGATTGCCGCCCTTCTCATCAGGTGCTCTTCCCGCCAATCAACAATCCCCCTTATTTTTTCATAAAAAGCAGCCACCTTACTAGCTACTTCATCAACGTGGATAGTCGAAACCCTTCCCTTGGGCTGAAGAGATTGATACCAGTATTGATATTGAGATATTAATTTTTGAGTCAGGTAAGATAATTCGGCCATAAAAAAGTCTAAAAATCCAAAGCGTAAAACTTAAAATAAATTCTATATAATAAATTTTAGGCTTTGCGCTTTTCTACCTCAATAATACCTCTTTTTATGAATTCATCCAATTTCATTTCCCCTAAATCTTTATTTTTAGAACGCACCCTCACGGATTTTGTTTTTATTTCCTTGTCGCCAACTACCAATATATAGGGGATTTTTTGCATTTCTCCTTCTCGAACTTTTTTGGAGACGGTTTCGTTTTCGTCTTTAACTTCGGTTCGTAAGTTGTAAGTTGTGAGTTGTGAGTTAACATAGTTCGCATATTTGATATGTCTTTTTCCAACCGGAATTATCCAAACCTGAACAGGGGCTAACCATAAAGGCAGCAAACCCGCATAATGTTCGAGCAGGACCCCAATAAAACGTTCCAATGACCCCAGCAGAGCCCGGTGAATCATTAAGGGTTTTTTCTTTTTGCCCCTTTTGTCAATATAATTTAAGTTAAATCTTTCCGGCAAATTAAAATCAATTTGGATTGTTGTGCATTGCCAGGGTCTTCCTAAAGAGTCTTTTATTTTTATATCAATCTTCGGTCCATAAAATACCCCTCCGCCGATATCTGACTGGTATTTTAATTTAAGGGTTTTAAGAACATATTTAAGAGAATTGGTAGCCTTTCCCCAACCCTTTAAAGTCCCGGCATATTTTTCGGGTCTGGTAGAAAGATAGATGTCGTAATCTTTAAATCCAAAGGTTTTAAGTATTTTAAAGCTAGTTTTTAAAAGTTTGGTTATTTCTTTGGAGAGCTGGCTGGGTTCACAAAAAATATGGGCATCGTCTTGGGTAAAACCTCTTACCCTGGTTAATCCATGCAAAACTCCGGATTTTTCATAGCGATAAACCGTTCCCATTTCGGCAAAATATAACGGCAGTTCTCGATAGCTTCTGATTTTAGATTTATAAATCTTTACATGAAAAGGACAATTCATTGGTTTTAACATATATTCCTCTTCATCGATTTTAATGGGGGAGTACATATTTTCTCTGTAAAGATCCCAGTGTCCGGAGGTTTTCCAAAGATCTAATTTTCCAATGTGGGGGGTTAAAATTTGCCGATATCCTTGAGCAGTTAATTCTTTATCTAAGAAATCTACAATGATTTTTCTCAAAATTACTCCTTTGGGATGCCAGAGAGGAAGACCGGTTCCAACCTCTTCATCAAAGCTAAATAAATCTAAAATTTTACCCAAAACTCGATGGTCTCTTTTTTCTGCCTCTTCTTGCAACAAAAGATGATTTTTTAATTCTTTTTCCGTCTCAAAGGCCACTCCGTAAACCCTGGTTAGCATTGGATTTCTTTCCGAGCCTCGCCAATAGGCACCGGCAATTTTTGTCAATTTAAAGCTGTCTACAGGAATTTCTTTTGTTGATTTAATATGGGGGCCGGCACACAAATCAACAAAGTCTCCACTTTCATAAATACTTAATTTTTCTTCCTTTAATTCGTTTATTAATTCCAACTTATAAGGTTGTCCTTTAAATAGCCTACATAGGTCGGACCTATGTAATTTTTTCTTTTTAAAGGGAAAGTTTCTTTTTATAATCTCTCTCATTTTCTCTTCGATTTTCGGTAAATCCTCAGGAGCTAAGCTCCTTTTTAGGTCAAAATCATAATAAAACCCATTTTCAATTGCCGGGCCAATGCCAAATTTGGTTTCAGGATATAACTCCTGAATCGCATAAGCTAAAATATGAGCTAAGGAATGATGCAACGTTTCGAGCTTCATTTGCTTAATTATTTGATTTTTATTAATTTAGAATTTTTATTTTTCGATTATCTCCTCAATTTCCTCGGCAATTATTTTAGGTATGTTGTCTCTTATATCGGTTCTTCCCGAGACAAAAACTATTTTATTTTCTTGAAACACGGCAGGATTTTTTTCAATCAGGAAAGGAAACACCACCACCTCAATTTTGCCGGTTAAATCTTCTATTTTTAGAAATAACATTGGCTTTCCTGTTTTGGTAATAATTTTTTTTAAGCCGGAAATGATTCCTCCAATTCTTACTCTTTCTCCGGCCTTTATTTTTGAAATGGGATTATTTTTCAAGATATCAGAAATTTGCGAAGTTTTTAGGGAACTGGGCAAAGCGGCTTGGACCCCTTGATTTAAAATTTTTGTATAATTTTTTAATGGATGCCCCGAAACATATAGTCCCAATAATTCTTTTTCCCATTTTAATTTTTCTACCGAAGAGGCGGGGGAGGTTGGGGCTAATTTTAATGCAGCCCCTTTGCCAAAACAAAGGTGTGGGATTTTATCAAATAAACCTTTTTGACCATTGGATTTTTGCTTTTGGGTTTCTCTAGACCATTCTAAAAGTTTTTCTAAATTGATTAATAACTGATTTCTTTCGGCAAGCTTATCAAAAACCCCGGCTCTAATTAGGCTCTCTAAAGATTTTTTATTTAAATCTTTACAGTTTATTCTGGAGATAAAGTCTTCAATAGAGTTGTATTTGCCGTTTTCCTTTCTTTCTTTAACAATTGCTTCCACAATGTTGGACCCCACATTTTTTATTGCCAAAAGCCCAAATCGAATTTTGTTTTTTCCCGGAACCGCCGAGAAGTTTCTAAAGCTTTCGTTAATGTCCGGCTGCAAAACCTCAATTTCCATTTTTTTACATTCTTTAATCAGGATAGCGATTCTTTCCAGATCAGACTTCTCCGAGGTCAGAAGAGAAGCCATAAATTCTAATGGCCAGTGACTTTTTAGGTAGGCAGTTTGGTAGGCAATGGTTGCATAAGAAGCGGCATGGGAGCGATTGAAGGAATATTTGGCAAATGGTTCAATCCAGGCCCAGATTTTCTCGGCAATTTTTTCATCTATTTTATTTTTTTTCATTCCTTCAACAAATTTTGTTTTTTGGGAAAGGAGTAGTTTTTTAATTTTCTTTCCGATCGCTTTTCTTAAAACATCAGCCTCAGATAGAGTGAATCTGGCCAACTCCTGGGCGATTTTCATCACCTGCTCTTGGTAAATACAAATTCCGTAAGTGCTTTCTAAGATTGGTTTTAATTTTGGATGCAAATACTCAACTCGCTTTTTTTTATATTTTCCGGCAATATATTCTGGAATAAGGGCCATTGGTCCCGGACGATACAAAGCAACCATAGCAATAATACCTTCAAACTCGGATGGTTTTAATTGTTTTAAATATCTTTGCATACCCGATGATTCTAGTTGAAAGATGCCTACCGTTTCTCCGTCCCGAAGAAGTTTATAGGTTTTTTTGTCGTCTAATGGTATTTTTTCAATATCCACATTTATATGGTGAATGGCATAAATCATTTTTAGAGTATCTTCAATGATGGTGAGGTTTTTCAATCCCAGAAAATCCATTTTCAAAAGTCCCAAATCTTCAATGGAGTGCATTTCGTATTGGGTAACAATGGTATCTTCTGACTGAACGGGGTGCTGTAAGGGTACGATATTTACCAAAGGATCTTTGGAAATCACTACCCCGCAGGCGTGAGTGGAGGCGTGACGGGCTACTCCTTCTAATTTTTTTGCTAAATTAATTAACTTCTGGGCTTGGGAACCCGACTGATAAATTTGATGAAACTCCTCAATTTTAGAGAGAGTTTGGTCCAGGGTAAAACCAAAAGGAATCATTTTGGCAATTTGATCGCAATAAGTATATGTATAACCTAAAGCTCTTCCAACATCCCTAATTGCAGCCCTAGCAGCCATTGTTCCAAAAGTGATAATTTGAGCCACCCTGTCCCTGCCATATTTTTGAGCCACATATTCTATTACTTCGTCCCTTCTGCGGTCGGTAAAATCAAGGTCGATATCAGGGGGCGAGACCCTATCTTGAGTTAAAAATCTTTCAAATAAGAGATTATATTTTAAAGGATCAACACTGGTGATATTCAGCACGTAAGAAACCAGGGAACCAGCAACCGACCCCCGGCCGGGTCCCACCACAATTCTATTTTGCTTTGCCCAATTAACAAAATCTTGGACGATCAAAAAGTAGGAAGCAAACCCGGTTTGAGAAATCACAGATAACTCATATTCCAGGCGCTCTTTTATTTCCGGGTTAAGTTTTGGATAGCGTTCTTTCAGGCGTTGGTAGCAAAGCTCTTTTAAGAAATCATCTGCAGATTTGTTTTCCGGCAAAGGGTATTGGGGAAGTTTAATTTTTCCTAATTCAAATTCAAAATTACAAATCTCGGCAATTTTTTGAGTGTTTTCAATTGCTTCGGGTAGTTCTTTAAAGTCCTTCATCATTTGCTCTGGAGTCCGCATTGAAAAATCGTCTTTTTTCATCGTTAACCTTTCGGGGTCCTCTTTATCTGCTCCGGTATTGATTAGCATTAAAACATCCTGAGCCTCAGCGTCTTCCGGTTTTAGGTAATGACAATCATTAGTGCAGACCAAAGGAATATTTAATTTTTTCGAAAAAGAGATTAGGGCTTCGTTAACTTTTTTTTGTTCTTTTAAGTTCGGGTGATGCTGTAGCTCTAAATAAAAATTATCTTTTCCTAAAATCTGTTGATATTTAAAACAGGTATTTTCGGCTTCTTTTAATCTTTTTTGCAAAATTAATTGGGGAATTTTTCCCCGCAAGCACCCCGAAAGACCGATTAACCCTGAGGAATACTTTTCTAAAGCCTCCTCGTCAATTCTCGGTTTATAATAAAACCCTTCAAGATGCGAGCTGGTGATCAGCTTTACCAAATTTTTATAGCCTGCTTCGTTTTTTATTAAAAGAACTATGTGGTATCTTTTATCATCAATATTGGGTCTTTTGTCTTGCATTCTCTCGTGAGCTAAATACATTTCACAACCCAAGATTGGCTTTATCCCTTTCTCCTTTGCTTTTTTATAAAACTCAACTCCTCCATAAAGCACTCCGTGATCGGTTAAAGCCACCGAGTCCATTCCAAGTTCTTTTACATAATCTAAAAGTTCATCGATCTTAGGAAGACCATCTAAAAGACTGTAATGACTATGAACGTGCAGATGAGTAAATTTCATGTTCTGTCGGATTAAATGCGAAGCATTCAAGGTTCTGCCGAAGGCAGGTTCTTACATGCGACGCTCTATTATTTTTTTGTATTTCGTGTCTTTGATAATTAAATCTCCTTTAATTTTAGTATCTCTTAAAATTAAGAGATTGCCAATTTGGGCTGAGGTTAAATTTATTGAACCCTCAATGTAGGCTTCAGAAAAATCCAAATTTCCCTCAATTTTAGCCCCGGTTAAATCTATTCCTCCCAAGATTACGGTTTGATTTAAATAAAGATCTCCAATAATATTTAATCCCTCATATTCTGTTGTTTTAATTCTCACATTTTTAAAGTTAATCCCTCCCTCAATTCTGGCCTTAGCTAAACTTACGAATCCGGAAATTTCTAGCCCTTCAAAATTTAAGGATCCCATAATTTGGCTTCCTACTAAATTTATTGGTTCTCCCGCTTTAGCTTGATTAAGATTTAAATTACCACTTAAGTTTCCACCCCCAAAATAAAAACCTTTTTCTATTTTCGCTCCCATTAGATTTAAATCTCCACAAATATTGGTACTCCCCAAAGAAACCGGGCCCAGAATAACAGCTTCCCGCAGATCCAAACCTATTCCAACCATAGTGTCTATAAGATTAAGACCTGGAAGGGTTTTTCCTTTGAAATCAGCCGGGTTTCTCGCTATCTCGGCCATACTAATTTCCCGTTCAATTTCGGCCCGAGTCAATGAATTTTGCATATCACAAAAAGTGTTTTATCATTTTTTTATACTTCGTATCCTTTAAAATTAAATTACCCTTAATTAAAGCATCTTTTAAAAGCAGGAGGTTGCCTATATTGGTTGAAGTTAAATCAACTGAATTTTGAACACAGATAACGGAAAGGTCTAAGTTTCCCTCTATAAGTGCCTGGGTTAAATCTATTCCTCCCTGGACAATAGCTTGGTTTAAGTAAAGGTCTCCCACTATGGTTAGCCCTTCGTATTCAGAATTGCTAATTATTATATTTCTGAAGTCTAAATTTCCCGAGATTTGAGCCTTAGCTAAACTTAAAAATCCGTTTAGTTCTAGTCCTTGAAAATTTAGAGAACCGTTAATTTTGCTTCCCACTAAGTTTAACACTCCACTTACCTTGGCGTAACTGAAATTTAGGTTTCCCCAAATCTTACTTTCTCCCATATAAAAAGCTCCTCTAATTTGGGCGTTTTTCAAATTCAAATCCCCCCCAATGGTGGTACCTCCCAAAGAAATCGAACCCAAAGTGGTGGAATCTTCTAAATCTAAACCTATTCCTATCTCCTTTTCTAAAAGGAAGAAATTGGAAATGATTTTTCCTCTAAAATCAGCCGGTTTTCCGGCCATTTCCGCCGCCCTGATTTCGTGTTCAATTTGAGCCTGGGTTAAAGGTTTTTGGTTTTCCATAATTCAAGATTATATATTTATACATTGAGCGAATCAAGGTTCTGCCGAGCGAAGCGAGGCAGGTTCTTATTATTCGGTCAGCATTCATTTTATCATTATAACTAATTCCCAATTTGTTTACAATATTGTAAAATGAACCCAGTAGGAGAATTTTGGCTCGCCCCCACACCAAAATTTGGTGTGGGGGGCTCGCTACGCGATGTAGAATTTTTCTGGAAGAAAAATCTTGCCAAAATTCCTCTACTGGGTAAAATAATGAGCCCCGTTAGAAGTCTTGCAATAAAAATTTTTAGAAAAAATTTTTATTTTGTAAATTAAAGTATGCAATCAGTTAAAACAAACCATACACAAAAAGAGTCTGTCTTTTCGAGGAAAACGATTTCTAACGGGGTGAGGCCAAATTTTAACGAAGAAAAAAAATTATGGAAGAGAGGATATAAATATGTGGTTGGATTAGACGAAGCAGGTCGTGGTTGTTTGGCCGCACCGGTGGTAGCGGCAGCGGTAATAGTAAGATCAAAGCTCAAATCTCAAAGGTCAAAATCACAATTTAAATCTCAAATCTTTAAAGAAGTTAAAGATTCAAAGCAATTATCTTCCAAGAAACGCGAAGAGCTTTGTAAGCTTGTAACGAAAAATCCTTTGATCGAGTGGGGAATAGGCAAGGTCTCGGAAAAAGTTATTGATAAAATCAATATTTTAGAAGCAACAAAATTAGCAATGAAAAAAGCAATAGAAAAATTAAAGAAGAAACCAGATTTTTTAATTATTGATGGGAATTTCAAAATTGATTTGCCAATTCTTCAAAAGTCAATTATAAAAGGCGATGAGAAAGTTTTTT
>PCWJ01000008.1:0-2333 GCA_002787295.1 Candidatus Nealsonbacteria bacterium CG11_big_fil_rev_8_21_14_0_20_37_68
TTATATAAAAACGGTTGAAATTATAATTTAAAATTTGCGACTAAATAGCCAACGCCAAATGGGCCCTCGTAAGATAAAATTTCTGGTTGCCAGTCGATTCCCGAGGCTTCTAATATCCCTAAAAGGAAACAAAAAGAGCGCAGGCCGCACTCGCCAGCCTCGGGAAACATTTCATCTAACTTCAAAATATTTTCAACATCTTTTTTCTTTAAGAGTTTTATCAACTCTTTATCAAATTTTGGACCATCGGGATGAAAACCGTAGGGTCCTTCTTCTTTTAAACAATGAGATAGGTCGCCAGAGGCAATTAAAGCATATTTCTTATCTTTATCCAACTTTTGGTAAATCTTTTTTCCTTCTTCAAAATAAAATTTAGGTGTTTCCAATTCCATTAAATACGTCTTAATCTCTTTCTTGAAATCTTTAGCCAAAAAAAATAAAGGAACATTAAAACCCCAATCAGGATGAGGCGAGGAAATTATTATTGAATCCGGATTGGCTTCTTTTAAAATCTTGCCTAAATTTTCTAGAGCTTCGATAGTATTTTTAACCCGAGTTCTATCCTCTTTAGAACCCACCGAGGGTAAAATTATAGGTGGGTGAGGAGAGATTGAGGCAAAAATTAAGCTTGGGCATGTTGACATATTAATGGTTAATTCTATAATTAATAAAGATAAATAGCAACTTAAAAATTGGTTTTGGAGGAAGAAATGATTCGCTTAACTAATAAAAATATTATTGATGGGCTAAAGATGACTTTGATTCTTAGAGAGTGTCCTCAAATTTCGGTTTGTCTTTGGGAAGAAATCGATGAAGAATTAGAAAGATTATTGGAAGAAATTAATACCGGTTGTTCAATCCAGATGGTTTTCAAAAATTTAGGAAGAAAAGAGGAGTATCGGGGAGAATGTCCTATTTTTAAATTGAGAAGAGAAATACAAGAAATTTCTCCTGCTTTTCTGAAGACCTGGCGAGATTTTACTCAACGCAGTTCAAGATTCCCGATGCAAGATAGTTTTTTGTGGCTTTCTTTGGAAGGAATAACTACCATTTATTCTGCCAATAAGAATCGGGTTCCATTCATTTCAGAGGGTTTAATTAAAGATGTAATCCGAGAGGCAAAAAGAAATCCCAAAGTTTTTTATCCTGATTTGGGAAAAGAGCTAATCGAACTTCATCCTCGTTGGTTTAAAGAATTCTCTAATAGGGCAAGAGCATATAGAATTGCCGGATACGCCTGGGGACATGTTCTTCTAATTTTAAAAATATTTTTAGAAGGGATGAAACCAGTTGAACCAGCCAATGAAGAACTTTTAAACCAAATTGATGCCTATCTTAGATCTCAAAGAAAAAAGGCGCGGTAAATCCACGTCTTTTTAATTTACCCAGTAGAGCAACTTCGACTCGCTTCGCGAATAAGATTTTCTGAAAGAAAATTCTGGCGAAGTTGTCATACTGGGTTTAAAATTAAATTCAAATCCTCTCCGCATCTTGAGCATTTGCCGGTCTTATCGTGGCGATGGATAATGTAATTTGTTCGGTCAATAGATAAAGCCCCGCATTTTGGACAGAAAGTATCCTCAGATGGTAAACCGGGGATGTTACCAGTGTAGACATATTTCAGGCCAATTTCTTTTCCAATTTTATAGCCCACCTCTAAAGTTTCCACTGGAGTATCGGGGATATGTTGCAACTTCCAAGAAATTGCACCGGAAAATTGGGAAATATGCCAAGGGGTCTCGGATCCGAGCTCTTCATAAATAAATTTGGCAATACCCCTAAACATTTTTTCTGAATCGCTTCGGCCGGGAATAGCCAAAGTTGTTATTTCAACCCAGACCCCAGATTTTTTCATTAATTTCGCAGTTTTTAAAACTGGTTGAAGTTGAGCTCCGCAATTTTCCCCATAAAATTCTTCAGTAAATCCCTTGATGTCAATGTTATTGGCGTCAAGATGGGGGATTACTAATTTCGCTGATTCCGGGCTCATAAAACCATTAGAAACAAAGTTATTTTTCAGTCCTGCTTTTTTAGCTAATTTCATAGTATCTATGGCGTATTCTAAAAAAATCGTGGGTTCCGTGTAAGTATAAGAAATACTTGGTAAATTATTTTTAATTGCTAAATCAACAATTTTTTTTGGTGGCAAATCTTCTCCTGGAATTTCCTTTGCCCATTTGAAACCTTGTGAAATATCACTATTTTGGCAATTCAAGCATCTAAAATTACAGCCAACTGTGGCAATTGACAGAGAATGGCTTCCTGGCAAAAAATGGAAAAATGGCTTTTTCTCAATCGGGTCAATATTTACAGCAACAGCCTTCCCGTAATTT
>PCWJ01000008.1:2341-4420 GCA_002787295.1 Candidatus Nealsonbacteria bacterium CG11_big_fil_rev_8_21_14_0_20_37_68
CAAATTCCGCGTTTTCCCGGCGAAATAACACAATAATGGGCGCAATTTCGACACCGTACTCCCTTCCCTTTTAATTTTTTATAAAGATAAGCTTCCTTCATATTTATTTTATTTTAAGATAATTTTCTCTAAAATAAAAGGTGCTGAAATAAACCAGCACCGTTTCCTTTAAACTTTAGTAAATTATACACCCATTAGCCAATTTTCCGCACCCCTCGGAAGACCGTAATGTTTAACAGGAATGAATTTCCCGGTTTTTGGATCCGTTACTTCAATAGTCATATCTCTAAAAAATATCAAATCTTTTGGAAGTATAAAGCCTTTTTCTTTTTTCGCATCTTCTGCCAGAGCCTGCTGGAACATTTCCATACCTTTCTTTAATCGTTCTTTTTGTTCTTCATTAAGTTCTACTGGTTTCCATTCCATCTTTTCTGGTAAATCTTTCATTATTTCCATTTTTCACCTCCTTATGAAATTGTTTAATAGCTAATTTTAATTTATATTACTTTAAAATTTTTGTAAAGCCTTAAAAATTATGTTAAAATATTTTTAATGCAACACCGAATTTTCATTGCCATAAATTTGCCCGAAGATATAAAAAAGACACTCGTAGATTATCAATTGAAGTGGCCGGAGTTGCCGGTGAGGTGGACAAAAAAAGATAATCTCCACATTACTTTAGTTTTTATTGGTTATGCCTCAGATGAAGATATTGGGAGGGTTTGTAAAGCCGCAGAAGAAACCGTCTCTCGACATCAACCTTTTTTAATAAATTTGAATAGAATTTGTTACGGACCGCCAAAAAAGATACCCTATTCAGAAACGAAGTCTCTGACGGGCCGTCGTGATGAAATCGCGAATAGGCCTCCTCGAATGGTTTGGGTCAAAGGAGAAACGCCAAAGGAGCTTAGCTCCTTAAGGGAAGATTTGGAGAAATCTTTAAGTGATTCTGGAATTCGTTTTGAATCAGAAGACAGAGGCTTTACTTCTCATATTACTTTGGGCAGAGTCAGAACCTGGGAATGGAGGCAGATTGAACCCGAGGAAAGACCGGAGGTTGAAGAGGAAATTTCTTTAAGCTTTCCGGTAAACTCCATCGAAGTTATGGAGAGCCAATTAAAGAGAGGCGGAGCGGAGTACACAATACTAGAAAGCATAAAGTTAGAGAAATAATACGCTCGGCAAGCTAATTTTGGGGATACGCTCACTTTTATTCGTAATTCGTAGGGTTATGAAAGTGCATTTTATTGGTATTGGCGGTATTGGTGTTTCGGCTTTAGCTCAATATTATTTGGAAAAGGGCCATCAAGTCAGCGGCTCTGATTTAAACTCTTCAGAAATCACCGAATTTTTAAGAGTCAAGGGTGCCAGAATTTATATCGGCCCCCAATTAGCGAGAACTGTTCTCGCTAATATTGATTTGGTGATTTATAGTCCGGCAGTTCAAAAAAATAATCCGGAATTGATGGCGGCAAAGAAATTAGGGATTAAATGCCAGAGTTATCCGGAGGCTCTCGGAGAGTTAACTAAAAAATATTTTACAATTGCGGTTTCGGGCACTCACGGAAAAAGCACCACTACAGCAATGATTGCTTTGATATTAATTAGAGCCGGGCTAGACCCAACCGTAATTGTTGGCACAAAACTTAAAGAATTCAAAAACTCAAACTGTAGGGTTGGGAAAAGCAACTATCTAGTTATCGAGGCAGATGAACATTTTGCTTCTTTTTTAAATTATTGGCCAAAAATTATTGTTTTAACAAATATTGAAGCTGACCATCTTGATTATTACAAAAACTTGCAAAATCTTTTAAAAACTTTTAAAGAATACATTTCTCATTCATCCAAAGATGGGGTACTAATATTTAATAAAAATGATAAAAATATCCTAGAAATAACCAAAAATTACATAGGTGACACCTATGGATTTTCTGGAAAGCAGAACGAGGCAAAAAAAATTAAAAACATATTAAAGATTCCTGGAGAGCACAATGTTTATAATGCTTTGGCGGCTCTGACTTTAGCTCGAGTTTTGAAAATTCCGGACAAAGTTACTTATAAGACTTTGTCAGAATACAA
>PCWJ01000010.1 GCA_002787295.1 Candidatus Nealsonbacteria bacterium CG11_big_fil_rev_8_21_14_0_20_37_68
CACTAAACGAATAGTTTGTCCGCCGAAGGCGGACTGGGCTATTCGCCCATCGTGTGCCGCCAGAGTAAAACACTTCCTTATAAGCGCTGATTTCAAAATTAAGTCATTCTATAGCAAATTAGGTGCGGGGTTTATTTAAATCCTTACCGGGTAGTAGAAGCTTTGCTTCACTACCCGGCTTAGTACATTTTTATTTTTTTCTCCAAAAAATCAGTAAAATTAGAAGTATTAAAGTTCCAAAAGTTAAGGGGGGCAGGGATTTTTCCTGAACCATTTGGTGCATCAATAACATGAAATGGAAAGGCAATGCCAGAAAGATTTTTTCTAAGTTTTGTCATAATTTTAATTTCTTTCTCAATTGGAGCAATAAAATGTTCAATCCCCTTAACTAAGTCGCAATGAAAAATATAATATGGTCTGACGCCAAGTTCTGAAAGTTTTGTAAATAAATCTGCCAAAACTTTATAAGAATCGTTAATTCCCCTTAAAAATACCGCTTGAGAAAGTAAAATTGCTCCGGTCTTTTTTAAAGCTTTTATCGCGCTTAAGGTTTGAGGAGTTAATTCATCCGGATGCTCAATGTGAATAGAAAGATAAAATGTTTTTTTTCTATTAATTTTTGTAAATTCAGCCAAAATCTTTTTAGTTAAAAGTCGAGGATTAGAAACCGGAACTCTGGTGTGAACTCGGATTATTTTTATTTGAGATAACCTTGAAAACTTTCTTAAAGTGGAAATTAGTAATTCTGGAACCGTCAGGGGATCGCCTCCGGAAAAAATCGCTTCGTTAATTGTCGGTTTAGATTTGATATAATCTATCATTTTTTCAATATCTTTTGGAGAAATTTCCCCTTTTTTAATATCAGATACTTCACGGCGCCTGGTGCAGAATCTACAGAAAGAAGCACAATTTAAAGTCAATTCTATTAAAACTCTTTTTGGGTATTTATGAATCAATCCCTTAACTTTTTTATATTTTTCTTCAAGAAGGGGATCTAAAGAAGTTGCCCTAGAGAATTCCTTTTCTTTCGGGGAAGGGAAGAATTGTTTTCCAACTGCCGATGATTTTTTGGCTAATTTTCTTAAGTGACTACTAATTTTAACTAACATAAATTTTATAACGCCGGCAGGCGGCTTTAATTATTTTATCTAACATTTCTTCAAAACTATAACCGGCGACTCTGGCAGCTAAAGGAAAGCGAGAATTTTCTTTCGGGTCAGGAATTATTCCCGGAATTTGATTTATTTCCAAAACATTTGGGTTACCTTTTTTGTCTAATCTTAAATCTATTCGACACCAATCTAAAATTTCCAAAACCTCTTTAGTTTTTAAACAAATTTCTTTTATTTTTCGCCACAGATTTTTTTTAATTTCTGCCGGACAAATCACAGTCTTTATTTTATTTTTTGGATTATCAACCAACCATTTCACTTCGTAAGAATCCATCGGAATAAATTTTTGGGGTAATTCTGAAAAATTTAGCTCCACCGGTGGCAAAATTTCCACCGGATTATTTTCGATTAAACCCACGGTAAATTCTCTTCCTTCTAAAAATTCTTCTACTAAAGCCGGTTGATTAAAATTTTTTATCACTTCTTTTATTTTTTTTCTCAACTCTTTTTCAGTTTTTACAAAAGAATTTTGGAAAATTCCCTTTGAGGAACCTTCGTAATTTGGTTTAATAATTAAGGGAAATTTTAAATCTTTCTTTAATTTTTCATTACCTATTTTAAAAAGCTGAAATTTTGGAGTAGGAACGTGGTGAAGAATCAGTATTTTTTTTGTCAGGGCTTTATTTAAACAAATTGCCTGGGTTAAAGGTTTTGAACCTATATAGGGAATTTTTAACATCTCGAGCATTGCTGGGATTTGAGCTTCGCGATCCGAACCCGAGATTCCCTCAGCGATATTAAAAACTAAATCAATTTTTGATTTCAATTTTTTAAATTTTAGATAGGAATTCTCATCTGCCTCAATTAAAAAAACTCTATGGCCGAGTTTCTTCAAACTCCTGGCAATTCCTCTAATCGTTTCCGGCGTATCAAATTCCGCTTCCTCAATGGATTTTTTATTTTTCAAGGAGGGTTTTACGTGCCTGACATTAAAAGTAAAGACAATATTCATGTTAAATCTTTAAACTTTTTCCCTAAATTAAAGATCTAAACTGTTTTGGTACATAAACTAAATTTGTATGCTCTTTTAGCAAATCTTTTTTTATTAGTTTTATTTTGTTTTTAATTTTTGGAAAAATATTTTCTAAAAAATATACCATTACAGGCGAATTCAGGTCCTTTTTCTGTTTATGGATTTGATATAAAGCAAACCAAACTTCTTTTTTTTCTCCTACACAGCTTAACGGTTTCTTAGCATTGAAATCCATTAGGGGTTTGCATAATTTTATATCTTGTAATAAATCTTTACGAAAGTATTTTTTTAAAAATTGTTTAGTGATAAGGGGAAGGGAGATAATATAAATAAAAGCACACTTAGGGCATTTGGCACAAAAATTAAATTTGGAATTACTTTCATTGCAGGAGGTCCAAATGTCAAAATATTTTGAATCCGAAAAGAATATTTCGGCAATTTTATACTCGTAAAGACCGAAAAATGGCGAAAAATATATAAAATTTTTATTTATGTATTTATGAATATATTGATTAATTTTTTTTGCAAAGAATATTGTTTTATCGTATTGATGATTTACTTTTTTACTTTGATAAACCGCGTTACCAAAATTTGAACTATATTCGTTATTTATCACTAAATAACTAAATTGGTCTCCATATAAAAGCGCGTTAAAAATTAAATTCCCCATCACAAATACAGGATAATCTTTACTTTTGCAGCTGTAGAGTTTTAATAAATTTGAAACATTAGTAATTTCGCTACGAATTTTTATGGCATTGTACTTTTTCTTCAATTTTTCATAAACTTTTTTGCCCCAATACCAATTTCTGTCAGGATAATGTAAAAAGAATAAAGTTAAATTTGTTGTTATATTATTATTTTCGAATATTTTTAGGGCAGTTAAAGATTCTTTACCCCCCGACATCGCTAGCAAGACATTATGATTCAAATTAGATTTTAGTGGAGATATCTTAATGTTGCTTTTATTTATCCATTCGGCATCGAGGAGTGAAGTTGCAAGGTTTTCTTCATAAATTCTTTCAATGGCCAATCTTTTATATGTTTCTTTCCAGAAATTTAAAGCCCCATTGGCTAATTTAATCGCTTCAATAACAATTTTTTGAGGGAGAGATATCATTGCCAAATCCAGCATATATGAAAGCCCAATATTAGCAGCAACTAAATATTTTTGTTTATTGTTTAAAGTTATTTTTGAATCTTTGAAAGAAGTAAAAAAACTGTATTCTTTCCCGTCGATTAAATAATAAAACCTCAAACCCTCTTTTTTTATTTTTATTTTTTTAAAATTTAAAACTTTTGCTCTTTGCATAATATAAAAGATTAGGGTTATATTCGTTCTAAATTCTTAAGCTCTTCTCGAAAAATCCTTAAAGTTTTTTCTCTTAGTTCATTTGGTACGGTAGTGGTCGAGTGAATACCGAAATATTTCTTTTTTAATTCTTTTTCTCTTTTTTCCGCTTCTTTCAAATATAGCTTTTTGAATAAATCAATTAATTCCCCTTCGTAACTATTTTTATATGCCAAATAAAAAGCCAAGAGTTGCTCATCCCTTCCCAATCGAGCCTTATCATATCCACAACTTTTTTCAGTTCCGTCCTCAAAGAGGGCAAATTTATTTTTATGTTTCAGTTGAAGCATATTGGTAGGAAAATCTAAATTTTTGGGATTGATTTTATTTGCCAAAAGGAAAATGTAAACCCTGGCGCATTTTGAACAATTTCCACACCAGCGATGATTTTTCATTTCGGGCTCATCTTCTCCACAAGACATTTGATATTTCGCAATTTCTGGATAGCGGTGATGTAAAATTCGAATAATTGCTAAATCATGCAACGGTTCAATCAAAGAACCAACTTTAAGATTTTTCATTCCCAAAACTCTGACGATTCTCTGTAAGTTTAATATCCATTCCACGGTTTGATCATAGGCCGGATAACCCCAGAAACCCTCTTGGTCTAAAAATTTATAATTACAAGATTGCTCATTTGAGTAAAAAAGATAGCGAGCTTTTTTTACATAGGCAATCGGCAAGCCCATCAATCCAAATTGAGCCAAATTAAGCTCCCAACCGTACCCGTCATTATTTATAAAATCCCTTAATTGTCCTGCCCCGTTTTCTACAAACAAAACCTTCTTTTTAAATTCTTCAAAGAATCTTTTCGCTAATATTTCTTTGTTATAATCTTCTATGGGTGAAAGAGGCTCTTTTACATAGAAAGGTATTGTTTTAATCCCAATTTCATTACAAACACCGTATGTGAGCAAACTATCCTTTCCGAAAGAAAAGAGCATAACGGCAACATTTTCAGTTTTTCTTTGAGGTGGGACTCCAACCCTCCCACCACCCTCCCAAACTTTCGTTTGGGCCCCTTGATAAGTTCGATTTTTTTCTCCATTGAAATGATACTCAATTTTAGAGAATTTATTCAATATTTCTGAAGTTTTCTTGGATTTTGAAAAAGCAGTGGCCGGTAGAGCATTTTTAAATCCTTCACTGATGACCTCTTTTATTAAAGGCTCTGGCATCTGGTAAGACAAAGAATTGATATCTAATATATAGGGCAAGTGTAAGGTTAGGGCAAAAGATAAATTTTCGGCAAGTAATTTTTGAGAAAGAAATGGATATTTTCTCCAGAGATTTTTTGGATAATTTATCGAGAAAGGATTTCCGTTAACATTTAATTCAATACCATTTTTTCTAATTTTTGGTCTAATTAAAATTTTTCTTTCATCCCCCGCCATATTTTTAGTGGGGGATGAAACAAAAAAGGGACCCAATCTCTTGAGAGGTTCCTTTGTTTTTGAAATTTTATTTTTTAAAAAAAAACTATCCGGAGGATCGTCTTCTTTATTGATTTTTTCTGATGAAGATTTTGTAGTTTTGACTGCTGGAGAGTTAGCCATTTTTTGCGATTATTAAATAGTATCTCACCAAGAACGATTGTCAAGTGTGAATAACTTTATTTAGTTAAACGGGGTCTATTTTTTTGTTTTTTGCAAATTTGACAATGTGTTTTGTGCTTGCTATACTAAAACCGACCAATTTCGTCGGTTTTAAATATGAAAATTTCTACTAAATCTCAATACGGTTTGCGGGCTATGGTATATCTGGCAAAGTTCCCACAAAAAATTTGCTCTCTAAGGTCAATTTCGAAAGACGAGGGCATCTCTTTTGATTATTTAGAGAAAATAATTTCTAAATTAAAAAAAGCAGGCTTAATTAAAGCCAAAAGAGGAGTTCAGGGAGGATATTTTTTAAATAAGTCTCCAGCTGAAATTAAAATTAGAGAAATAATTAAGGCTTTAGAGGGAACTACCGGTTTGGTTAAGTGTATGGCTGCTGAAAAATATCACTGCCCAAGAGAAAAAAAATGTTTGACTAAGATTTTTTGGAAAAAAATTCAAGTATCTTTGAATTCTATCTTTGATTCATCGACCTTAGCAGATTTAATAAAAGGTTCTAAGGCTACCTAAATTAAAATTTACAATATGAAAAATGAAAAATTTAGCATATTAGATGCTATCGGTAACACTCCACTTGTAGAAATTGTTAATTTAAATAGAAATCAAAAAGTAAAAATTTTTGGAAAACTCGAAGGAAATAATCCTGGAGGTTCGGTTAAAGATCGCCCTGCTTACTACATGTTAAAAAAAGCAGAAGAATCTGGCGAACTTACAAAAGAAAAAACAATAATTGAACCTACATCGGGAAATACAGGAATCGCCCTAGCAACGTTGGGTGTAGTAAAAGGATATAAAGTGAAACTTGTCATGCCAGAATGTGTGAGTATGGAAAGACGTCGCCTTATTGAAGCCTTCGGTGCCGAACTTCTACTTACACCTGCAAAAGAAGGGACTGACGGCGCTATTAAAATAGCACATCGAATTCTCAGCAGAAACCCTGGAAAATATTTTATGCCAAATCAATTCGATAATGAAAATAATGTACTCGCTCATTATGAAACAACGGGACCTGAGATTTGGCGTGATACCAGGGGGAAAATAACCTATTTTGTTGCGGGTATGGGAACAGGAGGCACTTTGATGGGTGCGGGGAAATATTTGAAAGAAAAAAATCCAGGGGTTAAAGTCGTTGGTATTGAACCCCAAAAAGGGCACAAAATCCAAGGACTTAAAAATATGGAAGAATCTATCATTCCTAAAATCTTCCATCAAGAAAGATTGGATGAAAAAATTATTATCGGTGATGAAGAAGCTTTTGGAATAGCAAGAATACTTGCCACAAAAGAAGGCTTATTTGTTGGTATGTCGAGCGGGGCAGCAGTAGCAGGGGCTTTACGTATCGCTAAAAAGATTAAATCGGGGATAATTGTTGTTATTTTACCCGACCGAGGAGACCGTTATCTAAGTACTGCCCTGTTTAGATCTATCTGTGCAAAATGCCCTCCATAAACAAATAGTAAAAATTAAAAGCTTAAAAATATGACTGAAAACAAAATTTACTTAGACTATGCTGCTACTACTCCAGTTGATCCCCGGGTAACAAAAGCGATGCTACCTTATTTTAGTAAGAAATTTGGAAATACTATGTCTCTCCATAGTTTTGGCCAGGAAGCTAAACAGGCCCTGGAAGAAAGTAGGGAAATGGTGGCTGATTTAATGGGGGCTAAGCCAAATGGAATAATTTTCACTAGCTCGGCAACTGAAAGTAATAATTTAGTTTTAAAAGGAATTGCTTTTGCTAACAAAGCTAAGGGCCGTCACATTATAATTTCCTCAATTGAACACCCCTGTATTATGGAAAGTGCAAAATGGTTAGAAACTCAGGGTTTTGAAATAACTAGATTAAAGGTTGATAAATATGGATTCGTTAATCCCGACGATGTAAAAAAAGCAATCAAAAAGGAGACAATCTTAGTTTCAATAATCCATGCCTCAAATGAAATAGGGACTATTCAACCAATTGAAGAAATCGGAAAGATTTGTAAAGACTACAACCCACCCACCACCCTCCCCGCCGAAGGCGGGGCCCCTAGGGTTTATTTTCATACCGATGCCACTCAAAGTTTCGGCAAAATTCCAATAGATGTAAATAAAATGAATATAGACTTATTATCAGCCTCTTCCCATAAAATGTATGGGCCAAAAGGGGTTGGTTGTTTATTTGTCAGAGAAGGAACAAAAATCGAACCAATCTTACACGGCGGTGGTCATGAAGGAGGATTAAGGTCTTCAACAGTAAATGTTCCTGGAATTGTTGGTTTTGCTGAGGCCTGCAAAATTTGCAAAATGGAAATGAAAAAAGAAGCTCAAAGATTGACAAAATTAAGAGATAAATTGATAAAAGGAATACTTAAAAAAATAGAAGATGTCCATCTTAATGGTAATCCCAAAAAAAGATTGCCAAATAATGCTAACTTTTGGTTTTCTTTCGTTGAAGGGGAATCTTTGGTCATTCAGCTTGATCTCTTAGGGATTGCCGCCTCCACTGGTTCCGCCTGCGCTACAGTCAAATTAGAACCAAGTCATGTTCTTTTGGCAATAGGTCTTAAACCTCAAGAAGCCCATGGTTCTTTGAGACTGACCTTGGGAAGATGGACAAAGGAAAAAGATATTGATTATGTATTAAAGGTCTTGCCAGGAATAATAAAAAAATTAAGAGAAATTTCACCGCTTAAAAAATAAAAATGAAAATTTATTCAAAAGAAATAATTAAACATTTCAAAAATCCCAAAAATGTGGGGAAAATCAAAGATCCCGATGGAGTTGGCGAGGCGGGGAATTTGATCTGCGGCGATGTCATGAAACTTTATTTGAAAATTGGAAAGAATAAAGAAGGCGAAAAAATTATTAAAGATATAAAATTTGAAACCTTGGGCTGTGTCGTTGCTATTGCCAACACAAGTTTACTCACAACAATGATAAAAGGAAAAAAATTAGAAGATGCTTTAAAGATTGAAAAAGAAGATTTGATAAAAAGATTGGGGCAGCCCCTTCCCCCAATTAAAATCCATTGTTCAATTTTAGCTGTAGATGCTTTAAAGGAGGCAATTTACGATTATTATCTAAAAAATAAAATCCCAATTCCACAGGAATTAAAAAAAGAGCATCAGGGGATAATTAAAACTCGGGAAGAGATAGAAAAGAAATACAAGGGATTTACGATCTTTGAAGAGGAAATTTTACGAAAATAAAATATGCCAAAAAAGGTAATCGTCGCAATGTCGGGCGGATTAGATTCATCGGTTGCGGCTGCCATTTTAAAAAGGGCTGGTTTTGAAGTAACCGGGGTTTTTATGAAGCTTGCGAATTTACTTTCTTTTAAAGAGGCAGGAAAAAGGGCCAGAAAAATAGCCAAGATTTTAGGAATTCCGTTTTTGGTTTTAGATTTAAGAAAAGAATTTAAAAAAAGAATTATTGATTATTTTCTGAAAGAATATAAACGAGGAGTAACTCCTAACCCCTGTGTTATTTGTAATAAAGAAATAAAATTTGGGTTATTGTTAGAAAAAACCTTAGATTTAGATGCAGACTTTGTTGCTACTGGCCATTATACCCGACTTAAGAAAGATAAAAATGGAATTCATCTGTTAAAGGCGAGAGACAAAGACAAAGATCAGTCGTATTTTTTGTGGATGTTAAATCAAAACCAATTGAAGCGAATTTTATTTCCGATTGAAAATTATACCAGAAAGGAAGTTGAGAACTTAGCAAGAAAGTTTAAATTACCGGTCTTAAATATTAAAAAATCAGTAGAAATTTGTTTTATTCAAACGACCATAAATGATTTTTTGAAGAAATATCTTAAACCAAAACCAGGCCAGATTGTTGACGTTCGGGGTAAAGTATTGGGGAAACATAGAGGATTACATTTTTATACTATTGGCCAAAGAAAAGGAATAGGCCTTCCCCGGGGGCCATATTATGTTATGGACAAAGACATAAAAAAGAGTCTCTTAATCGTCACCAAGAATGAAAAGGATTTATATAAAAAAGAACTTACGGCCAAAAGCATTAATTGGATTTCCGGTAAACCCCCTCTTCTGCCGTTGAGGATAAAGACAAAAATTCGTTATCGTCAGCTGGCTTTGCCAGCCACTATCTATCATCTAAAATCTAATATCTATAGGGGCCCCGACTTCTGTCGGGGAGGGCGGGGGGTGGGTTGTAGTCTAATTTTTGAAAAGCCTCAGCGAGCCATTACTCCGGGTCAGTCAGTTGTTTTCTACAAAGGAGATGAATTAATCGGCGGCGGAATAATTCGGTCTATTCAGAACGAAGTTCTGGCGACCCGTCTCGAGCAAAGCTCGAGAAAAGGGTAAAGAATAAAAATGGTATAACCTGCCGAAAATTTATCAAGCCCCGTACAACAACAAGTTGTTTACAGGACAAGGGGTTTTATTTTTGGGAAAATTCTGATAACATTAAAAATAGTTATGACCTCCAAAGAGTTACGGCGAGCCTTTTTAGATTTTTTTGAAAAAAGGGGGCACAAAATCGTACCTTCCAGCCCTCTTTTGCCTGCAGACCCAAGCGTTTTGTTTACCACCGCCGGAATGCAGCAGTTTAAGTCTTATTATTTAGAGAAAAAATCCCCTTACGGTCCAAACGTTGCTTCCTGCCAGAAATGCATTCGGACTTCCGATATTGAAGAAGTTGGAGACGAAAGCCATTTGACCTTTCTGGAAATGCTTGGTAATTTTTCTTTCGGCGGTTATTTTAAGAAAGAAGCAATAAAGTTAGCTTTTGAATTTCTTTTCCGGGAATTAAAGTTGCCAAAAGAAGATGCCATTTTTACCGTTTTTGAAGGCGACAAGGATGTTCCGGCCGATGAAGAATCCGTTTTAATTTGGAAAAAATTAGGAATACCGGAAAATAGAATAAAAAAAGCCTCAAAGGAAGATAATTTTTGGGGGCCAACCGGCTTAGAAGGACCCTGCGGTCCCACCACCGAAGTTCATTTTAAAGGCGTTGAAGTTTGGAACTTAGTTTTTAATGAATACTATAAGGGAAGAAATAAAAAGTTTTTTACTCCCTTAAAGCAAAAAGGAGTAGATACCGGAATGGGATTAGAAAGATTAGCCATGAT
>PCWJ01000048.1:0-374 GCA_002787295.1 Candidatus Nealsonbacteria bacterium CG11_big_fil_rev_8_21_14_0_20_37_68
CAATGGGGGAGCAGGCACAATTTATCTTAAATCTTCAGTTCAAGAATATGGAGATTTAATTATTGATAATAATGGATTGGGGGGCGTCACTCAACTGCCGGAAAACAATTACACTTTTAATCGACTGGAGATTCTTAACTCGTCTTATTTTTATCTGCCGGAAACCCTGACTGCAAATGAAATTAAAGTGAGCAATAGTTCTACGCTGGAAGCTAAAACTACCGCCACTATAAATGTTGTTAATCAGCTTATTATTGACTCCAGTTCTTTAATCGGTCCGGATCAACTTTTTATAAACATTAATGCCGGCGATTTGCTTTTGCAATCCGGAAGTAAGATAGAAGCGAATACTTATATATATGTATCTAAATTGA
>PCWJ01000048.1:482-3662 GCA_002787295.1 Candidatus Nealsonbacteria bacterium CG11_big_fil_rev_8_21_14_0_20_37_68
CGGAGCGATTATCATTAATCTCACTGATACTTTAATTCTTGCGGGTTTCATCTCAGCTAACGGAGAAAGTAGTGGTTCCTGGTGGTCAGGAGGAAGCGGAGGGAGCGTCTATATTACCACTGACACCTTTGCGGGTTCTGGTTCTATTTATACTAATGGAGGAGATGGATGCACTTATGGTGGAGGAATAGGCCAAGGTGGGGGTGGAGGAAGGATTGCGATTTATTATGATAGTTCTTCATTTGATGAAAATAATATTAAATGTAAGGGTGGCTGGAGAATGTCTCAATCTGGTGAAGACGGGACGATTGTGATAAACGGCGAACCCCGTTAGATGGTAAATATCTGATGTGGTAAATAAAACTAATATTAGCGAGAAGTGTTCTCGCTAATATTACTGGCGGCGCCGAAGGCGCCGCCAGTGGTTTCTGAAACCTTAACAAGAATTTGATTTGGGCGTAGGAGGAGAATAGCACAAAGAAAATGAAAGGAGGGAAAAATAATGCAACGACCTCTAGAAAAGCAGGTTAGTGATGAATTTAATTGGTTTATGGGTGTCCAAGAGATGCCACATACGAGCGGTATATCGTATCCAGTGTTTGAATGGAGCTTCGGCGCTAAAGATGGTATTAAGGGCGGCACACTTCGTGCATGGCCATTTCAGGGAATTCTTGTTTTTGAAGTTCGGGGAGAAGAAGAGAAGTTTGATTCTATTAAGATAGCCCTTAAAAGCATTAATGAATATGGATGGGGCGAGCCGCCACATATTAATGAAGTTCTTCAAGATATTCTAGAAACCAAGAGCAAGTTTCCCGTAAGAGACATAGAAGAAGCTAAGCAAGTCTTTAAAGAACTCCGCCAGAAATGGCAAACTTTAGTTGCTTCATAATTCAATTGAATATATAAGCTGGGGGCAGAAGCCAACCAGCTTTTTATTTAAACCATTCCAAAACAAGGTTCTAACTTCGTCTCGTAGGCGGAGGCGGATGAAATGATTGTGATAAACGGTGAGCTTTTATAATTTATAAAGCTCATATTAGCGAGAAGTGTTCTCGCTAATATTACTGGCGGCGCCTTCGGCGCCGCCAGTATCTTTTACCCTTCCCTTGTAATTGGCAGGAATGTTTTGTAGAATAATGAAAATATTGTAGAATAATAAACCCCGCACCTTTGCACGCAAAGGTGTAGGATAAAGTGCGTTAAGAAAAGAAAATTATGGATTCAAATCATTTTTTTCAGCTGACCCTTGGGGTTTATCGGGTGACCGAACTTTTTCCCAAAGGAGAACCCCTGAAGCTTAAAATCAGAGAGAAGGCTTTAGAAATTTTGTCTGATTTAGTATTAGCCTCCCCAAACCCAGGAGTTAAAAGGCTTGAGGATGCGGCCCCGGCAATTAATAAAAATATTAAGATTATTGCCGATTTTTTTGACTTAGCCCAGTCTCAAAAATGGATAGATTCCAGAAATTTCCTGGTTCTAAAAAGAGAATATAATAAAATCAAACAAAACATTGAAACCGAACTTGGTGGCATTGGATACCGCCAAGATTCGAAAGTTAAAGACGGAGACCCAAGTGAAATTTCTTCTAATCAACTTTTTCCTCGTCAAAAGAGGATTATAGATATTTTAAAACAGAACGGAGGAGCTCAGGCCGGAGAGATTCTGAAATCTTTTGAAAAATTAAGCAAAAGAACCTTACGTCGAGACTTGGGAAGGCTGGTAAGAGAAGGAATGATAGAAAGGGTTGGAAGGTGTAACAAGGTTTTCTACAAACTTCCTACTTTGTCTTAGGACAAGAGGAAATTGTCCCAATCACCCGTTATTTGTCCTAACAGTTTCCTAACAAGTTATTAACATGTCCTAATAATGTCCCAACCAACAATGGCTAATCTACGAAAACAATTTAGTAAAATATACGACCAATACATCAATAAAATCTATAGGTTTATTTTTTTAAAGGTTAGTTCCCAAGAAGTGGCCGAAGATTTAACTTCGGAGGTTTTTATCCGGGGGTGGGACAGCTTTCGGCAAGGGGCGGATATTAAGAACATTCAAGCCTTTCTTTATCAGATCGCCAGGAATTTAGTAATTGATCATTACCGTCAAAAAAGTCAGGTTAAGACAATTTCAGCAGAGTTTGTTCAAATGGTTGACCCTCGATTAAATTTAGAAGAAAAAGCTAAAATTGATTCTGAATTAGACCAGGTTAAATTTGCTCTATCCAATATCAACGAGGACTATCAGGAAGTCATTATTTGGCGGTATTTGGACCAACTTTCTATATCAGAGATAGCTGAAATTTTAGATAAATCAGAGGGGGCGGTCAGGGTGGCTCTCCACCGCGGCCTAAAAGAGCTAAGAAACAAATTAAACACTGATTAGTGTTTAATTCGAAGTTTTAAACATTTTTGTTTTCAGTATAAAATCTGTAACAAGTTTGTGGGAAATCCGTCTTATATTAAGATGACCGAAAAAGACCTTATTCGCAAAATTCGCACGCTTAGGAGAATTGAACCCAGAAAAAACTGGGTTTTGTTAACTAAAAGCCGAATTTTAGGGCAAGACCTTGAAGCTAAAAGGAGTTTATCTTTTAGAGAATTTTTCCGTTTTCAATTTGCTCTTAAACCGGCTTTTGTTTTACCGGTGGCTTTGCTTTTAATTGCAGGAAGCATTTTTTATTTTTCTAACCTAAAAGACCTCAAAACTGCTCAAGTTGAATACCAGCAAAAATTAGTCCAATTACAAGGTTTAACCCCGGCCCTTGTCCAGCTTCAGACCAATATTTCTCAGGTAAGGGAGAGCTTGGAGAAAGCCGAAGTCAAAAATCCAAAGCAGGTCTTAGAAATAAGGAAAAGCGTAGAGAGTGCTGCCTTGGCCGGTAAAGAAGTGATAGCGGAGACTAAAAAAATGGTTGAAGCCACTAGTCCCGCTCGTCTTGCTCCGCAAGGCGAAGCGGGCGAGTCAGAAAAAATCGCAAAAACAACGGAACCAGAAGCTCAAATTTTAACTTCAATTACCGAGACGGAAAAAGCCATAGAGGAATTAGAAAATTCTTCTCAGCAAAAAGTTAAAGAAACCGTAGAGTATTTGCTCGGGGAGATAGAACACTGGGCTTTGGGCGAGATTGACCAGCAAAGATTTGAGGAAGCAAAAGAAGCTTATCGAAACGGAGATTACAAT
>PCWJ01000003.1:0-1035 GCA_002787295.1 Candidatus Nealsonbacteria bacterium CG11_big_fil_rev_8_21_14_0_20_37_68
GTCTGTTTTAGCGATTATATTTTATTTATATAACTGGCGGTGAATTCGGTTTTGCCGCGGATGTTTTCTAAAGATTCTATTGCCACATTAACACCGGGAGCTAAATATTTTAAACCTTCAGGGCCCTGATATCTCCCGGCCTGATTTTTTTCAAAAATAGTCGTCTGGGCAACAACTTTAATGGTTAATTCTCTGGAAATTTGGTCTTCAAAATTAGATCCGTTTCCTTTTACTATTATAGCATCTTTTTCAACAGATATAATAACACCAGAAGTATTGTTAATAACTTGAGGAAGGGAAGTGCCCGGGGACTGGAGAGGACGAACAAGAGCCTCGGGATTCATTTCTCCTAAGGCTTCTTCCATTGTCTGGCCTTCTTTTATTTCCAATTCGCCCACTTCGCCTTTTTGCATTTCCTCGGGGATTGTTTCTTCGGGAACTATTTCTTCAGCCGCCGGCTGCTCAACTCCCTTTTCTCCTGAGGGCCAGGTGAAATAAACGGCGAGGCCGACGATGACAATAACAATGACAATGACGATGACAACTATTGTCCGTAGATTGGATTTAAGTTTGAAAATTTGAGGGTTAAAATCGGCTGGCATAAGATTAAAGATTTAAATCAACGCCTAATTTTTCCTTGATTACCTCTTTCACTTTTTTAAGATCGTGCTTCAGAATTTCAAATTCATCCTCCATATCTGTCATTCTTTTTAGAAAGTTATCCAAGGTAGTCGTAAGCCCGTTGATATTTTGATTAATATGGTATTCCATCTTTTCAATACGGTATTCTATCTTTTTGAGCTTTTCATCCACAGCGCTAAGAATAACTAAAGTTTGCTCGGAAAGAAGTTTTTCTATGTCCCCGGAGGTTAAGTTTTTGTTCTTTTTGTTCATATTTTCTTCTTTACTTTTTACGTTTATCACTTCTTGTGATTTCCCTAATCCTTGTTTTATTTTACTAAAACCAAAAATAATGGCAAGTCTAGGGGGTGTGGATAATTCAGGTTGACGATTTAAGATTAAAGATTTAAAATT
>PCWJ01000003.1:1048-2411 GCA_002787295.1 Candidatus Nealsonbacteria bacterium CG11_big_fil_rev_8_21_14_0_20_37_68
TTTTAATCTATACCTTGATTGTTGCTTTAATTCTGGTTTGTATTTATCTGGGTTACGCCTACGGCAAAGAGAATTTTCCTTTCGGGCCGAAAAAATGGCAGGCAGTTCAGTTAATCAACAGTGATGTCTATTACGGCCATTTGAAAACCTTCCCCTGTTGTAAATTGACTGATGTTTATTACATCCAACAAGTTCCTGCCAAAGAAGGAGAACGGCCGGGCATTCAATTAGCTCCCCTGAACTCAATGTTTTTCGGACCGGAAAATGTAATGTATCTAAATAAAGACCAGATTCTCTGGTGGGCAGATTTGAGTAAAGACAGCCAGATAAAGAAAACAATTGAGGCCGGTATTTAGTAGTTAGTAGTTATTGGCCAAAAGAAAGGAGAAATTAGTTATTGGAAATTTCCATTTTCTATCAACCAATTTCGATTTCTAACGGCTATTAGCAGCCAATAGCCGGAGATTAAAAAATTCCGCAAGGCGGAATTTTTTTATATTTTTATCTTTTTTATTTCTTTTTCAAAAAATTTTATCATTTCCTGCTCGCCAATTTTCTTTTTCAAAAACTGAATCCTCTCTTTTTTAACATCTTCTAAATAAATTAGTTGTTCCAAAAATAATCTAAAATTAAATTCATCTTTATATTTTTCTTCAGCTATCCTCTTTATTTTTTTTAGGTCCGCGTATCCACCTTTTAAGATAAAATATAAATCGATATAATCCTTTAGTGTCGCTCTATGGCTTACGGCAAAGGCCTTCATCGCTGCGATTTCCGGCACCGAAAGAATTTTTACTCCCCGAAATTTAGTTAGATTCAGCGTTGGGGGAAAATTATATTTTACAAAATCTATTTTTGTTCCGTTTGCTTTTATGCTCAGCTGTTCCGAATGGTCTAAAATAGTTTCTATTTTAAATTCTTTGAAAATTCTTTTTACTTTATTCAAAAATACCGGAGAAATTTCTTTTTCTGAAAATAAATCAAAATCAATAGAAATTCTATGGCCCATTTGTAAGGCCAGAGCGGTTCCTCCCACTAAATAAAATTCCGGGAAATTCTTTAATTTTTCAAATATTTTTTTCTGCTCTGATTTTATCGCTTCGAGTTGCATATTTTATTTTTTTAATTTTTAATAATAAACAAATCAGTTTTAAAGCACTCGGTCTAAATTCGCTAGCCGGGGCATTTTCGATAATTTTTTTTACTTCTGTCGGCCCATAATAATTTAAAATCCACTGCCAATGCTTCCAGTTTCCATAGTTAATAGTATTAATAATTATTCTAACAGCATTTTCTTTCGGGTCAATTTCAGAAAAACGATAAGACCACAAAAGCGGTCTGAAAGATTCCGGCAATTTTGCTT
>PCWJ01000003.1:2477-3086 GCA_002787295.1 Candidatus Nealsonbacteria bacterium CG11_big_fil_rev_8_21_14_0_20_37_68
AAAAAAATACGATCACGAAATTTCCCCCGACCCCCCTCTTTTAGAAACCCACGGTTTCTAACGTTTTTGTCCTTCGCTTCGCTCAGGACAAAAGCCTGTTTTCCTAAACCGGGGAAATTTGATTTTTATCTTTCAATGGCAATTATTTACTCTTTGACTTTTATCACCTCATCAATGATTCCGTACTCTTTAGCTTCTTCGGCTGAAAGATAAAAATCGCGGTCAGTGTCTTTTTCCACTTTTTCTAAGGACTGGCCGGTATGTTTAGCTAAAATTTTGTTCAGCTTATCTTTAATTTTAATAATTTGCTTTGCCGTAATTTCAATTTCCACCGCCTCTCCGGTTATGCCGCCAGCAACCTGATGAAGCAAAATCTCGGAATTTGGAAGAGCAAACCTTTTTCCCTTGGTGCCAGCTGCCAAAAGGGTAGCCCCCATTGAGGCTGCCATCCCTACGCAAACCGTTGAAATGGGACACTTTACATACTGCATTGTGTCATAAATTGCCAGGCCCGCAGTTACTGAACCCCCGGGAGTATTAATGTAAAGCTGGATGTCTTTTTTGGGGTCTTGAGAGGCTAAAAACAAAAGCTGGGCAATAATGGAATTG
>PCWJ01000003.1:3094-8704 GCA_002787295.1 Candidatus Nealsonbacteria bacterium CG11_big_fil_rev_8_21_14_0_20_37_68
CCCTCTCACCGTATTGGGTTTTTTCAATAACAGTAGGAATTAAATTCATAAAATTAAAATTGCTCTAGCAATTGAAAGGTTTTTTCTTGTCTTATTACTTCTTTAGTATAACTTTTTAATTGTTCGGGGTCAAATTTTTTTTGAGCTTCTTCCGGACTGGAGAAACTTTTTAAAATCTTATTCACCTCTTCGTTTAGCTCTTCTTTTCCAACCAAAATATTTTCTCTTTTTTGAATTTCTCTTAAAATCAGGGAGTTTTTAATCTGGGTCTTGGCAGGTTCCTGAAAAGATTCAAAGATCTCTGTCTCGGATTTTCTAATTTTCTTTAAATAGTCTTCAAAACTAATCTGGAGATTTTGACTAACCTCCTTTTTTAAATTTTCCAAAAATTTCTTTTTTTGTTCTTCAATTAAGATTTCCGGAATTTCCATTTCTGTTTTTTGGGCAATTTTTTCTAAAATTTCTTGTCGGACTCTTTGGGTTTCTTGATTTTCTTTTTCTAATTTTAAACCGGCTTGAACGGATTGCGTTAGGGCAGTTAAATTTTCAAACTGTCCTAAGTTTCTGGCAAATTCATCATTCAATTCCGGCAACTCCATCTTCTGAATCGACTTCAATTTTACTTTTATCTGCGGAACCTCCGGGATGGCTTCCCGGAGTTTCTCCGGGAAGCCATCCCGGATCGGTTGGCCCTTGACTGATAGTTGAAATTCTTTTTCTTCTCCGGCTTTCATTCCGATTAAATTCTCTTCAAAGCCAGGAACAAAGTGCCCCTCGCCCAAAACAAAGGCATCTTTAATCCATCGAGAACTGTTCTCGATGGATTGGAGATTATATTCGATTTCGACCCAGTCGCCTTTTTGAGCGGGAGTATTTTTTAGAGTAAACTTTGCTCTTGATTTTTGGAGCCATTTTAGAGCATCCTGAGTATCTTTATCCGAGACCTCCGGTTTTTTCCTTTTTACTTTTGAAGCAATTTCTTTATAATCGGGTAAATTTATTTCGGGCAAAACCTGAACTACGGCTTTAAATGTCAACCCCCCACCACTTTGAAATTGGCCCCCATCAACAAAGGAAGTCTTCTCCTGTTTTAGCTCTGTTTCACCTTTATTATCATTTTTCAAAGTGGTGGGGGGTAAAATTTCAATTTCCGGCTGACCCAGGGGTTCAATTCTGTCGCTCTTTATTAACTGACTAATTGCTTTAATATAACTTTCTTTTACCGCTATTTCGGCAGTTTCCGACAAAATTTTTTCCTGACTGATTGTTTTCTCAACAATTTCTTTCGGCACTTTCCCCTTCCGAAACCCCGGCATCTCTAAATCTTTTCCCAAATCTAAAACTGCTTTTTGGTAAAAGTCGCCAAACTCTTCAGCTGGCACCTCAATTTTTATTTCAACTTTTAATTTTGGTAATTTTTGAATTGAGAATTGCATTTTACTTCCGATTGTGTTAAAATTTGAGCTTAGTACCTTAATAAAAAATCTTAAAAGGAGAAATGATGGGAAAAAAAGAAAAGAAGGGATTAATTGCAATTATTGTTTTATCTGTCCTGTTTCCTTTTTTAATGGTCAGAAATCCTCTGGAAATACCTTCTTTAGTTTTACCTCTCTGGCTTTCGTATCCGGGGATGGCTGGAGTTTGGTTCTATTCCGGGAAGAACCTTTTTGAGTGTTTTTTGGCTTGCTATGGAGCAGGGAATATTGGAATAGTTTGTGTCTATTTCGGAACGAGTTTAGTCCAGTTTATTTTTAAAAAAATACTGTCGGCAAAGAGAGTTTCAAAAATGAAAGTTGCTTTATCTGAAACCAAGGTTGATTTACCGTCAAATAAAAACAGACAAGTTATTAATTGGCTGAATCGGCAAAGTTTATGGGTAATTCTACTTGTATTCTTTTTGCCCCTTCCCTGGTCAGATACAATATCTGTAATTGCAATGAGATTAAGGGGAATAAAAAGCGGTATCTGGTATTTGTTTGGTTTAAATATACCCCATGTCTTTCTGGTGGTTTTTCTTATTTATTCCGGAATGAGTTTGTTTTTTTAAAGTAGGCACCGGTTAATTTCGGTGCTTTTAATAACTTTTAAATGTTTCACATGAAACTTTTATTGTCGCTAGGTCTCTTAAATCAAATAAATAAAGCGGCCAGGGCCAGGGTTAAGGTACTCAATAGTTTGACTAAAACGTGTAAAGATGGGCCAGCCGTATCTTTAAATGGGTCTCCGACGGTATCGCCGGTTACCGAAGCAGCATGGGCCGGGCTTCCTTTACCCCCTAAATTTCCGGCCTCAATAAACTTCTTAGCATTGTCCCAGGCCCCGCCGCTGTTATTCAGTACGGTAGCCAAAAGTATACCAACAATAGTCCCCACCATTATCAGCCCGGCTTCAGCTTCAGCTCTTAAGGTAAGTCCAACTACGATAGGGACCACCACGGCCAGGGATCCCGGCAAAACCATCTGTTTTAAAGCACCTTTGGTGGTAATATCCACACAGCGGGCATAATTAGGCAAAGTTTTCCCGGCCATAATTCCGGGGTCTTCTTTAAATTGAGTTCTTACCTCATTGATAATAACCGAGGCGGTCTTGCCCACTGCTTTAATAGCAAAAGCACTAAATAAGAAAATTAACATTGCTCCAATTAAACCCCCGACAAAAACTTCTACTTTGGCTAAATCGACAATTTCAATTTTCACTTCGGTTAAATAAGCGGAAAAAAGCAAAAAGGCAGCTAAGGCGGCTGCCCCCATAGCATATCCTTTGGTCAGGGCTTTAGTCGTATTGCCGGCTGCATCAAGCTTGTCGGTAATTTTACGCACCTCTTCTTTTCCCCCGGACATTTCAATAATTCCTCCGGCATTATCGCAAATCGGGCCGAAAGTATCCATAGCTAAGATATAGGCACAGGTGGCCAGCATCCCCATCGTAGCTACAGCTGTTCCATAAAGTCCGCCGCCTTGAAGCCCGGTTAAACTCCCAAATTTATAGGAAGTCAAGAGGGCTAAAGCAATAGTAATAATGGTAGCGGCAGTACATTCTAGGCCTACTGAAAAACCGGCAATAACATTGGTAGCATGACCGGTAGTAGAACCTTTGACAATTTCTTGAACCGGTCGATGTTTGGCGTCAGTGTAGTATTGAGTGATATAAACAAAAACAATACTGGTGAAAAGTCCCACTAAAGCTGCAAAAAAGAACCAAATGCTCCCCAGCATTTTCATAGTTATAAAATAGAAAGAGATAGCAGCCAGAAAACTGGTAACAAAATAGCCTTTATTTAAAGCTCTCATCGGGTCATCAATCTTGCGGCGGGTCGTGGCCACTAAAACTCCGACTATGCTACAAAGAAGTCCAAAGGCTCGCAAAATTAGAGGGAAAATGATGCCGGAAATTCCAAAATAGGGGAAAAGAACTACTCCCAAAATCATTGCTCCAATATTTTCAGCCGCCGTCGATTCAAAAAGATCCGCCCCTCTACCAGCACAATCACCAACATTATCTCCGACCAAATCAGCGATGACGGCCGGATTTCGGGGATCGTCTTCGGGAATACCGGCTTCGATTTTCCCTACCAAATCTGCCCCAATATCGGCGGCTTTGGTATAGATTCCTCCTCCCAGTTGAGCAAAAAGAGCAACTAAGCTGGCGCCAAACCCAAATCCGACAATTAAGAAAGGAATTTTAGAGGGTTCATAACCCAAATGTATATAAATAAGATAGAGGCTGGAAATTCCTAACAGGCTCATGGCTACAATAGTAATTCCGGAAACTGCTCCTCCCCGAAGAGCAATGGTTAAGGCTTTTGACAAACTTGTTTGGGCAGCATTAGCGGTTCTCACATTAGACCTTACGGCAATCCACATCCCAATAAATCCGGATAAAGCTGACAGGGCCGCTCCAAAAATAAAGGCTAAAGAAGTCTGAATTCCTAAAATGAAGTTGCCTGTAAAATAATAGACTCCAAAAAGAGCCAGGGCTAAAAAAATAGCGATCAATCCAATGGTTTTGTACTGCCTTTTCAAAAAAGCATTAGCCCCTTCTTTAATTAATCTGAAAATTCGGACCATTCCCTCCGGTCCTTCATCACATTTTTTAACCCAATAAACCAAATAAAGGGCAAAGCCCAAGGAAAATAAAGAAATGGCAATGGAAAGGAGTAACATAATAAACTTAAACCCACCAAAATTTTGTTCTACAAAATTTAGGCGGGTAAATCTTTAAATTTTATTGCTTTTATTCTTTTTTAACTTCTTTTGCTTCTTTTACTTCTTTTACTTCTTTTACTTCTTTTACTTCTTTTGTCTTTTTTACTTCTTTTACCTTTTCTGTTTCTTTTGTTTCTTTTGCCGTTTCCGGACCTCTAACGTCTATTTTCCAGCCGGTGAGCTTGGCTGCCAATCTTACATTCTGGCCTTCTTTGCCAATGGCTAAAGAAAGTTGATCCTCCGGAACAATAGCCAAGGCTTTATTTTTTGGCAGACGTTTCACTTCCAAAACTTTGGCCGGAGAAAGGGAATTGGCAATATATTTTTCCGGATCATCGGAATACTCAATCGCATCGATTTTCTCTCCCCCCAACTCGTTGATTACGGCTGAAATTCTGGTTCCCCGCTGGCCAACAATGCTCCCAATCGGATCCACTCTCTCTTGGATTGAAACTACGGCAATCTTGGTTCGAGAACCGGCTTCCCTGGCAATAGATTTTATTTGAACAGAGCCAGCTGAGATTTCCGGCACCTCCAATTCAAAAAGCTTGGAAACAAACTTTGGGTAAGCTCGAGACAGAAAAATTAGGGGACCCTTCGGACTTTCCTCTACACTTAAAATATAAAGTTTTAATCTTAAACCCGGTCGGTAAAATTCCCCGGGAATTTGCTCCTCTCTGTTTAAAATTCCTAAAGTTTTTCCAATGTCAAAAAAAACTCTTCCGCCTTCAACTCTCTGACAGATTCCAGAAATTATTTCCCCTTCTTTTTGTTTTAACTCCGAGAAAATAGTCTCCCTCTCTGCTTCTCTTATTTTTTGCAAAATGACTTGTTTTGCCGTCTGGGCGGCAATCCGACCATAATCCTCCTGGGCTTCAAGGGTTTCCTGAAGCTCCTGACCCGGTTCAATTTTTGGGTCTATTTTCTTAGCCTCTGCCAGCATAATATGTTTTTCGGAATTAAACTTCACCTTCCCCTCAATCGACTCCATTTCTTTAGCTTTTAATTTTTCCAATTCCTCTTCGGAATAAACCATCGAATCCGACAAAACCTGCCTTACCTGCCAAAACTTAACCTGACCGGTTCCCGGGTCCAAACTCGCTTTAATTATCTGACCTCTTTTGCCATAATCTTTTTTGTAGGCAGCGGCAATTGCCGACTCGATGGTTTCAATCACCTTCTCTTGAGAAATTCCCTTCTCTTCGGCAATTTGAGCAATGGCTGATGTAAAAGTTTTTAAATCCATTGGCTTTTATTAAAAGTGTCCGCTTCCAACGGACCTTTCTATCATCTTATCAAATTCAAATCTCTTGTCAACCCCGCACCTTTTCTTAAATAGACATTTTTCATATGAGAAGATAAGCCGTAAGGCGGCTTCGCCTTGACAAAAATAGTATCCTGGAGA
>PCWJ01000003.1:8717-17240 GCA_002787295.1 Candidatus Nealsonbacteria bacterium CG11_big_fil_rev_8_21_14_0_20_37_68
AATTAGGTATCTAGAAAATTTGAAGATTGGCAACAAAATTTTATTGTATGGGGTGGAAAGCAACAATTAGAGTTCCGGGACCCGCATGAACTCCGACTGCCGTCGAAACCGATGAAACATAGAGAACCTCTCCTCCCTCTTTTTCTATCTCTTCTTTAAGAGCCAGGGCTGATTTTTCATTATCGGCATGGGTAATAACTGCTCTAACCGGGTTGGACCGACTTTGCTTCTTTATCTCTTTTATTAAACATTTGGCTGCATCTTTTACTCCAAATTTTATTGAGGCAAATTTCAGTTTTCCTTCTTTAAGAGTAATCAGGGGACGAATTCCTGTTTTGCCCAAGAAACTAAAAACCGGAATCATAAATGGGGGCACTTTTAACCTTCCTCCTTTAATCAAAAATTTCAAATCCTCTACCATTAGCAAAAATCTAACCTGGGGTGAAAATCTTTTTAATTCTTCTAAAATCTCTTCGAGGGTTTTTCCCCTATTAATCAACTCTTGAGATCTTGCAGCCATTATGCCTTCTCCGGCATCAACTAAAAAACAATCAAAAGCAAAAATATTTTTCTTTACCCGACGTAAAATTGCTCTGGCAATCCTAGCCTGAGCATAGGAAGCGGAAATCTTACAGGAGGGAGTTATAACTAATATCTTTTCAAAATTTTTCAAAGCTTTTTTATAACAGACCAGATAATTTCCAAAAGGACTGGCGGCAGTGGTGGGTAGGATTTTGGCTTTTCTCATTTTTTCATAAAGATTTTTACCGGAAATTTTTTCACCTTCGGGAAAATTTATCGGGAAAGGAACTTCTTCTATTTGATATTTTTTTAAAAAGTCTTTGGGCAAAACAGCGGTTTCCCCGACCACCAAGCCGACCGGCTTTTTCTTTACCGTCAAAAACTGTTTTTCCATGTCTTCTATGTTGAAACTAAACTTTTCAATTTTTTCAACCCTTTCTTTTATTTTTTCCGGAAAATTAGTATGGATGTGAAACTTAATCCCGGGGTTACTTTCTAAAAACTCAACGCTCCCTCCAAGGCCTGAAATTTTATTTCTTATTTCTTCAGTTCTGATTTTCTTTCCGGAAAAAGCAGTAAGACAGTATCGATATTCGGAGATTTCTATATCGTCGGAGGCGAAAGCCGAAGAAAAAAAAGTTTTTTCTTCTTGGAGAGCTCCCTCTTTTAGAACTATAAGCCATCCCTCCAAAATTTTTAAAAATCCCAATCCTCCGGCATCTACTACGTCATGTCTTTTTAAAACCTCTAACTTCTCTTTGGTTTCGGCCAGGGCTGATTTCCCAACTTTTATGCATTCTTCTAAAATTTTTATAATATTTTTTTCTTTTCTTCTTATTTCCCAGCTTTTATCTGAAGAGGCATTCATTACGTCTAAAATTGTACCCTCCACCGGCTTTTCGATTGATTGCCAGGCCCGGCTTTTTCCTTTTTTCATCGCTTTGGCTAACAAAATCGAATCAATGTGTTTTCGAAACTTAATCGAGTCCAAAAACCCAAGTAAAAACCCGGCGGTTATCATCCCGGCATTTCCCCGGGCATTCATCATTGTCGCTTCCCGGATATCTTTTATAAACTTAATGCGATTTTTATATTCTCTATCAGCTATTGCCCCCTCTATTCCCAGCAAGGTTGCTGCTAAATTATAGCCGGTATCCTTGTCGGCGACCGGGAAAACATTAATTTTATTAATTTCTTCCTGGTGCAAAACCACATTTTGACAGGCTCCGCTTAAAAGTTTCTTTAAATCAAAAATCTCTATCGTTTCCACTTTTTTTTCTTCTGGTCTTTCGATTATTTTTTTTATTGCCCAAATTGGAGCTTGAACCATTTTCATTTCCGGCGTCTTACTTAATTTTCTTACTCCTGCTCCAACCCTAAATGAAGCTCCTCGAGCCATTTTCCCAATTTTTTTTACTCGTCTGGGAAGTGCCATAAAATTATTTGGTTTTTAATTTAAGTATGTTTTTATACCTTAGCAAATCAAGGTTCTGCCAGAGCTGAGCGAGGCAAACTGCTGAGGAGAACATCCGGAGCGAGTTTGCTTGGTTCGCCGATTTCATCGGCGAAAACTCGCGAGGACTAAGCGAGTTTCTCGCTGGAAGAAACGAGCGGTTCTCCGAAGCAGATTGCCGAGCTGAGCGAGGCAGGTTCTTATTTTCCAGTGGGCCCCGCCCGAAATAAATTTCTAACGGGGCGGGGGGAAGGTTTCACTCCCGGAGGCCTATCAAAAATTAAACGATTAAAAATAATTTGAGTTTTGGATGATGGAAACTTAATTTCCTGGGTTTTGCCGGTCAGCCTTATTATCAAAATCAAAACTAAGGCCAAACTAAAAAACAGAGTCAGAAAATCTATTTTATAAACGATGCTTAGAGAAATGGCAACTAAAAAAGTGAGCAAGGTAGCTGGAGTGCTATGCCAGAAAAAGCCAATTACTATCAGCGGAATTAAAGAATAGAGGGTAATTAAGGGATTTAAAGCAAAAGCTGCCCCAAAAAAAGTGGCAATTCCTCTTCCTCCTCGAAACTTTAAGTAACATGACCAATTATGACCGGCAATTGCTGCCAGCCCTCCAAATACCTGAACCTCAGGTCCTAATCCCAGTATTTGCGCTCCCCAGACTGCTGCAAATCCTTTAGATATATCCAAAAGCCCGGTTAAAACTCCCGGCCACTTCCCCACATTCCGGAAAACATTGGTTCCTCCTATCTGCCTTGTCCCCACCTTTAAAACATCTACTCCTCGCCGTTTAGCTATTAAGTAACCGAATGGAATAGACCCCAAAAGATAACTTAAAATTAGCCAGGAAAAATCAAGTATCATAATTTTTTCTCTTTGTGTTTTATTACCTCATTATAAAAGTCTAAAACCCGGTCAGCAATAATCTCCCAAGAATATTTTTGAGCTTCTTTTAATCCCCAATCAGCCATTTCTTTTCTCTTAGCTTCACTTTTAATCAAAATCTCTAATTTTTGGGCAAGTCCTTGCCAATCCCTGGGATTTGCCAAAAAATTTTTTCCCTTACCCTCCAATACCCCCCTATAACCCTGATTAGCAAAAGCAACTACCGGCTTTCCCGAAGCCATGGCCTCCAATAAGACTATTCCGAAACTCTCGCCAAAAATAGCCGGAGCGCAAAATATGTCAGCTGTGGCATAATAGGAGGGATTTTTTTTTCTGGGAGGAACCCCCTCAAAATGAACTGTCTTTAAATTATTGCGGTTTGCGAAATTTTGGCAATCTTCTTTTAGAGGACCCTCTCCAACAATAATCAATCTTAAATCTTTGAATTTGGTTTTTAAAATTTTATAGGCATTGAGAAGATAAATTAGACCCTTTTTCTCTTCAATTCGTCCCAAAAACAAAATGTTTATTTTCCCGTCACAATATTTTTTAATTTTTGGCTTCTGAGGATTGAATTCTTTTATATCTATCCCGTTAGGAATAACCGTTTTGGGTCCCGGAAAATCTTTAAAAATATCTAAACAACAGGGAGCAACCCCGATTACGCCATCAATTCTTTCATTGACAGTTTTTTGGAGCCAATTAACGAGGAAATGATTAAATGAGGGAGGCAGTTCCTTAAAAAATTTGTTGGTCTTAAAGTTATAACCGGAGTGAAAGGTTAAAATATTTACCGCCTCTGATTTTCGTAAAATCTGCCAAGAATGGAAGCCAAAATTCTGAAAATGCAAAATATCAAATTTCTCCTTTTTTAAAAGTTTAGCAATGTTGCCCGGCCTAAAGCATACCGTAAAGTCCACCTGGGTTCCGCCAATCGGAACGAGAAAAGAAGTCCCAAAGAGTTTTATATCTTTGCCGTATCTCTCCCGCGAACGGCTTTTGGGAACCATGATTTTTGTTTGGAGACCTCTCTTTTTAAATTCTTTGTTCAAAGCTAAAACATGTTCTTTTACTCCTCCCGGCCTGGCAAAACTGTGCAAAGGGAAAAAACCAATTTTTAAATTTTTCTTTTCATTAAACATTTTCCATCCTCAAAATTTCGCAAAAGCAAATCCAGATAGGCGCTCGCTTCGCTCGTGCGCTATCTCCCTTCGGGCAGCACCAGAGCAAAGCTCGGTGCTGGGTCGTATCGGGTGAGTGCCTATCGCAGTCCAGCACCGAAACATAGTTTCTGGTGCTGTCGGAATTTCAATTTATTGAAATTCCGATACGATTAAATAACAATTAGATGATAGCACAAATTTTTAATTACTTCCAAAATTACAAATCTTTGAGTTTTTCTTTAAATACTTTCTTTATGTTCCAATAAGTCAAACTTTTTATTTCCGACCTGCTCATTTTTTGAGAATTTAACCAGTTTAAAATTCTTGGATAAAGATGTAATGAAGCAATGCCGGATAAGTAAGGCGGACTTAATTTTTCTTCTAATGTATGGGGGGCGTGGTCTGATTCAATCCAGTCAATTTTGCCCTGTCTTAAATACTCCCTCAATTTAGTAACTTTCGAAATCCCTCTCAAGGGCGGGTTAACTTTGAACAAAATCCCGTTCTTTTTTCTCATTATATTTTCGGTAAATAAAATATGATGGGGGGTTACCCCGCAGGTGATTCTTAAATCTTTTTTAGCCCCCAAAACCAAATCTACTGATTCCGGCAGGGTTATGTGGCAAATGTGGAGATTCCCTTTAAGGTGAGAAATTCTGGCAAATTGAATTTGGTCTCTAACCCCTTCAATTTCAGAAATTTCAGGTCTGGTCAAATTATGAGTCCAGGGTTTTTCCGGATTCCAGAGCCAGGGTTTAAAATATTTTTCTTTTTCGGCATGAACCGCCAATATCCCTAAATAGTTTAAATCAGCCAAAATCCGATAGATTTTCTTTTGGTCTGTTTCACGTGAAACTCCCAATTTTCCGGATTTTGCTGCATAAAGTTTTAAACCAATTACCTGGGGATAATTTTCAACAAGTTTTGCCGCTTTTTTGATTTGATTTTCGTTTGGGGTTAGTCCTACGTAAAGAAAATATTTCGGGTACCCGCCACAGCGGGTGGGCTCCCTTTTTTCAGCTAATCTCAATCTTGCCCGAACATCTTTTTCGGTTAAAATCGGTGGCTCGGTATTTGGCATATCAAAAATAGCCACAATCCCTAAGTTTGTGGCTATTTTTGAAACCTCGCCAATGTTAGTTTTTTGGGCCTCATTTCCGTCCCGGCAGTGAACATGCGGATCAATATGTTTCATGTAGATATTTAAGGTTTGGCCTATAGAAATTTGGTGGACTATTCTTAAAATAGTTCGGACGCATTTCGCCGCCTGCGGCGGCGAGGGTTTGGCCAAGAATTCCGAACCGAAATCCTGAACTTTGACAATTTCAAGTTTTTTAGCGAACGAAGTTCGCTAAGTAAAATCATATCAGATTTTACCTTCGGCGGCAAATTTCGGAAAAACAAAGAACCAACTCGTTTTGAACTAGATAAAATAAAGACCCGCTCGAAAAACCGAGCGGGTCAATCGCAGATGTTTTGCACATCTTTGATTTAAGAGAGCTGACACTTTGGAAAGAGCTTTTCGGGTTGCCGTTTTGCGTTCATCGTCCGAAAAATAAGATCCCACCTTAGATTTCCGAATCTTTGACATTCGGCACCATCGGGTCCGACGACAAGGAAAATGCATGCTTCCTCGCCTTTCCCAGTCCCACATTTATTAAGATCAGCGACTGCATTTTCCGGACCCATAATTTCGAATGCCCGGTAATCTGTTCCCAAGGCAACAGTTGTGCCGTCGTAGACGACGCTGACCTCATCGGGCCCATCACAGCTAAGCGGTCCTGGAAGATCCCGACATGTCACCCCGATAGAACCAGTTTCTTTGTTTCTGACAACCAACTGGGGACGAAAATCTGTCTTAAGCATTGTGTTTCCTCCTTTCTGCGTAATTTCAGTCTGCCTAGATTGTACACCTATTTATCAAATATGTCAAGTATATAAATAATAAAAACAGAAATTTCGCTGAAATTTCTGACATAATATATGAAAAAATTTCTTTCACCCCCAGTAGTAGAACGCTTCGCGTTCACTACGGGGCAAGCAAAATGTGGTTCGAGCCGATGTTATAGTGGACCCGGGCGGATTTGAACCGCCGATCTCTCGCATGCGAAGCGAGCGTTCTACCACTGAACTACAGGCCCAATTCTTTCTTAATTCTTTTTGCTTCTTTCTTCACCATCAATCCTTCATGTTCAGCATTATGAGCCGGCGTTCCTTTATAAACCGGTTTTTTCTGGTCTAAGTGAAGATTAAAAATTAAATTATCTTTCTCTGGTTTTAAAAAAAGATGAAACCTGGGGAAACCGGCAGGGGCAAGAGGGTGGTAAAATACCAACTCACCCCTTTCTTTGGTCTTTGCCCGAAAATGGTAACCCGATCTCCTCAATAAATCAAGAATATTACCCTTTGGTCTTTTAAGGATAAATTTCATTTAAAAGTTTCACGGGAAACATCAGTAAGTTTTTTGAGAAGCGAGGCAGTGCTCTCCGACGAAGCCCCTGCCAAGCGCTACTCTTTCTCTGATTGTTTTCTTTTTTCTAAGGAAATCTTTAAAATCTTTAAACAGCGGGTGAAAATAAATATGGCCAACACTTCCAAGCTTATTAATGAAATGTCCTGAAGAATAGTCAGGGGCTCTCCCTTTGAAGAATAGCTGAAGTAGTTTCTGCTAAAGAAATTAATAACGTAAAGAATGGTAGTAAAGCCAATCCAACCGTAGACAAAATATTCTCCCTGCCTCTCTATTTTGCCTTTTTCCCCCAACCATCTGATTAATTCTTTGTGGAAAGAATAAATTATCAGAATGCCTAAATAAAGAAGAGTCATGCCAACTGGCGAAAACAAACCCCGGCTGAAAAACTCAACCAATTTCATTGTCATTATTACGATAGTTACTCCACCACAAATCCAAAACAGGTTTCGATTTATTTTTCCTTCAATTTCTCTTATAGATTTGACACTGTTTAGAAATTTTATTTTCATGGATTTTTAATAAATTATCCACAGAAACACCTAAGGCTTTGGCGATTTTAGTTAAGGTATCAATTGTGGGATTGGGATTTTCGCCTGATTCAATTTTTACAACGGTATTATAAGCCACTTCGGCGAGTTTTGAGAGTTTATCTTGGGAAAGCCCAAGTTTCTTTCTATGGTACCGGATATTTTCCCCTATTGTGGATAATTCTCTTGACATATGTTTAATATTTTAATACTATTAAAGTAGTACTCTGAAGGATTATTATCGCAGATTCTCTGCTCTAATAATACTAAACAAGTAAAAAATGTAAAGGTTTAAAACTATGAATTTAGTAAACCTCGTTAGAAATTTCACCCCAAATGAATATAGTGATTGTAAAACCACAAAAATTTCTAACGGGGTAAAAGTAAAATGCGCGTTTTGTGGAAAGGAATATTTTCGGCAAGCGGGGCGGGTAAATGAAGCCAAAAAATTTGGCTGGAATCAGTATTGCTCCCACGAGTGTCAAAATAAAGCCAGAACTACAAGAATTGAAAAGGTTTGTGGAAACCCTGATTGTAATAATATAGTTTCGCGAGCGCTGAACCAATTTAAGCAATCTAAATCAGGACTTATTTTCTGTTCTCAATCTTGTGCTGCGATATTTAACAATAAGAAGTGTCTTAAGGGCCACGCGAAAATAAAGCCGAAATTAAAAACGTGTGTGCAATGTGGTAAGCAATTTAGAAAAAGTACTGGTAATAAAAAATATTGCTCAATAGAATGTAGAAGACAGGTAGAATGGTATTCGCCTGAAAAATTGCTAAATATCATAAGAACTACAATTCGAAAGTTAGGAAGAATTCCTGCTAGGCGTGAAATGAGAGGAATAGATAGTGCCTGCCGAAGAATTTTTGGCTCATGGAATAATGCTATCAAAGCCACCGGTTTTCAGCCAAATCGTTCTCACAATCAACGCATGTATAAATGCGTAAATGCCAAAGCAGATGATGGACATATGTGTGATTCCGTTTCGGAGCTTTTAATTGACAACTGGTTCACTAAAAATAAAATTCCTCACGAAAGAAATGCGTCCTATCCGAAAACAAACCATAGGGCAGATTGGGCGATATCAATCAAAAGCCAAAAAGTATTTATTGAATATTTTGGACTGGCGAAGGATAGTCCTCGGTATGATCGTTCTATCATAAAGAAAAAAGCATTATGCTGCAGACATAAAATCAAGTTGATAGAAGTTTATCCTTGGGATTTATACCCCAAAATAAATTTGGATACTAAACTAAAAATCTTTCTAGGTTAGCTTGTCAGGGCGTTGGGAATTGAACCCAATCTCCATCCTCCCGAAGGATGTGTACTACCGGCATACTCCGCCCTGTTTTTTAAGTTACCCAGTATTTTTTCTTAGTCATTTCGTCCTTTTTCATCTTTAGTCTCTCTCTTTCTTCCCTGGCTTTTTGGGATAAGGACCTAAGCTCCTTTTCGTTTAACTTGCCCAATTTTTTAATCTCTTGCAAA
>PCWJ01000003.1:17248-17815 GCA_002787295.1 Candidatus Nealsonbacteria bacterium CG11_big_fil_rev_8_21_14_0_20_37_68
GTTGGGGATAGGACAAAACTTGTCCTAACAAAATATCCAAAATTTGTCCTATCGCAGGTCCCGGTTGAATTTCCAAAGTATCCATCACATCCTTACCATTTACTTCTAACATCTTTACCGAAATGGGATCTTGAGAAACTTTTTCAATTAGATATTTTAAATGTCTTAATTTATAGGGTTCGGCTTTGGGACAACCGGAACCAATTCGGTCACAATATCTTAATTGTAAAAGTTCCGCAACGTTTTCCAGCTCCACCTGCCGAACCAATCTTCTAACCGAGGCTTCGGAAACTTCACCGACATTGTAGTAAAACAGATGATATCTAACAAGTTTAGCAATTTTTTCAATATCTTTTTTAGAAAATTTTAATCTATTCAAAACCTGACAGGTCATTTTAGCCCCCAAGATTTCATGCCCGTAAAAAGTGGAATCGGGCCCCTCGCCTCTTTTGGTTCGAGGTTTAGCAAGATCGTGAAAAAGAGCAGCCAATCTTACAAACTTGTTGTATTTTTTCTTTGCCGCGTAATCCAGGCATCGCAGATTATGGTCATAAATTTCATAAATAT
>PCWJ01000051.1:0-8274 GCA_002787295.1 Candidatus Nealsonbacteria bacterium CG11_big_fil_rev_8_21_14_0_20_37_68
CGCGCAGGTATAAAAAATAAAAAATTTATGAAAATAACCAAAAAAATCATTGAGAATAAAGGAACAGAGAGGCTAAAAAGGGGTTTTGCCAAAATGCAAAAAGGCGGAGTGATAATGGATGTTATTAATGTTGAGCAGGCAAAAATAGCTGAAAAAACTGGGGCAGTGGCGGTTATGGCTCTCGAAGCTGTGCCAGCCGATATCAGGGCAAAGGGTGGGGTAGCCAGAATGGCTGACCCTAAAAAAATCCAGGAAATAATGGAGGCAGTAACAATTCCGGTTATGGCTAAATGTCGAATTGGCCATTTTGTTGAAGCCCAAATTCTCGAGGCTTTGGCCGTGGATATGATTGATGAAAGCGAGGTTTTGACCCCGGCCGATGAAGAAGACCATATTGATAAAAGAAAGTTTGTTGTGCCCTTTATTTGCGGAGCAAGAAATCTTGGGGAAGCCCTGAGAAGAATAATTGAAGGGGCAGCAATGCTTAGAACAAAGGGAGAACCAGGAACCGGGAATGTTGTTGAAGCGGTGCGGCATATAAAATTGATAAATAGGGAGATATCGGTTTTAAAAAAAATGTCAGCGGTACAACTGATGAGAAAAGCTAAAGAATATCGAGTCCCGCTTAAATTAGTTAAAGAAACAAGAAATTTGGGCAGGTTACCGGTGGTCAATTTTGCGGCCGGTGGTATAGCTACCCCGGCTGATGCTGCCCTGATGATGCAAATGGGAGCGGATGGCATATTTGTTGGCTCAGGAATATTCAAGAGTTCAAACCCAGAAAAATATGCCAGAGCAATAGTTGAAGCAACTTTGCACTACGATGATCCAAAATTGATAGCCGAAGTTTCAAAAGATCTAGGAGAGGCAATGACCAGTTTGGATATCAAAAAATTATCAAAGGATCAACTAATGCAAATTCGGAGTACATGAAGAAATTAAAAATAGGAGTTCTAGCTTTGCAGGGTGCGGTTTCTGAACATATCGAAGCTTTGGAAAAGGTAATGAACAAACTATATCTTAAGGGAAAAGTTATAACTGTCAAAAAGCCGGAAGACTTGAATGATATTGCGGGCTTAGTGATACCGGGAGGAGAGTCAACAACCATAGATAGATTGATGGTTAAAACCGGAATTTGGGAGAGAATAATAATGCTGGCGAAAAAAGGATTGCCAATTTTGGGAACCTGCGCCGGAGCTATTTTATTGGCAAAAAAAGGAGATAAACAGGTAGAACAAACTCGTACAATTTTGTTGAATTTGATGGAAATGAAAGTTTTGAGAAATGCTTATGGTAGACAGCTCAATTCTTTTGAGACTGATGTTAAAATACCGGAGATTGGTAATAAACTTTTTAGGGCAGTTTTTATTCGAGCGCCGGTTATAGAAAAAGTTTGGGGGAAAACCAAGGTTTGGGCTAAATACAAAAATAAAATAATTGGAGCAAAAAAGGGCAATGTTTTAGCTTTAACCTTTCATCCCGAATTAACCAATGATCTTAGAATCCATGAGTATTTTGTTAAAACAATCCTGCCCTAAATCGACTTTGTCGATCGGGCACCCGACAGTTCAACTACTGTCTAGGGTGAAATAATTATGGAAATAATTTACGAAGATGATGATGTTTTGGTTGTTGATAAACCGGCTGGAATTGTCGTTTTCCCCGAAAACAAAATTAGCGAAAAAACCTTAATTGATTATCTTTTCAAAATCTATCCTAATTTAAAAAACGTTGGTAAATCCCCCAGATACGGAATAGTTCATAGACTGGACAAGAATACCTCAGGAATTCTTCTGGTAGCAAAAAATAATAAAACCCTAAATTTTTTACAAAATCAATTTCAAACCGGAAAGGTGTTTAAAAAATATCTTGCCCTGGTAGTTGGCAACCTGAAACAGAACCAAGGAATAATTGAAACCCTGATTGGTCGCTCACCAGGGGATAGAAGAAAACAAAAGGTTTATCTGCCCGGAGAACCCGATTCTCAAGAAAAAAGAAAGGCAGTTACTGAATATAAAGTATTGCAAAGGTTTGAAAATTATACTTTAATTGAGGTTGAACCAAAAACTGGTCGAAAACATCAAATCAGAACTCACCTTGCTTATCTTGGCCATCCAATTTCCGGAGACAAACTTTATGAATTTAAAGGACAAATTTGCCCTAAAGGATTAAAACGGCAGTTCCTCCACGCCAATTACTTAAAAATAGAATTACCTAGCGGAGAAATAAAAGCATTCGAGTCGGAATTACCCGAGGATTTAAGAAAAGGTGTATTGGAAATTAAAAATTAAAAATTGAAAATTTTATAAATATGCCTACAAAATTTGAAACTTTTATAAAAACTCAATTAAAAACTGATTTACCCGACATTCGTCCCGGTGATACTGTTCGGGTTTATCAAAAAATAAAAGATTACTACCCGGGAGGCACTACACTCTCCACATCCTCCCGCGCCAAAGGCACGGGCCCCTCGAAAGACAGAGAAAGAATTCAGACTTTTGAGGGACAGGTTATATCGCGAAAACATGGGAAAGAAATAGGAGCCACGATTACGGTAAGAAAGACAATTTCCGGAATTGGAGTAGAAAAAATTCTTCCCCTTCACTCCCCTACCATAGAGAAGATAGAAATTTTAAAAAGGGGGAAAGTAAGAAGGGCAAAACTTTATTATTTAAGAAAAAGGGTTGGAAAAAAGGCAAGATTAAAAAGAAAAGAAGAAAAATTGGAAAATAAAAATAGAAAAGACGAGGGGTAATCAGAAAAACATAGATTATCAAATAAAATGGACTCCTGAGTTTGCTTATGCGATTGGATTATTAACCACAGATGGCAATCTTTCTAAAGATGGAAGACATTTTGATTTTACTTCTAATGACGTTGAATTGGTGAAAACTTTTAAGAAATGCATGAATTTAACCAATGTAAAGATTGGAACGAAAACAAGTGGATCCACAAATAAAAGATACTCTCGTATTCAATTTAGCAATGTTAAGCTTTATAAAAAGCTTTTAAAAATAGGACTAATGCCTAATAAAAGCAGAAATATTAATGGGCTTAAAATTCCTAATAGATATTTTTTTGATTTTGTAAGGGGCTGCTTTGATGGTGATGGTACAATTTTCTCATATTGGGATCAAAGATGGCATAGTAGCTTTATGTTTTATATTTCATTTGCCTCGGGAAGCTTTAATTTCCTTCAATGGTTACAAAAGAAAATTAAAACAAACTGCGGTTTAAATGGTTATATCGGAAAAAATGGGGATAATCGTAATTTTATTCTTAGATACGCAAAAAAAGAGTCTTTAGTTTTATTTAATAAAATGTTTCACTCTAAAAATATCCCTTTTCTAAAAAGAAAATATGAAAAAGCATTAAAGATCTTTCGAACTGATGAAAATCATAACAGAAAAAATTTACCTGCGCGGGTGGTGAAACTGGCAAACACGCCACTTTGAGGTGGTGGTGCCCGTAAAGGCTTGGAGGTTCAAATCCTCTCCCGCGCACTAAATTGGACGGCTAGCTCAATGGTTAGAGCATCGCGTTTACATCGCGGGGGTTATAGGTTCGAATCCTGTGCCGTCCACTTGCCGCGGTAGCTCAGGTAGTAGAGCACAGCTCTGAAAAAGCTGGGGTCGCCAGTGCAAGTCTGGCCCGCGGCACAAAATTGCGGGAGTAGTTCAGTGACAGAAAGGCCCCCCACTTTCAAAATGCGGGTGTCGTATAACGGCTATTATACAACCTTGCCAAGGTTGAGAAGAGGGTTCGATTCCCTTCACCCGCTTTTTCTCGATATAGGGCGGGGAGGTCACGGGCACGCATCCCGTCACCCGCTCCTTTATCGAGTCTGCCGAAGGGTTGACACCCCCTTGTAAATAAGTTAAGATGACAAAACCCCTAAAAAAGGGTTTTAAGATGACAATTCCCCTAAAATGCCCCAGATTTTTGGGGCAAAATACCTTAATTATCATCATAATTGTTGGGATTCTCTTTGGCCTTCCAGTAATACTAAAGGCTCCTCGGGTAGAAGCTGATTTGACCGAGATTTCTGTCCCAAAAAATTCAGGAGAGTTAGCCCTAATTGAAGGAAATAGTCTCTTGCCAATATCTAATCCAAATAATCCAGAAGAAAAGCCAATTCGAAGAATAATGGTAGTGGTAACTGGCTACTCCAGCACCGTAGACCAAACTGATTCAGATCCTTTTGTCACTGCGGCAGGAACCCTGGTTCGAGAAGGTATAGCGGCAAATAATTTCTGGCCATTTGGAACAAAAATAAAGATACCGGAATTATTTGGAGATAAAGTTTTTGTTGTTGAAGATAGAATGAGTTGGGAAAAAGGGAACTATCATATTGATATCTGGTTCCCTGACTATTGGCAGGCTTTAAATTTTGGAGCAAAACAAACATATATCGAAATTTTAGAAAATTAAAAACCAAGAATCAAACAATAAAAATCCCCCGCCAAATTTTGGCGGGGGATTTTTTGTGGGCGAGGAGGGAGTCGAACCCTCACGGGTTATACACCCAACGGGTTTTAAGCCCGTCTTGTCTGCCATTCCAACACTCGCCCGTTTTTGAGGCCTGGAGGAGACTTGCACTCCTGTAAACGGTTTTGCAGACCGCTCCCTAACTCCTTGGGTACCAGGCCATAGTCACCACTAATACAATAATCGCTGTTTATATTAATCCTGACTTACCGACAGGTTCTTCTGCATTATATTTTATCAACTCTATCACTTTTTTCAACACCTCTTCAATTGTCCCCTCTTTTGTAAACCCGGCCGCATAGGGATGTCCTCCTCCTCCCAGTTTTTTTGCAATTTGATCTACTTTTTTCCCCTTAAATGGTTCTGACCTTAAAGAACCTTTTATTTCCCCTTTTTCATGTTCAACTAAGAATAGAGCATAATTGCAAGTAGCAGCTTTAGAAATAATTGATGTCGCCCAGCCGTTATCTAGAATTTCAGTCGGATCTCCGGTAGAAAATGGTTGATTTTTTAAATCTTGGTAAGATAACCAGGAGTAAACAAGACTATGTTCCGGAATAGTTTTTATTCGAGATAAAACCTTGCCGCAAATTATTAATGAGAAATTGGACCCAATAGAAAGGGTTTGATTAACAATCTTAACCAAAGAAACTCCCTTAGATAAAAGGTCCGATGCCGCTCGCAGAGTTTTAAAACCAGTAGAAACATGAGAAAACCCTCCTGTGTCGGCTACAATGCCTGTCAAAAGACAAACAGCAATTTCTTTATCTATCCAATCCCGGCCTTTTTGAGAAAAAGTAGGAATCTGAATAGACGAATTTCCGATTTTGTCATTTAAAATTTTAGTGGGCGGATTTTCTTTTAACCACCAGTAAATGATTTCGCAGGTGGAAGAAGCTTGGGGATCAACTACTTTAATTTCTCCTTTCTGATCGCCCTGGTGATGATCAATAGTTATTATATTTTTAGGAGATAATCCGGAAGCAAAAATATGGTCGGGAAGTTTTAATCTTCTAAAATCGCCGTAGTCCAAACCAAATAAAAGGTCAAATTTCAAATTTTCTGATATTTTATTTTTAATTTCAAAAAATCCCGGCAGAAAGCTGAGGGTTTTTGAAGGAAAGTGGGGTAAATACAAAAATGGTTCAAAATTTAATTTTTTGAGAACCAAATTCAGGCAAAGAGTAGAGCCGACTGCATCGGCGTCGGGATTTTCATGAGATGCAATGAGAATAGATCGAGCACCTTTCAGCATTTCATCGATTTGCTGGAATTGGTAAGTAAAAGAGTTAGACATAGTAAAAAGTCAAAAGTCCCGCCCAATTTTCTTTGAAATTTGTGGCGGGTGAACAAAACTTGTGGCGGGTGAAAGTTTTGAGTTTGCGGCCTTGATCTCCTCTAGTAGCTCCTCAATTCTTTCTGCTTCACTAGTTTTTTTCTCTTCCACGAATCTAATTCTAGGAATTGGTCTCATCTTCAGGCGTTTGTTTAACTTCTGTTGAAGATAGTAAATTAATTTTTCTAAAATCTCCAAAACATTTTGGACCTTATCTTTGGGTATTACAGAAATATAAACCCTGGCCTGACTTAAATCAACCGAAGTTTCTACCCTGGTGATAGTTACCAAAACATTGCCAGGAAAACTAAATTCTTTCAGAAGAAGTTGGCCCAACTCTTTTTTTATTAACTGATTAACTCGCGGAATTCGCCTGCTCAAGTTAGATTTTAGATATTGGATATTAGATTTTAGATAATCGTAATCTAATATCTATCATCCAGCATCCAATATCTAATTATAGTTCACCTTTTCTTCTTTCTTCTGTATAAATTATTAAAGTGTCCCCTTCCTCAATTTTTACATCCCCCTCATAAAGCACCCCACAGTTTTCCCCCTTGGCTACCCTTCCCATATCTCTTTTGTCTTTTTGAAGATTGATTAACTTTCCCTTACCCGCTGCTTCTTCTTTCCCGGCTAAAATCCGAATTACCTCAATTTTTGTTCCCAATCTAACCTCCCCCTCAATTACTTTTCCCCCAATTATCTGTCGATTTTTCTCGGTTCGAAAAATAACCGAAACTTTAACTTTTCCTAAATTCACCCTTTCTATTTCCGGTTCTAAAAATTTTTCCATCAAAATTCGAACCTTCTGAGATAAATCATAGATTATATCAAAATTTAGGATGGTAATATTTTCTCTATCAGCTAATTTTCTAGCCACCGGGTTGGTCTTAACTCGAAATCCCAGAATCTTGGCTTTCCCAGATTGAGCTAATTTAACATCGGACTCGGTGATTTCGCCAACTTCTTTTTTTAAAATTCTCAAACTAACCCTTTCCTGGGGAAGATTTTTTAAAACCTGCTCAACTGCCTCTAAAGACCCCAAAACGTCTGTTTTTAAGATTAAGTTCAAAATTTTTTTCTCCGGTCCTGTCTCGATCACCACTCGCTCATCTGCTTTTTTTTGTTTGGTTTGGGTATATTTTTGAGCCAATTCAAGACTGTCAAAAACTTTAAATTTTTCCCCTACCCCGGGGACGCCTTGAAAACCAAGTAAAATACAGGGCATTGACGGAAAAGCTTCCCGGATAGGGTTTCCTTGAAAATCTTCTAAAATTTTTATTTTGCCAAAAATAGAAGGGGTTCCAATTATTTCCCCGCTTTTTAAAGTTCCATTTTTTACCAAAAGGGTACAAGTTGCCCCCCGCTGAGAGTCTAAATAAGACTCGATTATCACTCCCTCGGCCGGGGATTTTAAATCTGCTTTTAGGTCTTCCATTTCTGCTACCAATAAAATCAATTCTAAAAGCTCCGAAACATTCTTTCCGGTTTTGGCAGAAATTTCTATCGAAGGAATTTTACCGCCCAATGACTCAACCTGAACATCTTCTTTTTCAAGGGCAAGTTTTACTTTCGCCGGATCAGCTTTAGGTAAATCAATTTTATTTATGGCTACAATCTGAGGAATTCCTGCTTTTTTAATGTAAGAAATTGCTTCTTTGGTCTGAGGTTTTACTCCCTCCTCTGCTGCTATCACCAAAACTGCAAGGTCAGCCACTTTTGCTCCGCGAGACCTCATCGCCGAAAAAGCTTCGTGACCCGGGGTATCGATGAAAGTAATCTTTTTATTTTGATGGCTAACCTGATAGGCTCCTATGTGCTGAGTAATGCCCCCGGCTTCTTTTTCGGCCACTTTTGTTTTTCTTATCCAATCAAGTAAAGTCGTTTTTCCATGGTCAACATGTCCCAAAACCACCACCACCGGCGGTCGGCTTACCTGCCCGCCATCAGTTTGCACCGAAGGCGTTGGCAGACGAATTAAATTTTTATTTTTTTCCGCCTTTGCCATCTTAACCATAATAATTACAAAGTTGGCAAAAATCCCACGATCGTAGAAATTTCGCCAACTTTTTAATTAGGAGTTAGGTCCTTGCACTGCTTTCTCTATTGCTTCTTTTTCTTCTTTGGATAATGAGTACGAACTGCACCCACCTTTAATGGGTTTAGCATAAACTCGATTAAATTCTTGCAAATACTGCGAGGTCAATACTATCCCATCGTTATTCTCATCCAATAAAGCGATGGAAAAACTCTGATTTCCGCCCACTCCTTGAAAGGGGTTAAACCTTACTATTCCTACCTTCTGTAAATTAGTTCTTGACTTTTTTTTAAAACTCTCCAAATCCTGAGTTAAATCTTTAACTTCCTTACCGAGTTCCTTTAAATATTTCAAAACTTCTTTCAAATTTTCCGGTTCTTTTTTGTTTTTTTTAAAAAATTTAAACATA
>PCWJ01000051.1:8284-14724 GCA_002787295.1 Candidatus Nealsonbacteria bacterium CG11_big_fil_rev_8_21_14_0_20_37_68
GGTACCTCTCCGTTTAACTTACATTCTTATCATTTTACACTTAAAATGTCAAAATCGCAACAAAATAATCACTAAAAAATCTCGCTTTTGCGAGATTTTAGACATTTTTAATCTCCTTTCTAATTCTTCCTAAAAATCTATCTAACATAATTCACTTAATATTGCCTTGAAAATCTTAACACTACTCTTGGTAGTTCACTTTTAAAGAACCGGGAAATCATTATCCCGTGTTATTTTTGATGGCAAAATGTAGGGGAAATTATTTCCAAAAAAATAAGTTAAGAAGCAAATCACTTTTCCTTTTATAATTTTGGCTCTAAAAAATTTTTTGACTTCTCGATGATATCTTTCGAAATCTGGGAAATGTTTTAGTAAAATCTCTGCTGCTGTTAACCCCCAAATTACCCCTCCGCCTGACCAGGGTTTGACAAGACCTGCTGCATCTCCGCAGAGAGAAATTTTACCATTTTTGGGTAAAACTAACCCTCCGGGGATTAAAGCTGATTTTAACTCGTATTTATCAATATCTATTTTTTGGCTTTGGCAAAATTCTTTAAAATCTTTTTGAACTAATCTTATTTTGCCAATCGCTCCGTATTCAATCCGACAACCCCGGGGGATTTTCCAACAAAATCCCGAATTTTTGGACCAAATTTCAACTTGATTTGAAAAATCCTGAATCGGGAGAAAAATCTGAAGACCCAGCCGGAATGAGGGTTTAGGCAAAGAAAGCAATTCTCTTACTTTTGACAGGCTCCCATCACAACCAATAACCCTATCAAATCCTTCGGGAAAACCTTGGACCGGCTGACCCAATAAAATCTCTCCTCCATTATCCTTGACTAAATTATATAAATATTCATCCAATTTCTGACGGTTTACTGCTAAATGAACCGGATTTAACCTTAAATTGACAGTTTTTCGCGGAAAGTGAATTAAGAAAGATTCGATTTTATTTTCAATTAACGAATCACAAACCGGGATGAAATTTTTAATTCTTTCTGAAATTAATCCCGAACAGGGTTTTTGGCCGATTTGTTTATTTCTTTCAAAAACAGTTACCTTGTAGCCGGTTTTGCTTAATCTCCAGGCTAAATACAAACCAATAACTCCGGCTCCGATAACAGCGACCCGCAGGTTTTTGTAATTATTTTTCATCCCCACACCAAATAAGCCCAACCCCACCTAATTTTTCTTAAAGAAAATTTTGGCGGGCAAGAGGGGCTTTTTATCTAATTAAAGAGTGTTGGCTTAATTTTACTCTGATAAATGAGCATAGAGAATTTTTCCAAAATCGTCATAGGTGTCACCTATGGATTTTTTAGTCTTCGATTTTTTAGGTTGTGGACCCAGCGAGACTCGAACTCGCGATCTTTAGTATGCCATACTAACGCTTTTCCTCTAAGCTATGGGCCCGAAAATCGGGTAGAGAATTTATTCATTCTTTATCTCTACCCTTCTGGAAGATCAAGGTAACTAAGTACCTCCGATTGGATTATCTCGGTTGCTTCGGACCGAGATTTTCCTGCCAAAACAAGAGGCCTACCGTAAACAAGAACCACCTTAAACTTACCCAGCAGCCAGAATTCGATGAAAAAGTTCCAGGCGGAAAATCTCATCTCTTCCTTACCTTTAACCGTCACTTCCTTGTAGAAATTCTCCGTACCCTGGACACACCAAGGAATGGTTTCTACGCCAGGCTGGACGGCCAGTATTCCGCAGAGCTGGGTAAACCTTCTCATCGGCTTTCTCTTTTCGGGGCTGAGAATCAACTCTCCGTCAACGGCCTTGAAATCCCGTCCTGTCGCTCCTGCTATCATTAGATTATGGCCGCCGTTCAATATCGCGACCATTTTCCTGATATGACTTGAGGCGAGGGAACTGTTTCCTTTTCTTTCAATCGGAACCAGAAAAGCGACATCCTGGAGAAACTTTAAGAAAGGAATTCTTTTGATACTGTCGTTTGCCACCGCCACGAAGGGAAGGAACTCCGGACCCCAATGAAGCAACCTCAAAGCCAAACTGAGGAATTGGTCGAGCCAGGAAGGATGGTTGGATACATAAAGTCTGCCGCCCTTATTCCAGACGAGTTTCTCGTCCGAACAGATTTCTTTTATTTTTCCTCGGGCACGGGGAATCTGGAAAAAAAGGACGACGGTAAGAACCGCCAATACGCAGGAAAATACGTATCCGATTCTCCTAAGCCAACTTCTGAATACTTTCACTTTTATCACCTCCTTTCTCGAATACTTTATCTTAACAGCCAAATATGGCTGGTTATTTGAAAGAACTAAAATTTTCCCTGTGCCCCTGATAGGAGTCGAACCTATATTTCATCCTTAGGAGAGATGCGCTCTAGTCCATTGAGCTACAGGGGCCCTAAACCAAAATTTCTATGAAATTTTGGTCAGGCCTATTCACCGACTCGTTTTAGCAAGTCAGTGAATAGGCCATCCTCAATTTTTGAGTATATCAACTTTTTCCCTTGTTGGCAATGTAATTCAATGCTAAAATAAAATTGCTAATTCGTAGAGTATGGAAAAATCACCAATTGTCGAAGTAGCCAAAAAAGTTTGTCCTGCCGTAATTACCATCATTATTTCCAGAGACCTACCCAAGGTAGAGGGCTTTTATTTTTTTCCTTTTGGTGGTCGAGAATTTGTTATTCCAAAATTAGAAAAAGGGAAAGAGAAAACAAAAATTGGCGGAGGATCAGGCTTTATTGTCTCTCCGGATGGTTATATTTTAACCTCCCAGCATGTGGTTGCCGATCCTGAATCAGATTATACAGTTATTTTAGAACCAACCAAAAAATATCCAGCTAAAGTGATATCTCGGGATCCAATTAATGACATTGCTGTTTTAAAAATCGATGACAAAAATTTACCCTATTTAGAATTGGGAGACTCAGATAAGATTGAACTGGGGGAAGAGGTCGTTGCTGTTGGAAATGCCTTGGGGGAATTCCATGATACACTTTCGGCTGGTATAGTTTCGGGAATGAGCCGGGCTATTACCGCCTTTTCTGGTTTAAGCAATCAGGTCGCTCAGCTCCGGGGACTGATTCAAACTGATGCTGCCATTAATCCAGGAAATTCTGGCGGACCCTTAGTCAATCTGGAAGGGAAGGCAATTGGAGTTAATACCGCCATGGTCATGGGAGCCCAAAATATTGGCTTTGCTATTCCGATTAATTATGCCAAAGGGGATTTAAAGGAAGTTAAAAAATATGGAAAAATTAGAAGACCATTTTTGGGAGTAAGATATATTGTTTTAAACCGAGAAATTGCTCAGGCTCACAAACTTCCGGTAGATTACGGAGCTTTAATTGTCAGAGAAATTCTGGGAGAAGAGGCGGTAGTTAGGGGTTCAGCCGCTGATGGGGCTGGTCTCAAAGAATATGACATAATTTTAGAAATAAATGACGAAAAAATTACTGAAAAAAATCCATTAGCCAATCTATTACAAAAATTTAAAATTGGAGAAGAAATCTCTTTAAAGGTTTTAAGAGAGGGAAAAGAAATAAACATAAAAGTAAAACTGGAAGAAAAAAAATAAACGCTTCACTTTCTCCCGAAGGTGATAGGGTAAACGCGGCGGGGGAAAATCCCATCCAGATAAAAAAACAGCTTTTTCAGAAGCTGTTTTTTGTTTAAATTTGGTGGCTAGTCGGATTCGAACCGGCGACGGCTCCTCCACAGGGAGCAGTGTTAACCACTACACCATAGCCACCATTTTGTGCCCTCGGGAGGACTCGAACCTCCAATCTCTTCCTTAGAGGGGAATTGCTTTATCCAATTAAGCCACGAGGGCTCTATGCAAATTTTTCTTAAAAATTTGTCGAGCCCGACAAAAACTTTATGAGAAAGTTTTTGTATAGGGCAAACTTACCCCTTATTTTAGTAAAAATTAAATAAAAATCAAGGCCCAAATTTATTCCATTGGTTTTTCGCTAGCTTTTTCAAACGGATTTAAATAAACTTTCGATTCCAATTTCTCTAATTTTTCTCCTTTCTTCTCTAATGTCAGTAAAACTTCTTGCAGATCCTTTTTGCTAATTTGAATTTTTGGTAAAGCAACTCTTGGCTCCAAATTCTGGATTAAAATAAAGTTTTTATAGAATAAAAAGGCCCAAAAAATTAAACCAAAAATTACTAAAATCATAAAAATCAAGCAATGATGTTTAGCCATTCCCCAAAAAGCTTTCTTAGTTTTTCCTGCATTTGCTAACATAAATAGAAAAATCTTAAAAAATTGAACTATTTAGTAAAAACCGTTAAAGAAATGGAAACCGCAACTTCGTTGTTTGTTTTTTCCAGATTTAAATTTTGAAGTTGTAAAACAAAGGGGCTATTCTCCAGGCTTTCTAAAAATCTGGTAAAACTAGAAAAATCGGAAGTTAAAAAGACCTGAAGGCAAAGGGCAGACCAGGGATTCTTTTCGTCTTGGCTAAAAGAAAGCGAGGAGGTTTTTACTGATAGCCCAAGGGAATTTCCCGTTTTTTCCAAATAATTTAAAAATTTAATCGGATTTTCTGGATCCAAAAACAAATCGTTGATTTTTGCCAATTCTGGTCTTAAGTTTTGATAATCTTTGCTCAGTTTTTCTAGGGTGCCTTCCTTAGATTTTAGGGAAAAATAGACATCTCTTTGAAAAACTAAATCTTGGGTATCTTTTTTAATTTGGTTTAAGGCAGGTAAGTAAATCAAAAAAACAAATAAAAGAAAGAGTGTGCCAAAAATTACCAAAGAAATGTAAATTTTTTTATAAGGAGTCATTTTATTTTGTTGCATCGGAAACTGAAGGTTTCCGATACAACACAGAGGGGGTCGGGGAGATTGGGTATCTCCCCGTGTAGGAAAACAGGCTTTCGCACGCAGCGAAAACGTTAGAAACCGTGGGTTCTATATGTTTTTCCTTGCAGGGAGGTGGGAGGGTGTCGTCTAAAGAACATAGTTCAGTTTATCGCGAGCCCGAAGGGCGAGCGACTATGTTCAAACTTATTGTAAAATTATTAGGATTTAACCAGTTAGAAGATGGGAAATAAATATCTTTGAAGTTTTCCCGGGCTTCTAAATTTTTTTTAAATTGAAACAGGCTCTCGCGATCGGGACATGCACCCAAGATATCAATCTTGGAAATATACCGGCCAGCAGAAGAATCGTAATCCCTGCGATAAGAAAATTTAGTCAAATAAGAACCTAATGGTAAAATCTCCGATATACTTTCTAAAATTGAGGCCGGGCTAACTTCCTGTTGATAAAAAGAATTCAGCTTAGAAAGATTGGTGTTGATTTTCTTAACTTCCCCCTCTAAGTCTTGAATCCCTAAAAATTCTATTCTCTTTTGCTCTAACCCAATCACCTTCTTTTCAGATTCGGTCAAAATTTGCTGGGCCACGTCCAATCCACTACAGCTTATTTTAACCGCCAATAAAATCAGGGTTAGGGCAATTAAAAAAGCAAAGAGAAAAATCTCTAAATTTAAGATTATTTTCCAATACAGTTCGCTTTCCAATTCTCTTTTGTATGATGGAGGCAATAAATTAATCATTTATTTTGCTTCGCAAAATTTTACAATTACTCAATTAACGAATTGATTTGACATGGGTTGACTTAACCCCATTAGCGAGAACAGTTCTCGCTAAATTAAATTTAGAATTGCGAATTAACGAATTTTATAAACTCTCAAATCCGCAAACGTGTTAATTATCTAATTCCTTAATTATTTAGATTGAACGCCCACCAGTGCCAACCCTAAAGCCGTCGTGTATTTTAATGAGTCTTCGGGTGATAATTTTGGATTTGCGCCCTCCGGCAAAATATTCACCCAAGGATTTCCGAATTTGACCGAAATTTTTAAGTCTTTGGACAAAATCTCGGAGATTTCTTTCAGTTTGGGGGAATTGCCCGAAACTAAAATTTTTTCAATCTTTTTTATCTCCGGATGGTGAGACTGAAAATATTCAACATATTTTTTAATTTCTTCGGAAAGAAGAGCAAATTGCCCTTCGGAGACTAAAATAGAAGAAGTAAATCTTATTGAGTTTTTTAAAAAAATAATGAAATTAGCCTTAGTTTCTTCTAAATCAATCAGGGCCAGGGGAAATTGGCTTTCCTCATTTTTGATTAAAGCCCTGGAGATTGCTATTGACTCGGTTTCGAAAACTTTTGGTAAAATCCCAGCTTTTTTAAATACCGATAAGTAACTATCCACTATGGTTTTTGGCAGAGCAACAACTAAAACCTCTTGAACTGAGTCTTCTTTTAAAAAAGAAGGTGAGATAACCCGAAAATCTAAATAAACTTGTTCAATCGGTAAGGGTATATGGTTTTCTGCTTCATAAATAATGGCGCTTTGAAGTTCTTCTTTGGTCATTTTTGGCATTTGAATCACCTGCAAAAATGCCTTTTGTTCCGGCAGGGAAGCCACCGCATATT
>PCWJ01000045.1 GCA_002787295.1 Candidatus Nealsonbacteria bacterium CG11_big_fil_rev_8_21_14_0_20_37_68
TTGATACCCGGCACACCGGGAGTTATGGAAGCTTCGTTAATGGTGGTATTTATTAAAATTGGCCTGCCGGTCCATATTGTTTTTTTTGCCTCTCTTTTGTTCCGTATTTTCACTTATTGGTTGCCATTGCCCATCAGCGTATTTTCTTATTGGAGATTAAGAAAAAACAATATAGAACGGAATAATATTTAAAAAGGTTTTTTAAAAAATAGAACCAGATTCAATCTTTTAATCTTGAATTATGACAATCAGCCAATTTAAAAAAAATAAACAACCAAAAAGAAAGGATCAATACACGGAGGATATTTTTAATACGATCGGCCACACTCCGTTAATTAAAATTGGAAAAATTTTAGCAAAATTAGAGACAACTAATCCGACCGGGAGCGTAAAAGATAGAATGGCCTGGTATATGATTAGGAAGGCAGAAGAAAGAGGTGAATTAAAACCGGGTGATACGATAATTGAGGTTACCTCCGGCAATACCGGGATATCGTTTGCAATGATTTCAACAATAAGAGGTTTTAGGTTTATTGCGGTAATGCCAGGATCAATGAGCATAGAGCGGCAAAAGATGATGAAGGCTTTTGGAGCAAAAATTATATTAACCCCGGCCAGAGAAGACATGGCCGGAGCAATTAGAAAATATGGAGCACTGGTAAAGAAAAATAGAGATGCCTGGCTGCCCAGGCAATTTGAAAACCCGGACAATATCGCCGCTCACCGGGAGGGTTTGGGAAAAGAAATTATAAAACAAACAAACGGTAAAATCGATGCTTTTGTGGCCGGAGTGGGAACGGGAGGAACTTTAATAGGGGTTGGTCAAGCTCTAAAAGAAATGAGTCTAAAAATAAAAGTTATTGCCGTTGAACCGGCCGAGTCGGCGGTATTATCCGGTAAAAAACCGGGGTCACATCAAATTCAAGGAATAGGTGAGGGGTTTGTGCCGAAATTAGTGAAGGAGAATATGGGTTTAATTGATGAAGTTATTGCCATTAAAAGCCAAGATGCAATAGAGATGACAAGGAAATTAGCAAAAAATTATGGAGTTTTGGTGGGGACAAGTTCGGGAGCCAATGTTTTGGCATCAATGAAAATCAGCAAAAGATATAAAAACGTAGTTACGGTTTTACCAGACGGGGGAGAGAGATACCTAAGCGAAGGATTTATTTAAAAAATATCAAATCAAAAAATGTCTTTTATTACTTTAACCGATGAAAATTTTGAAAAAGAAATTCAAAATGCCGATAAACCGGTGGTAGTTGATTTTTGGGCAGAATGGTGTAGTCCCTGTCTTATGCTTTTGCCAATTTTAGAAAAATTAGCTGCGGAATATGAAGATAAAATCATTTTTGCCAAAGCTAATCTTGATTTAGTACCAACTGCCAGCCAAAAATTTGGCATTGATAAAATACCGACAGTAATTCTTTTTAAAGAAGGAAAGCCAATTAGCGGATTCGTTGGAGTAAGACCTGAGCCAGAAATTCGAGAATGGTTAGAGGAAAATTTGAAAAATAACACCAAAAAAGAAATTGAAAAAATAATTAAAGAATATCAAGAATACGCCGAAAAAAATAAAATTAAGTTAAATCCAAACAAAGAAATAGTTGAAAGATTAGTGATGGGAATGTTGGAAAATGAAAAGAAATATGGAGCCAAGTATTGTCCCTGCCGAAGAATCACCGGAAACAGAGAAGAAGATAAAGGAAAAATCTGCCCCTGCGTTTATCATAAAGAAGAAATTGAAAGAACCGGACAATGCCATTGCGGGCTATTTGTTAAAGGTTATAACAAGTGACGAAGCGAGGAACAAGATTTTTTGCCCGAGAGTTTAGGGGCCCACGAGCGAAGCGAGTGGGAGGGTGGTGGGTGGTCTATTCTCGCCTTCGGCGAGACGACCCGTCCGAATCTTTGATTTGGAATAGGGGTTGTAGTCTCGGACATTAATTTGTGATATATTAAACCAGTGAAGACTTACACTGATGAACAATTGATTACTAATTATTTGAAAGGTAACGAAGAATCGCTGGAGATTTTAATTAAACGGTATTTAAGGCCCATTTACAGTTTTGCTTTTCGATTTGTTGGAGATAGCCAAACAGCAGAAGATATTACTCAAGAGGTATTTGTGAAGGTCTGGCGAAACCTAAAGAAACCTGCCCTGAGTTTGTCGAAGGGATTTGATCCTAAAAAAGGAAGTTTTAAGACCTGGATTTTTCATATCGCCAAAAACACCTCTTTTGATTTTCTCAAAAAGAAAAAAACTATACCGTTTTCCGAGTTTGAAAATGAAGAAGGGGGAAATAAACTTACCGAAACACTCATTGATCCAGCGCCGCTTCCCGACGGACTTTTTGAACGAGTCCATGTCGGCGAGATACTTCATACGGCGATGAGCCGGTTAGCTCCGAAATATCGTATGGTTTTATTTCTCCGTTATAATGATCACTTTACTTTTCGAGAAATTACCGAAGTTTTGGGTGAGCCGCTTAACACCATAAAAAGCCAGCATAGACGAGCCATTATAAAACTCAAAGGGTTGCTTTCTGATTCTTAATACAAATACATAAAAATAATTAAGTTTCATAAAAAGGATGCACCAAAAGGCATCCTTTTGTCGTATTAGTAAAGAGAGAGTATGCGCAAGGATTACGAAGAACTTTTAACCCATATTAAACCAAAGGAACCGCCTACGGGTCTTTTTGATCGTATAATTCTTGCAATTAAACGAGAACAGGAATTACGACAAACAAAGAGACTGTTATTTAGCTTTTTATTCCTTTTGGTTGCCTCATTTATTGCGACGCCCCTTTCTTGGGCAATACTTATAAATCAAATAGAGAGTTCTGGAATTTCTTACTTTATTTCCACTGCTCTCAGTGATTTTGGTACTTTCATTGCTCTATGGCAAGATTTTAGTTTAGCTATTCTTGAATCGCTACCCATTACAGGAATGATAGTTTTTGCAATCAGTCTTGGGATGTCGGTTTTTACATTTCGGTTATTTCTTTATAGAAAGAGATTATTATTGGGCTATCTAATGCAGAGTTTCGCCTAAAAATTAATTAATTCAATTAATAAAATTATGAATGAAAACAAACAAAATAACCCTGACATAAAGCAAGTTTCTGATGGCACAGATAAAAAAATACATCGAGATGTGCTTAAGTGGATTATTATTGGACTCGCTGCTTTTGTAATTCTTATTTTGATATTTGGTGTGGGTATGTTTGTGGGCGGTATGAAAGCAAAATTTTCTTATCGTTGGGCAGAAAGTTATCATAAAAACTTCGCCGGACCTCGAGGTGGGTTTTTTGGCGACTGGCGAATGCCCCTCCCTCCCCCCGGCGATTTCATTGAAGGCCACGGTACTTTCGGGGAAATTATCCAAATTAACGATTTTGACTTTGTGATTAAGGGAAAAGGTGACTTAGAAAAGATAATCGTTATTAAAGAAAATACTATATTGGAAAAGGGCAGAACGACAATAAAAAAAGATGATTTAAAGGTCGGCGATCAAGTTGTTGTTATTGGCTCGCCAAATGAGCAAGGTCAGATTGAGGCAAAGCTTATAAGAATTTTCAATGGAGAAGACATAAAAAATCCGCCAAGCTTTCCTCGACTTCCTTTCTTTAGATAAATATGATTTCCAACATATTCAAGCAAATACTTCGGCACAAATTCATAACAGGGATAATTCTGCTATTGGTTATCGCTGGCGGCTATTTCGGTTATCAGAGATTAGCCGGAGATAAAAATACGGTGCGATATGTAACGGCGGCAGTTGAAAAAGGCACGCTTATTGTTTCGGTTTCCGGTTCCGGCCAGGTTTCAGCTTCGGATCAGGTAGATATTAAATCGAAGGTAAAAGGTGAGGTTGTTGCTGTTTATGTTGAAAATGGGGAGGAAGTTAAAACAGGAAAGCTGATTGTGGAGTTGGATGATACAGATTTCCAAAAAGCAGTAGAGGAGGCCGAAACCTCTCTTGAAACAGCCAAACTTGAATTAAAGGAATTATTGAGCCCACCCGATGAGCTTACTCTTTCAAACTCTGAAAACGCTGTTTTACAGGCAAAAAATTCTTTAGAAAAATTAAAACTTGATCAAGCGACGGAATATCAGAAAGCTTTGGAGACTAAACAAGAAGCAGAAAATAATATTGAAATGGCCTATGAAGATGCCCTTAACACCATTACTAATGCCTTCTGGGATTTACCAACAATTATTACCGGAACAGGAGATATTTTATACAGTTATAAAATAGTTGAAGATGAATGGGGGTTTACCAGTAAGAACAGTAATTATCAGCAAAATGAAATTGTGTACAGTGAAGCTTTTAGTGAAGATGAGTATAGAGATAAAATAGATGCATTTCTTAATAGTGCTAAAAATGATTACAAAAGAGCCAGAGAAAATTATGACCCGAACTTTGAGAATTATAGCAATACCAGCTTTTATTCCGAGAAAGAGGTGGTTGAAGATTTACTCAATGAAACCATCGAAACAACCAAATCAATTGCTCAGGCAATTAAAAGTGAAGTCAATCTTCTCGCTTTCATTGTCGATTATTTTTCCAATCACAACCGGCGTGTTTACGGAAAAATAACCGATTATCAATCAGACTTAAAATCTTATACTTCAAAAACAAGCAGCTATCTCTCAAGCCTTTTATCTGTTCAAAGATCGCTTCGAGACAACAAGGAGGCTAAATTAAGTGCCGAACGGAGTTTAGCTGAGATGGAGAAAACTCATCCTCTTGATCTGGTAGCAGCCGAGATAAGCCCTAAAGAAAAAGAAAAAAGTTTAGCAGAGATAATCGCAGGTCCTGATGAATTAGAGATTCGAGCTAAGCAAAGCGCCATCCAACAAAAAGAAGATGCTCTACTTGCAGCAAAACAAGACCTTGCTGATTGCTATATTTATATTCCCTTTGATGGTATTATTACTGAAGTCAAGACAAAGAAAGGTGATTCGGTTTCAGCCGGCACAGTATTGGCTAACATTATTACTCAACAAAAAATAGCTAAAATTTCTCTTAATGAAGTTGATGCAGCTAAAGTAAAAGTTGGTCAGAAAGTAACCCTTACTTTTGATGCTCTTCCGGAGGTAAGTATTTCCGGAAAAGTTATAGAGGTTGATACAGTAGGAACTGTGGCTCAAGGGGTGGTAAGTTATGGAGTTAAAATTAATTTTGATACCGAAGCAGAAGCAGTTAAGCCCGGAATGAGCGTGACAGCAGATATTATTACCGATGCTGAACAGGACGTTTTAGTTTTACCAAATAGCGCAGTTAAATCTCAAGGGAATTCTTATTATGTTGAATTGGTAGAGGCGCCAGAAGAAATGAGACAGCAATTATTGGCCAACACTTCGGGAGTAACTCTTCCAAACCCGCCAAAGTCGCAATCTATAGAAATTGGACTTTCAAATGACCTTTCTACTGAAATCGTATCAGGCCTCAAAGAAGGCGACATTGTTGTTACTTCAACGATTAGTCCAAATGCGGTTCAGACCACTCAAACCAAGAACACTCAAACTCAGGGATTTCAAATACCGGGAATGGGCGGCCAAGGGGTAATTCAAAGAATTTCACGTTAATTGCATGATAGAGATTAAGAACATTACCAAAGTTTATAAATCAGGCGATGTTGAAACCAAGGTGCTTAAAGGCATTTCTTTTTCTATTAATGATGGCGAATTTGTGGCAATTATTGGACCTTCCGGTTCGGGTAAATCAACCCTTATGCACATTTTGGGTTGTTTAGATACTCCAAGTAGCGGCCAATATTTTTTTGAAGGACAAGACGTTTCCCAACTTTCTGATGATGAATTGGCCGATATTCGGAAAAAGAAAATTGGTTTTGTCTTTCAATCTTTTAATCTTTTACCAAGAACAACGGTTCTACGAAATGTGGTATTACCTTTAGCTTATGCCAATATCCCTAAGGGTGAGCGAGAAGAAATTGCTAAGAAATCTTTATTAAGCGTAGGTTTAGATGAAACTCGTTTTCATCACCTTTCTAATCAGCTTTCAGGAGGCGAAATGCAGAGAGTGGCTATTGCCAGAGCGCTTGTAAATAATCCTTCTCTTATTTTGGCCGATGAACCAACCGGCAATCTTGACAGCAAAACCGGTGAAGTTGTTCTTGAAACTTTTAAAAATTTAAACAAGCAGGGTCGAACAGTTATTCTGATTACCCACGAAAAATATATTGCTGAGCACGCCAAGCGAACAATTTTCCTCAAAGATGGAGAGATTATCGAGGACGTAATCAATCATCGTTCTAAAACGGTTCAGCAAATTAAAGAATAAAATGCTTATCACTGATTTACTTGAAGAAACATATTTGGCTATTTCTGCAAATAAAACCAGGTCAGGCCTGACAATTTTAGGTATTGTCATCGGGATTGGTTCTGTTATTGCCATGATTTCAATCGGCCAAGGGGCAACTGGCTCAATTGAAACGAGTATCCAATCAATGGGATCGAATTTAATTACAGTTAGCCCCGGATTCCAGAGGAGTTTTTCTCAGGTTTCAGCCGGTAGGGGTAGCGCCCAAACACTGACTATTGAAGACAGCGAAACTATAGCAAAAGAAATTCCGTTTGTTGGAGCGGTAGCTCCGGAACTTTCTCGTCGTTATCAAATTGTCGCTAAAGGAAAAAACACCAATACTCAGGTTGTTGGGACAGTTGCCTCTTATCCGAGCGTCAAAAATATTGAAATAGACCAAGGTTCATTTATTTCTGAGCAAAATGTTAGTAACCAGTCAAAAGTAGCGGTGTTAGGTCCTACCACTCGCGATGATTTGTTCGGCGAAGGAACAATCCCGATAGGGGAAACAGTAAGGATTAATGGCATAAATTTTAAAATTATTGGTATAACTAAATCTAAGGGTGGTACTGGTTTTGGCAGTCAAGACGATATGGTTTTTATCCCTATAACAACCGCCCAGAAATTTTTAGCCGGGGCTGATTATGTTTCAACAATTAGCGTTCAAGCTGAAAGTCCTCAAGTAATGACTCAAGTCCAGACTGGAATTACCAATCTTCTTTTGGAGTTGCATAATATTACAGACCCTCAAATGGCTGATTTTAGCGTATTATCGCAGCAGGACATTCTCGGAGCAGCCTCTTCGATGACTAACACAATGACTATTTTATTAGCAGCAATTGCCGGAATCTCTCTTATTGTTGGCGGTATTGGCATTATGAATATGATGATGACTACCGTAACCGAGAGAACTCGAGAAATCGGCCTTCGCAAAGCTGTCGGGGCTAAAAGATTAGATATTAGTTTGCAATTTTTAGCCGAAGCGGTAATGCTTACTTTTATTGGCGGAGTTGTCGGAATAATTCTGGGAAGCGGAATAGCTTATGGAATAACATTTTTTGCGGGTATGGCTACCAAAATTTCTTTATTTTCAATTATTTTAGCTTTTAGCGTGTCTGCCGGCATTGGGATTGTCTTTGGCTATTGGCCTGCTCAGAAGGCAGCCAAACTTAATCCCATTGAGGCATTGCGTTATGAATAATCCTTCGGCAGGCTCAGGATTACCCTGAGTTTATCGAAGGGTAAAAACTATGAAAAAAATAATTTTAATTATTATTGCATTAGCTATTGTGGGAGGTGGAGCATTTTATGGAGGGATGAAATATGGACAGAGCAAAAGTCCTTCTCGTCAGGGCTTCCAAAATCTATCTTCAGAACAACGCCAGCAGCTTCTTCAAGGAAGCACGAGCACGGAAGGAAATTCCCAGAGGGGAATTGCGAGAGGAACCGGATCAGGCTTTCTTTCAGGTGAAGTTATTGCTAAAGATGAGCAAAATTTAACTTTGAAAATGCCGGATGGTGGCTCAAAAATTGTCTTTTTTTCAACTTCTACCAAAATATCAAAAACAACCGATGGATCAATGGGTGATATTGAAGTTGGCAAACAAATTATGGTTAGTGGCGATCAAAACTCTGATGGTAGTTATACTGCAAAAACAATTCAGCTTTCTAATTTAAGGTTCTAACATCGCCCCGTAGGCGAAGCCAAATTTTAATCCTTAATTTTTTTAGGTTGACTAAATGTTTTTTAAATGTTAAACTTACTCAGCAAGATAGTTGCCTAATAAAAATTTAGTCGAGTTTATTTAGGGAACTAAACTTTAGGATAAAACCTTAAAACATTAATTAAATTAATTTATCTTTAAAACCATGGAAGGAACAATTAAAAATCTTACAGATAAGGGATTCGGATTTATTACTATTGAAGGCGAAGAGAAAGATTTGTTTTTTCACAAGAACGAGTTGAAGGGCGTAACTTATGAAGAGCTGAAAGTAGGCGACAAGGTGTCTTTTGAGAAGACCGATTCTCCAAAAGGACCCAACGCAACGAACGTAACCCGCATTTAAGAATTCATTTTGTAAGATCAAATAAATGAAAATCAGTCCCGCTTCCGGCGGGATTTGATTTTTAATACGGATTAAAATAGTTTATACTGACAAAATATGCTTATTGATGATGTAAAAATACGGGTGACAGCAGGGACCGGCGGAAAAGGGGCGGTGGCCTTCAATAAAAATTTGATGTCTCTGGGCCCTGTCGGCGGCAGCGGCGGCAAGGGAGGTAGTGTTTATGTTGAGGGTATTTCCGATTTGGGCGCGTTAAATAAATTCCGCTTTAAAAAAGAATTTAAAACCGCTAACGGACAGGACGGCCGTCCGCAATTTTGCGACGGCAAAGACGCGAGTGATTTAGTTTTGACAATTCCTGTCGGAACCGTGGTGTACAATTTAGAAACAGGCGAAAATATTGAGATAACTAAAATTGGCCAGCAGGCGGTAATCGCCCGCGGCGGAGCGGGAGGAAAAGGGAATTTCCATTTTCGTTCGTCAACAAATACAACTCCGAAAGAATTTGAATACGGAGAGCCCGGGGAATCTCTTGAAATCCGTTTTGAATTAAAATTGATTGCCGATGTGGGATTTGTAGGATTGCCAAATGTCGGCAAATCAAGCCTGCTTAATGAATTGACCAACGCCAAAAGCAAGGTGGCAAATTATCCATTCACAACCCTGGAACCCAATTTGGGAGCTTATTATGGTTTGATACTTGCCGATCTTCCCGG
>PCWJ01000009.1 GCA_002787295.1 Candidatus Nealsonbacteria bacterium CG11_big_fil_rev_8_21_14_0_20_37_68
ATCTTTTAATTTCTTGTATTAGAACCTTTTTAAAATCCTTTAGAATCATTTGATGGCTAGCTGGAAGTAAAACAGAAAGTTCCTTTTTAAAATTTATTCTTTCTTTTGTTAAATTCTCTGATATTTCTTTTAATAAAGGTTTTGGCACAAATTTATGAAGCCCTGGATGGCGAAGTAGAAAATATAAATCATAATAATCGCGCGGCTTTTTTCTCGAGATTAAAGCCGCCATTTTACCCTTCACGATATCTTTGCCCGATAGCTGACAGACGGTATACGGAGGAGTGAAATCGCTTATAATGGTAGTAATTTCCTTAGCCAATCCTCCACCTTTTCTCAGAGATATCTCAAAATTCATATCTTCAATAAAATCGTAAAGTTCATAATGAATTATCCCTAGGTAACCGCCGGTTGTTGGTTTCGCCTCTTTTAAACCTATTTTTATCCCTTGTTTTTCTATTTCTAAAAGAGTGTTTATAAATAATTCGTCTATTATTTCGTAACGATAAAGATTTTCTCCAGTAAAATCTAAATCTTCAGAAAAACGTGGACTACCGTAAATAATTTTTAAAGCAGTACCGCCCTTAAACAGTAATTTTTCTGACGCCGTTAATTTATATAAATATGCCAAAAACAAGTGCTGAATGTATTCTCGCACTACATTTTTTTCAATGGTTTGAAATTTTTTAATAAATTCTTTTAGGGAATCTTGACTCAGCATAGATTTTTCTTACCAATTTAATCATTTGGGGCTGTTTAAATAATTTAACATAAAAAAGTAAGTTAGTTTTTTTAATTTTCTCCAAATTCAATCTCTCGTAATGCAATCCCCTTCTTTTAAGAGCCACGAAATATAAATAGTCGGCGAGGGCTTTCTCTGCTTCGGCAATTAAAATTGTGCTGTCCAGATATTTTATTGCTTTATAGCCGGTATAAGCTCCTTTTTTAAGTTTGTGATAAACAAAACGAATATTTTCCACTTTACATTCCCTGGTGGTTTTAGTGGTAGCTGAAGTAATAGCATATACAGTCTCCGGAATGATTCCGTAAAATGATAATGCTGCATCGAAAGAAATATAAGATGGTTCGCAAAGGCGATTTGCTATTAAATAATGATTTGGGGGATAATCGGCTAAAATATAAAGTCCGTTCCGGAGTTTTACAAATAGCCCTTTCTTAGTGTGAGTTTTAATAAACCATTGAACAGCATATGGAGAAACATTAAAAACTCGCCTGAATTCTAAGGGTGTAAAAATACTAAGCTTCTTTTCTCTCAACTTTTTGATTACATTGTATGGATTTAATTTGCGTTGCATATTTTCTCTACCATGTTTAGGAAAATGTAGTCATAACTACTAAAAACAGAACGCCTTTATCTTATTTTAGCGTTTCAATTGGCACTGTCAAGAAGGTTCATTATTATATCAATTTATTCTCTTTAAAACTAAAAACTTTATTTTTAGTAATTATTACGTGATCTAAAACATCAATTCCCATGATTTTGCCGGCTTCGAGGATTCTTTTGGTGATTTCTAAATCGTCTTGCGATGGTTCGGCGTCGCCGGAGGGATGGTTATGGACCAAAATTACCGAGGCGGCGTTTTGTTTTAAGGCCTCGGCAAAGATTTCTCGCGGATGGACTAATTCAGTTGCAGCTAAAATAGTACAAGCTTTGGCTGAGTCAATTCCTTTGATTTTTATTAAATCTTCGTACTTTAATTTTAAAAGCCGCTTTTTGGAATATTTTCTCAAAATTTGTTTTGCCAATTCCAAAACATTTTTCCCTTCCCTGTCGGTTCTCAAAAGAATAGCCAAA
>PCWJ01000014.1:0-624 GCA_002787295.1 Candidatus Nealsonbacteria bacterium CG11_big_fil_rev_8_21_14_0_20_37_68
GCACCACCGTATCAGAGGCCTGGGTTAATGGCAAATATGGCAAGGCAATAAGTTTTGACGGCGTGGATGATCGTGTGAGTTTTGTGGCTAAAGTTATTCCGCTCGGAGCAAAATCAATAGAATTTTGGTTTCAACCTAAAAGGGTTAATGCTAACCAAATGATTTTGGATAATGGATGGAATGAAGATACAACAAAGTATGGAACAAATGTCTTGTTTAATAACGGTAATGCCATCGTATTCACGAACTCTAAAGGGACAAGCGGAGAATGGAACTTCCGAATAGGTTCTTCCGTTTTAAGTATTGATACTTGGTATCATATTGTAGCTACCTGGGACGGAACGACTAATTCTGGAAAAGTGAAGATATATATTAATGGCGTCGTGAATAACACTGGCACAGCTAAAGCTGCTGAAACCACAGAGTCAACATCTAATCTTAATATAGGTAGGTCCGCTAATGGTGTGAATTATAACAAAATGGTTATCGACGACGTCCGCATTTACAATCGGGATTTAACCGCCGATGAAGTTAGCCATCTTTACGCTGCCGGGCCTCATATAAGAGCCGAAGAAAATCCGAGTTATAGCTTTCAGGAAGGGACCTGGAAAATGTTTCTTAATA
>PCWJ01000014.1:656-11043 GCA_002787295.1 Candidatus Nealsonbacteria bacterium CG11_big_fil_rev_8_21_14_0_20_37_68
ACTAAATAAATGATTAACGAATTAACGAATTAACGCATTAACGGATTTTTTAATTCATTAACTCGTTAATGCGTTAATTGAATAATTTTAGAATTAGTCGTTGACAGCGGCTTTTTTGTTTGCTATAATGAAAAGGTGAAATCGAATCGTAAAATTGAAGTTTAGCCATATGTCAAATTTAATTTCAATTTAGCGAGAAGTGTTTCAGCTATTTGGGGTTAAGTCAACCTATGTCAAATCAATTTTACTCTAAAAATTATGCAAAATTTCATCCCACTTTTAGTGGGTATAATTGCGTTGGGAGTTGGAGCCATTTTGGGTTATTATCTTCGCCAGTCTTTGGTCAAAAAAAGAGCCGGAAATCTGGAAAAAATCGTTCAGGAGAAAATTTCCAAAGCCAAACGGGATTCAGAAAACCTAATTTCAGAGGCTAAAAAGAAAGCTCTGGGATTGGTCGGGGCGGTAAAAAGAGAAGAAGAAGACCGAAGAAGACAACTTTACAAAACGGAGCAGGTTTTACTGAAAAGAGAAAACATTTTAGACCAGAAGATCTCAAACTATGAAAAAAAAGAAAGAGATTTTTTAGAAAAAGTTGAAAAGTTAAAGAAAATTAAAGAAAGTCTGGAAGACCTAAGGCAGGAGTCCTTAAGGAAGTTAGAAGAGGTTTCAAAATTATCTCAAGAAGAGGCAAAAAAAGAACTAATTCAAAATGTTGAACAAGATTATCAAAGGGAAATTCTAGGGAAAATAAAAAAACTGGAAGAAGAAGGAAGAGCAAAACTTGAAAAAAGGGCAAAAGAGATACTGTCTTTTGCCATTCAAAAATACGGTCTTTCCCAAGCCCAAGAAATTACTACGACTACGGTATCTCTGCCCTCGGAGGAAATTAAGGGAAGAATCATTGGCAAGGAAGGAAGAAATATCAGGACCCTGGAAAAACTAACCGGGGTTGAAATAGTGGTAGATGAAACGCCGGAGACCGTTTTGATTTCCGGTTTTGATCCAATCCGAAGGCAGATTGCCAAGACCGCGCTGGAGAAGTTAATTGAAGATGGAAGAATTCAGCCGGCTAGAATTGAAGAGATAGTAGAAAGAACCAAAGAAGAGATTTCAGCGCAGATTAAAGAAGCCGGGGAGCAAGCGATTTATGAAACAGGCCTGGTTGGACTTTCTCCAAAATTAGTTAATTTATTGGGAAGATTGAAATTTAGAACCAGCTACGGTCAAAATGTTTTATTGCATTCAATAGAAGTTTCTCATTTGGCCGGAGCCTTAGCGGCAGAAATTGGGGCCAAAATCGGGGTTTGCAAGAAAGCCGGCCTTTTACACGATATTGGTAAATCGGTAGATCAACAAATAGAAGGATCTCATGTTGATATAGGAATTAAGATTTTAGAAAAATTTGACCAGGAGAAAGAAGTAATTTGCGCCATGAAATCTCATCATGAAGATTATCCTTATGAATCGATTGAGGCGGTTTTGATTCAGACAGCCGATCAAATTTCCGGAGCTCGCCCCGGCGCAAGAAAAGACACCTTAGAAAATTATTTGAAGAGGTTGGAAGACTTAGAGGAAATCGCTACCTCTTTTGCCGGAGTAAAAACCGCTTGGGCTTTGCATGCCGGGAAAGAAATTAGAGTTTTTGTAAAACCGGAAGAAATTGACGACTTGGGTTCTTACAAATTAGCAAAAGACATTGCCAATAAAATTCAAGAGGAATTGAGGTATCCGGGAGAAATTAAAGTAACATTGATTAGAGAAAATAGGGTGGTGGAGTACGCAAAATAAATCTCAAATCTCAAATCCTAGTTTCTGTTTATCAACTTAATTAGCCATGGCAAAATAAGTTGATATATTGATCCTGCGGGATGGCTTCCCGCAGGACTTTTTTTCGCGTTGTAAGTCGTAAAGTTAACAAAAATGGCTCTTTGGAGCCATTTTTGTTGGAGCGGGCGATGGGAATTGAACCCACGTCACGGCCTTGGAAGAGCCGGGTAATAGCCACTATACTACGCCCGCAGTCGGGGTGCTGGGAGTTGAACCCAGGCCGCATGCTCCCAAAGCATACATACTACCGTTATACGACACCCCGGAGGCAGCCTCGCCTTCGGCGATGGCTGAACTCCTGACCGGAGGCAGCCTCGCCTTCGGCGATGGCTGAACTCCCGACCGCTAAATATTATTTATCAAAAATTTAAGCTTCGGTCAACTCTGCGCTAACTTAACCGGGATGGCTTCCCGGTTATACTTCTTTTTTGGGCTTAGTTTGTGTATAATAAAGTAATGAAGGTGAAAAATATTCTGAAACGATTAGATATTATTAGCCAGTGTCAAGAGTATAAACTTCCTTTATGGCAGTGTCCTCAATTCTTTTTTTTGATAATGGGAATAATAACCATAGGAATGATTATTTCGGGCTATGTATTTTTTACCAAAAAAATTGATGATCCTTTATTGGTAGCAAGAATTGTAGTTGGGTTGGGGGTAGTTTTGTTAATCATTAATGTTGTTGTTAGTCGGAGTTTTGGAAGGGTAGCGGAGGCCAACCAAATGAAATCAGAATTTATTAGGATAGTCTCCCACCAATTAAGATCTCCTCTTTCTAACATAAGATGGTCGGTCGAATTTTTAACTTCCGGAAAATTAGATAAAGATAAAGCAAGTCAACAAAAACATTTTAAAATTTTAGAAGAAAATATTGATCGAATGCAGGAATTAATTTCCAAACTTCTAACCGTTTCCAGGATTGAAGCAGGCACCCTTGCCCCTGAGGTTGAGGCTTTTTCTTTAAATGAGGTAACCCAAGACTTGATTTCAAAATTCAAGCCACTAACTGAAGCCTTCAATGTAGAGGTTTTATTGAAGGTACTCCCCAATTTACCCAAGGCATTAGGGGATCCCTCACAAATCAAGGTAGTGGTTGAGAATTTATTAGACAATGCCATTCGTTATACTCAAAGATCTCAACCCCACAGTGAGATTTATCTAGGAAGGGGAAAAACGGTCGAAAAGGGGAAGGTAGAAATTATAATTTCTCAAAGAGGAAATCAACTTTATTTTGAGATAAAGGATAACGGAGTAGGGATTCCTAAGGACTGCCAAAAATATATTTTTCAAAAATTTTTTAGAGGTAAAACAGCTTCAAAACAACAAACCCTGGGTTCGGGATTAGGGCTCTATATTTCCAAATCGATTATTGAAAAATCAGGAGGGAAAATGGGTTTTAAATCAAGACTCGGGGAAGGGTCGACCTTTTGGTTCACCTTACCAACAAAGTAAAAGATAAATTATGAACCCCGTTAGAAGTCCTTGGCAGAAAAATTTTAATAAAATTTTTCTGTGTTGGATAAACGGGGTTATCAACAAAATTTAATGGAACTGTCTGAAATTGACTACTCGGGTCATATAAAGACAGACTTCTAACGGGGTGAAAAAAATATTATTTATTGAGGATGAATCTGCTTTACAGCAAACCTTTGGGGATGTTTTGAAACAGGAGGGTTATCAGATGATTGGTGCCCTGGATGGAGAGGTTGGATTAAAGCTGGCTAAAAGCGGAAAACCAGATTTAATTTTACTCGACCTAATTTTACCAAAAATAGATGGTTTTGAGGTTTTAAAAAAAATAAAAGCAGACCCGGAAACTAAAGATATTCCAGTCATTGTTTTAACTAATTTGGAGGAATCGGAAGATGTTCAGAGGGCTATCGATCTTGGGGCAAAGAATTATTTGGTAAAAGCAAATTATAGCTTAAGGGAGGTGGTGGAGAAAATTAAAAAAGCCCTCCAATAATAAAGAATTAAACAATCAACCATTAGCGAGAACTGTTCTCGCTAATGGAGTTAAGTCAACCTATGCCAAATCAATTCGTTAATTGAGTAATTATAAAATTTTGCGAAGCAAAAGTTATGAGAGTCGAGCCTCAACAATTAAAAGCTTTTCTGCTTGATGCTAATTTAGTCAAAGAATCAGAGTTTGAGAAAGCCCTCAAAAAAGCGGAAAAAACCGGCCGAGAGGTAGGGGAAGTTTTGGTTTCGGAAAGGTTAATTGAGGAAGAAGAGTTAATTAGACTAAAGGCTTATATTTTAGGAATTCCCTTTGTAAATTTAGAAAAAGAAAAAATAGACCCCGAAGTTTTAAAAATTATTCCGGAACCCATTGCCTGTTCTCATAACATTGTTGCTTTCAGAAGAAAAGAAAATAATTTAGAAGTAGCGATGTTGGATCCGGAGGATTTACAAACTATTGAGTTCATTAAAAAGAAAGAGCCGGGCTTGCGAATTGTGCCGAGATTAACTAATCCTCCAAGCATCAAAAATGTTTTAAAACAATATCGTCAAACTCTAAAAGCAGAGTTTGGCAAAATAATTAAAAAAGAAAAAAGAATCTTAGGAGCTAAAGAGACAAAGATGCTGAAGGAGGTGGCTCAGGAAATGCCGATTATTAAAATTGTGGATACTTTGATTAAGCACGCTATTTTAGATCGAGCTTCAGATATTCATATTGAACCTGCCGAAAAAGAAATTATAGTTCGTTATCGAATTGATGGGATTTTGCATGACGCAATGACCCTTCCTAAAAGTTTAGAGTCCGGGATTCTCGCTCGAGTAAAAGTTCTCAGTAATTTAAAATTAGATGAGCACCGGCTTCCCCAGGATGGCAGATTTAAATTTGAAGACGAGGAATATAAATATTCTGTTCGAGTTTCGGTTTTACCGGTATTTAATGGAGAAAAAATTGCAATGCGGCTTTTACCGGAGTCGGGTCGGGCTTTTAGTTTAGAGAGTTTGGGTCTAAGAGAGGAGAGTTTAGAGAGAGTTCAAATTAATTTGAGAAAACCCACTGGAATGATTTTGGTGACCGGTCCCACCGGCTGCGGCAAGACTACCACCCTTTATTCAATGCTTGAGATTTTGAATACTCCCGAGGTTAATATTTCTACCGTTGAAGACCCAATTGAATATCAAATACCCAGGGTTAATCAAACTCAGGTTAAACCCGCAATTGGTTTAACTTTTGCTTCCGGTCTCCGAGCACTGGTTAGACAAGACCCGAACATTATTATGGTAGGAGAAGTTAGAGATAATGAAACGGCAGGTCTCGCCATTAATGCTGCCCTGACCGGTCACTTAGTTTTATCTACTTTACATACCACCTCGGCGGCCGGAGCTATCCCTAGATTAATTGATATGAAGGCGGAACCATTTTTAATTTCTTCTACTTTAAATTTAATAATAGCCCAAAGATTGGTAAGAAGGCTTTACGAGGGAAAAGAAAATTATAGGTTGACCCCAAACCTGATTAGCGAATTAAAAAAATACTGTGATATTGAACAAATTTTAAATGTTTTAAGAGAAGAGAAAATGTTAAAACCAAATCAGGATATAAGGGACATTGATTTTTATCGACCAAAACCCTCGAAAGCTTGTCCTGATGGATACAAAGGTCGGATTGGAATTTTTGAAGCTCTGCCGGTTACTGAAACCATTAAGGAGTTGATCGTCAAAGAAGCCACTTCAGATCAAATTCAAAAACAAGCCCAAAAGGAGGGAATGAGAACTATGGTAGAGGACGGATTCGTAAAGGCAGCCCAGGGAATAACCTCAATTGAGGAAGTGCTACGCGTTATTATCGAATAGATATTAGACATTAGATTACTTTCATTTTAAATCTTAAATCTTAAAAAATGCCAACATTTTCTTACACTGCCAAGTCATTAAAAGGAGAAACCACAGAAGCCGTCAGGGAAGCGGAGAATGAAAAAGAATTAGCCAAAATTCTTCGTCAAGAGGGTTTTATTTTAATTAAAGCGGGTCCCTTAAAAAAATCTAAATTTAAAAAGGAAATTTCTTTTCCTTTTTTAGGAGGAGTAAGTTTAAAAGAAAAGATAATGTTTACCAGAAATCTTCAGGTAATGGTTTCAGCCGGATTGGGTTTAGCCAGGGCTCTTAATACCTTAGCTTCTCAATCTCAAAATAAAAGACTGAAGAATGTTTTATTGGGTGTTCGGGAGGGCATTATCGGGGGAAAAAGTTTTTCTGCCGGAATTCATCAATATTCCAATGTTTTTTCTGATTTTTATTACCATTTAGTTAAGGTTGGGGAAGAGTCCGGAACCTTAGAGAAATCTTTGGGAGAAATAACTGCTCATCTTGAAAAAGAATACGCTTTAAGGTCAAATATCAGGGGAGCCTTAATGTATCCAGCGGTAATTATTTTGGCAATGATTGGGATTTTGATTTTAATGTTATTGGTGGTTATTCCCAAGTTAGCGGAAACCTTTATTCAAATGAATATCGAGCTTCCTTTTACCACCAAATTAATAATGGGCGCTTCTTTATTTTTGGCCGAAAGGTGGTACTTGGTAATTTTAATAATTTTTTGCCTGGTTTTTTTGATAGGAATTTTGCTGAAAACTAAAATTGGCAACAAAATCATTGATTACCTCTTTTTGCAGCTTCCCATTTTTGCTCCCCTAATAAAAAAAAGCAATTCGGCTTATGCAATTAGGACCCTGGCTACTTTAATGGACGCCGGTTTACCAATTTTACAATCTTTGAATATTATTTCCGACGCTTTGGGCAATTTCTATTTTAAAAAATCTATAATTGAGGCCGGCCAAAAAGTAAAAGCTGGCAAAAATCTTTCCGAGAGCCTGGAATTTTTTGCCAATCTTTATAGCCCAATGGTTTTGCAGATGATCGGAGTGGGAGAGCAAACCGGCCAGACCTCCAATATTTTAAAGAAAACCGCCGACTTTTTAGAAGAAGAAGTAACTAAAACTACTCAAAATTTGGCTTCGGTAATCGAGCCAATTATTATTCTTTTAGTTGGAGGAGCGGTAGGCTTTTTGGCGGTATCAATCATTCAACCCATCTATCAAATGACGGGAGCAATGTAATAAGTTAATAAGGAATTAGATAATTAATAAGTTTGCGGATTTGCGAGTTTATAAAATCCGTTAATTCGCAATTCTAACTTTAATCTAGCGAGAACTGTTCTCGCTAATGGGGTTAAGTCAACCTGTGTCAAATCAATTCGTTAATTGAGTAATTGTAAAATTTTGCGAGGCAAAAGATATGAGAGGATTCACCCTAGCCGAATTTTTAATAATTGTAGGAATTATGGCAATTCTGGTCGGAATAGGATTTCCGGTATTTAAAAATTTTCAACCCGGTCTTCGTTTATCAGGAGAGGTGCGAGAGTTGGCTAGCGATTTTCGTTTGGCAGAACAGTTGGCAGTAACAGAACAAATTAATTACGGGATTATTTTTTCTACCGATACCTTCCCCCATCAATATCAATTAGTTAAATATGTCCAAGGTCAAGATGTTGCCGAATTTCTTAGCAAAAAAGAGCTTCCCGAGGGGGTAAGTTTTAGTCAAATAAATTTTACCTCAAATCAAGTTATATTTAATCCCTACGGAGCGGTAAAAGAGAGGGGTAGCATTGTTTTGATTAATAGCAAAAACCAAACCACCACTCTTGAAGTTGGTCCGGCTGGTTTTGTTAAAATTATTAAATAAATTAAACATGAAGGGGGGGTTTACTTTAATTGAAACTATTTTGGCCATTTTTATTTTGGTAGTAGGAATAGTAGGAGTTTTGGCAATGTTTCCTGTTGGAATTCAAATCCAAAATTTGGCAAAGATGGAAACCGTGGCTTCCAGGCTCGCTCAAGCTAAAATTGAGGAAATCATTGCAAAGTCCTATGAAGAAATTGTTACTTTTTGTGAGGGCTACGGCGAAATTCCTAATTTCGAATTTTACAAAAGAGAAACCTGGGTGAATTATTATGATCCCGTTAACTCTACTACCAGCCAAATTGATTTGGGGATAAAAGAAATAGATGTGAAAGTTTTTTGGAAATCAGGGCCTGGTTTTTCGGAAAAAAGCATTACTCTCAAAACTTTAATTACTAAAAGATAAATGGAATTCCAAAATCAAAAAGGTTTTAGTCTTTGCGAGCTCTTAGTAGTTTTAGCTATTTTTATCATCGTGGTAATCGCAATTTCTTCTTTGCATTTAATGACTCAGCAGGCATATCAAAAAGGCCAAGATCTGGCGGAAGTTAACCAAAATGGCAGGGTGATATTAGAAAGAATGACCAGAGAAATCCGTCAAGCCAAAGAATTAGTAACCGAACTTCCCGATGCCTTAGATTCGGAAATTCCCCCTCAAGCTACAGATTCTTGTGAGTTTGAAGATGGCCACGGGCCCGAACCCTATCATTATATTCGTTATTTCAAACAAGATAAGGAAGCTAAGAGAGAAGTAAAAAGATACTATTTTGCGTCAAATCCCGATGAATTTTTACCCTGGAATGCCACCTCCTCAGAGGAAGATTTAGTTGCTACGACTACCGAGGGCCCAGAGACAATAGGGGAGTATGTCTTGGATCTAAAATTTTGGGGAAGTCCGGTGATTAATATTTTTTTAACCTTAGAAAAAAATGATAAAAAGATAGATTTAAACACCAAAATTTTTGGAAGAAACCTATAAGAGCCTGCTCGCTTCGCTCGCAGGCTCTTGATTCGCTAAGGTATAATCATATAGTCTTGAATTAAGAACCTGCCTCGCTTCGCTCGGCAGAACCTTGAATGCTTCGCATTTAAAGTTAATGATTAACAAAATGAGATTAAACCAAAGCGGCATTATTTCTCTTATTGCTTTTTTGGCCCTGGGAATACTTTTACTTTTGGGAACTTACTTTTTATCTTTTACTTTGATTGAGTCTAAAATTTCAACGAGTGACAAAATTGGTACCAAAACTTATTATCTTGCCGAAGCCGGGATTTCAGAGGCAATCTGGAAATTAAAAAATAACGAAGATACTAAAAATAATTTTTTAAACAGCACTTTGTCTCCCGACGACGATATTACCAAAACCAATGTTTTCGGTGACAATAAAGCAAGTTATTTCGTAAGTTTTATCAGTTCTGCTCCGGCCGAAGCTAATATGATTGCCACTTCAACTTACCAGATAGCAGACGGAAAGTCTCAAAGAGTGGTTAGGGTCTACATAACAAAAGCAGAAGGTTCTGGTTCTGATTGGGATTTTGCTATGTTTTCCAGCATCAAGGGAAAGGAAGAAGATGGCAATATTGAGATAAGCGGTTCCAATGCCAGTATAACAGTTAACGGCAGCCGTTTTCATGCCAACAACGACGTTAAAATTAGCGGGTCGGGCGGCACTTTAACAGTTAATAACGGAGCTTTAACTGCCGGCAACGAAATAGAAATTAGCGGTTCCGATTCTCAAATAATTTTAAACAACAGCTATCAAGATGCTCCAACCTCAACGATTGATATGCCGCCGATTGATTTCGATGGCTGGGCTGACAGAGCAATAACTACTTATACTGGCAGCCAATTTGAAAATTTAGCCAGCGGTACCGTTTTAAACGGCATTATTTATGTCACCGAGGGAACTAAATTAAATAAATCCGCATATAGTTTAGAGGTCCATGGTCTTTTGGTAATTGACGGTTCTTTAGAGCTGTCCGGTTCCGGTATAAATCTTACCGTTAATTATAATCCTGATTATGGCGGAGGATTACTGATTAATGGAAATTTAAAAATTAGCAGCCCTAATGCCAATTTGACCATTGACGGTTTAACTTACGTATCCAGAGAACTAGGAATTAGCGGTTCCGGAGTTGAATTTACACCTGTCGGCACGGTTATTGCCAGCAATATAAAGATTTCCGGCAGTAATTTTACTGCCAATATTACTTATAAACCAGAATACTTTCAGCAAGTTTTAGATCCCGAATTAAATCCCAATTCGCCGGTTATCCAAATTGATCACTGGGAGGAGGTATACTAAGTCGCGGCACGTCTCGCTTGTATCACCCCAAATTCGCTTCGCGAATTTCGGGGACCCCGATTGAGCTCGACTAACACCGCTCCTTAGACACCCTCGGTTTCTAACGTTTTCGCTGCGTGCGAAAGCCTGTCTTCCTACACGGGGAAACACCCAGTTTCCCCGACCCCTTTCTGAATTTTTTCTGTCAGAAAAAATTCAATTTTCAATTTCTAATTCCTAATTAAATTGATATAATTAAAATAAGAGTATGGAGTTTTTTTCAATAAAACCAGAAGTATTTGGATTGGATATCTCCGATTCATCTTTGAAAATTGCGAAGCTTAAAAAATCGCGGGCCCCTTTTTTTGATTTGGCTTCTTGGGGAGAATTTGAAATTGCCCCCAGGATTGTTAAGGGTGGAGAAATTAGAGATAAACAAGCCCTGATAAAGATAATCAAAGAAGCCCTGGCAAAGGTTAAAGGAGAAAAATTAAGAACAAAATATGCGGTGGCTTCCCTGCCGGAACAAAAGGCATTTTTGCAGGTGATTCAAATGCCAAAAATGACCAAAGAAGAAC
>PCWJ01000043.1 GCA_002787295.1 Candidatus Nealsonbacteria bacterium CG11_big_fil_rev_8_21_14_0_20_37_68
GATTATTTTTGGTCTTCCCGAAGCTGTCTGAAAGCGCCATTCTCTCCTTGATATTCCCGCTTTTCGTTTTTCTCGATTTTTTTCATAATTTCCTCGTACCCATCCTTGTCCAGCATTTCAAGCAAGCCCAAAGAATAAATTATTAAATCAACGATTTCTTCAGCTAAATCATCTTTGCTGTCTTTACGATAAGCTCTGACTGCTTCGCCCAATTCTTCGGTTAAATATAAAAATTCCTTACTGATATCAGTAGTATTAAACCCTTTCTTTACCTTGTTATCCCAAATTCGCTTTTGAATTTCTCTTAATGTTAATTCTTTCATAAACTTCGGCCTAAATTTTGATTAGTTTATAACCCTTAATAACCCTTGACAAGCCTTTATGGTTTGATAACATTAAGGTGTAATCGAAAGATTACCTTGTCCGTCTGAGACGGATCCGATATCCAAACCTCGCCCTTAACGGGGCGAGGTTTCTTTTATAATTGCAATAATTCTTTTTATTTTTTGAGCATTTATATACAAATTGGCTGCATTTTTAAGAGTATAAAAAACCTGACCCGAAGCAATAATAATTACCTTTTTGCCCCTTTTCTTCAAAAATTCAACCAGACGAGCAAAATCACTGTCGCTAGATAATAAACAAAATGTATCGTAATTGTTCAAAAGTCGTATCGAATCTATGCTAATTTCTACGTCAAAATTGCTCTTTGGAATTTCAATAAATTTTCCGGAATAATCTTCTTTTATAAATCTGCTTTTGACGTTTTCTAATTCTTCTATATTTAAATAATGTTTAATGAATTGGATGGGTTTGGTAATTTTTATAAAGCCATTTTTCTTGGCCCGAATAAGAATATGCCAAGATCGTTTTATTCGTTTATGCCAACCATAATAAAAGCGTTTTTGTTCGGAAAAAAGATTGAGGAATTGGGCTAATTTTTCTATATCAACTACCAATTTTTGCCCTTTAGCTAACGGATTATCATCCCAATCTCTTTCATCTTTTTCGTACCAATAGTTAACGTTCCCAAAATCTACGAAACTAAAAATTCTACCATATTTTTGTTTATCTATTTCTAAGTTTTTGAGCATGAATTCTTGTAAATCCATAATTTTACCTGTCCTGTGGTGAGCTTTGCTCTACTACCGGGGTTGATTATTTTTTAAGTGGTGGTATGCCAAGATCACGGCAAATTTTTTTGGCTAAAAAGTTATCAATTTCAATATGCCGCGGGACAGTGGAAGTTTTCTTCATCAACGAATTAAAAAAGACGCTGTGCCTCGCGCCTTCTCTAATAAAGATACAACCGTTTTTGCGAAGATGTCTAATTAAATCGTTTCTTTTCATTTTAAAGAAACTGAAAGGGGCTCCCGAATTACTTTCCCCTTAGGAAATTCTTTCTTATTAATGATTCGGTTAGTTTCTAAAATTAGCGAAAGGGCCTCTTTGAGGTTTTCTTTCACCTCCCGGAGACTTTTTCCTTGAGCGTTAACGCCGGGTATTTCTTCTACCCAACCTAAATACCACCTGCCGCTTTTTTTATAGATGGCGGTAAATTGTTTTACCATACATTTTTATTGTATGTCATATTAAAAAGAAAGTCAACTTCGGGCTAAATTCTTGCCCCGTAGTGAGCCGCAAAAGGCGGCTCTACTACCGGGG
>PCWJ01000034.1 GCA_002787295.1 Candidatus Nealsonbacteria bacterium CG11_big_fil_rev_8_21_14_0_20_37_68
CCAAACTTGGTTTATTCTTTTTGAAAGGAATTTTTGAAAAAACTTTTTCTATCTGAGAAAAATTATGTCCATCTATTTCTTTAACCTGCCAGCCAAAAGCTTCCCATTTTTTAGCCAGAGGTTCTAAATTCAAAACTTTGTTGGTTCTGCCAAGCGCCTGAAGTTTATTGTAATCAATGATTGCCGCTAAATTATCTAATTTATGGTGACTGGCAAAAAGAGCTGCTTCCCAATTGGAGCCTTCTTCGCATTCGCCATCTGACATTAAAACAAAGATTCGATATTTTTTATTATCGTTTTTAGCAGCTATGGCCATTCCTGCTCCCATTGGCAAACCGTGACCAAGGGAACCCGTAGAAACCTCAACCCCCGGCGCGCATCCCCTGGTGGAATGACCCGGTAATTTCCCGCCGTCTTTACAATAAGAACCTAAGATTTTCTCCGGGAAAAATCCTCTTTGGGCTAAAGCGGCGTAAAGAGCGGCTGCCGCATGACCTTTTGATAAAATAAACCTGTCCCGATTTTCGGCTAAGGGCTTTTTTGGGTTTATTTTCAAAACTTTAAAGTAAAGCACGGTTAAAATCTCAACGCAGCTCAAACAAGAACCGATGTGGGCTCCCTGGGCTTCAAACATCATCTTTAATATTTTTTTCCTGATTTCTTTTGAAATTTGCTTATAATTCATCATAGGAATAAAGTTGATACGAGGAAATGTGGCTTTCGGGACCATCCGCAGGCGAGCGGGCACGGTTCGAGCGAGCAAAGCGAGCAAGAGAGCGAGCCGAGGACCGAGCGAGCGAGCACGCTGGGCGAGTGAGCGTGTACTGAAAGTCACATTTCCGAGCAAAAACCATTCAAAAATAAGAAATCAAAGGGCAGATTTTAAAGTTTTCAAGATTATTTTAATATCCAGCCAAAAAGACCTTTTTTTAACATATTCTGCGGCCAATTTGAGTTTTTTAGGTTTGATAATTTCTCGATAAGCCCGGTGGGGATCTTGGCTACCCCTAAGAATTTCTCCTTCATGAATATTCTCCAGGGTTGCCAGGTCTGTCATCCCCGGTCTAACGCTCAAAATTATTTTTTTGACTTCCGGGTCATAGGTTTCAACCTCTTGGGGAACTTCTGGCCTCGGCCCCACAAAACTCATTTTACCACGCAAAACATCAATTAATTGAGGCAACTCATCTAAATTATGTTTCCGCAAAAATTTACCAAACTTAGTTAACCGGGGGTCATCAGCCGAAGAAGAGGGCCCTCCCATTTTTTCAGCGTCTTTAACCATTGTTCTAAATTTAAAGATTCTAAACTCTCTGCCCCCTTTTCCTACCCTCATTCCTCGATAAAAAACGGGGCCCCCTGAATCTAATTTTATTAAAAAAGCAATCCCCCCTAGTAAGGGCAAAACTATCACCAATCCTAAAAAAGAAAATACGATATCAAATAATCTTTTTGCCATATTCAACCCCTTAACATTTAATATTAGATTTTAGGTTGAGAAAAAATAAATACTACCTTAAAGGCATATTTTTTAAAAAATGGTATTTTAAACAATCCCCTATCTATTTCTTCAAGAATTTTCAATAAAAATTTAGTTCCCGGTAACCCCAAGAAGGGAAAAATTACCAAAGAGGTTAAATGAAAAAAATTAGTCTCAATGGCGGAAAAATAATTCTTTGCCTCACTTAGGTCATTCATTTTGAAAATATGAGTTGCTGCCCACCCTGTTCTTTTGCCCCTAATTTTGTTTATCTTTCTCTTTAAATTAGTTAAAGGATTGTGGCCCAAAGTTTCAATCCCGATAAGGAAGCCTGCTGGTTTTAAAATCCTTGCCAATTCCGGAAAAGCTTTTTTAAAATCCAGAGAAGAAAAAGTTCCGCCATCAAAAACAATATCAAAGAAATCATTCGGAAATTCCATTTTTTCACAATCCATTTTTAAAAATTCGGTCTTGCCTGTCAGTCCCTCCCTTTCGGCTCTCTCTCTGGCAATTTGAAGCGAGGGTTCCGATAAATCAATTCCAACTACTTTTGCTCCGCTTTTTGCCAAAAAAACAGAATGGATTCCGTTTCCGCAACCGTAATCTAATACCTGTTTATTTCGGCAATTTTTCTCTAACCACCGATAACAAAATTGAAAACTTGTTAAAAGCTCGGGATTAAACCCTTCAAAATCTCCTTCCCATTTCTTTGCCAGGGGACTTTTCAGCCATTCTTTTGCATATTTGTCATAGTATTCAATTTCTCTTTGTTTTCTTTCTTCCATGATTAGATTATTAGCTTTTTAGCTTATTAGGAATTAGGTTTTAGGTTGGAAATGATTTTGTTTAGCATCTTCATAACTTCTTCTAATAAATTATCAACCCTTTGGAAATCTAAATCTTTCATCTTGGGCAATCTTTTAGATATTTCTATTTGGGTCTCTAATTCTCCACCAGATCCATGGGCATTTCTAAGAAACTGACGATATTCTTTGCGATGTCCCCGCAATCTTCCTTCAGTAATATTAGAAGGAATCGATACTGCAGATCTCCGCATTTGAGAAATTAACCCGTATAGTTCTTCTCGGGGAAATTTTTCAGTAAGAATATAAACGTTTACCACTAAATCCATGGCTTTTTGCCACACGATAAGATCTTTATAAGTATGAATAATTTTTTCCATATTCCTAATCCCTAAGAAGCTAACCCCTAAGAAGCTTAACTATTCCCCAGATTGATCCTAATCCATAGCCAAAGTGACGAGTGGCAAAAACAATTGGCATCAAAAACAAATATTGAAATCCCTTTTTAAAAGAAATTTTTACTGAAAAAAATAAACTTAAAAAAACGTAGCTGCCGAAAATTAAATCAAAAAATAACCTTGCTTGCCAAAAAAAGAATGAAAAAAATAAACTTAAAATTAAGCTGGATACAAAAAATAAAGGAACTAAATGCCGCCAGGAAAAAATTCTAACTTCGAATTTCAGGGGGTAAGTTGACCAAATTCCATCTGAAAAATTGTGCCTAAAAAAATCTTTAAGATTAGATTTCGGATAATAATA
>PCWJ01000012.1:0-584 GCA_002787295.1 Candidatus Nealsonbacteria bacterium CG11_big_fil_rev_8_21_14_0_20_37_68
AAATGGTGTGATTTTTAATTAAACTCAAAACAGAAACGATTTTTTCCTGCGTTTTTGAAGAAATTCCCGGAATTAAAGGAAGCTCTTCCATTGACTCATAAAGCGACTTTGTTCTTTTGTAGCTGTATTGGGTAAGCTTCATTATGTCCTGAGGCGGGATTTCCAAAAACGGCATATTCAAAATCCTGTAGACTGCCGGGCTTTCATGGTAATTATCCAAGAGCTTAAAATATGAAATTACATCCAAGACAACGGGCTTTGAATAAAGTCCTTTTGAAGCCAAAAATTGGTAAGGCAAGCCCGTACGCTCCAAAGCTTTAATAAAAGGATTTGCCGCGTCATTTGCCCTGACCAAAATCGCAAAATCGTTATAATCGGCATCCTTGTCTTTTTTAAGAATCTCCAGTATCTTCTTTATGGTTTTATTAACTTCTTCTTCTAAGCTTTTCGCTGAAATATGTTCTATTATTCCCCTTCCCTTTTCTTTTGCAAACAATTTTTTGCTTATCTTGTTTACGTATTCAAGGCGGTCAGGATCATTGGCTTTTATGAATTTGTAAGCCAAATCCAGAATATTCTGGCAA
>PCWJ01000012.1:596-7552 GCA_002787295.1 Candidatus Nealsonbacteria bacterium CG11_big_fil_rev_8_21_14_0_20_37_68
AAGAAATTTGTTTGGCTTTCGGGAAATCTTTTTTAAATTGGATAATATTTGAGAAAGACGCCCCTCTCCAGCGATAGATCGCCTGATCATCGTCAGCGCAGACAGTCAGATTGTTTTTTGATTCAGCCAGAATTTTTATAAGCTCGTATTGCGCCCAGTTTGTATCCTGAAATTCATCGACTAAAATGTATTTGAATTTTTCCCTGTATTTTTTCAAAATCAGTTGCCTCTTCTGAAACAGTTTCAAACAATAATTTATCAAATCGCCAAAATCCAAAGAACTGTTCTCTAAAAGCAAGCGCTGATAAGTATGGAAAGCTCCAGCCACTTCTTTTATCCTCTCCGTTTCATCATCTTCTGGCATATCGTCCCTGGTTTTTAGCTTTTCGGCGTATTCTAAATAATCTTCAGGATAAATTCCCTGGTCTTTACAATGGGAAAAATGAGAAATTAAGGCTTGGATAAATTTCGTCGGATTTCCCAAGGGTTTGTAATAATTAAGATCGAATTTATCCAAATTACGATAAACCAAAAGCCAGCCGGCCGTGTTGTCTAAAATCTTAAAATCTGCCGGCAAGCCGATATCTAAGGCATAATCGCGCAAAATCCTTTCGCAGAAAGAATGGAAAGTAGAAATCCACAAATCCACATAGCCGTAGGGCAAAAGAACATCAACCCTTTCTTCCATTTCCGCGGCCGCCTTTTCGGTAAAAGTTACGGCCAGTATTTCTTCTGGTTTAGTCTCCCCTTTTTCTATCAAATAAACTATTCTCTGGGTAATAACCGTCGTCTTACCGGTTCCAGCCCCTGCCACAATTAAAAGCGGTCCTTTACCATGAACCACAGCTACCCTTTGTTCTTTATTTAACTTTGTTAAATCTAAGGGCACAATATCATAATATCAAAAAATCGCCCTCTTGGCGATTTTAAACTAAATCTGTCTTAGTTCCTATTTATAACTTTAAGTTAATTTTAATTATTCTATTTGTAGCGCTTAATCAATAAATGTCAACGCCGTCCCTCGTTTATTCCATCGGCCGGTACGCCCAATGCGGTGGATATAGTCATCGTAAGTTGCCGGTATGTCGTAGTTAATAACATGACTCACGTCGGCAATATCTAACCCTCTAGCCGCAACGTCGGTTGCCACTAAAACTTGGATGCGGTTATCCTTAAACATACCTAGCGCTCGTTGGCGCTGAGAATGATTTTTATTTCCATGTATTGATTCGGCCTTAAAGCCTTTATGGATAAGCATTTTTGAGAGTTTTTCTACTCCGTATTTGGTCCGTCCGAAAATAAGCACTTTATTAAATTCTCTTTGATTTAAAAGATTATTTAAAACGTCTAATTTTGTTTTACCTTGTTCAATCCTAACAATGTTCTGTTCAACATTTTTTGAAGTGTCCCTCGTCTTCACCGAAACCCTTACCGGATTTCTAAGAAACTCTTTAATAATTCTTTCCACCTCGTATGGAAAAGTTGCCGCGAAAAAAAGCACCTGGCGCCCTTTTGGCACCCCATTCATTATAAAGCGCGTGTCATTGATAAAGCCCATATCAAGCATTCTGTCGGCTTCGTCCAACACGACGGTGCTGAACCTGGACAAATTAATCATTTTTCTTTCTATTAAATCTTTTAATCTTCCGGGCGTGCCGATAATTAAGTTGTAATTATAGCGAAGCTCTGAAATCTGTCTGCCTATACTCGCCCCTCCCACGCAGCAAACGGAAAACATTCTCATGCCCCTGGAGAAAAATTTGAATTCCTGGTCTGTTTGAATAGCCAACTCGTGAGTGGGAGCTACAATTAAGACTTGCTCCTTCGGATTAAGCAGGATTTTATTGATGAGGGGCAAAAGAAAAGCGGCTGTCTTCCCTGTGCCGGTATCGGCAATGCCCACAACATCAAAACCCTCAATAATATGCGGAATAATTTGGTCTTGAATTGGCGTGGGTATTTTGTAACCCTTATTTGCAATAGCCCTTATTAATCGTTGATCAATTTTAAAATCCTGAAATTTATGTTCAGTCATGAAATTTTCATTTCCTTCAGCCATAACCGCTTTGTTGATAAACTTTGCGGGGTCTATTCTTTCCCCGGTCCGGCCTATTGGTCTCCTGCGGCATAAACGTAAAGAGCCCGCATTTTTGTAGTGGGACTGAAAGAGGTATTTTTTCGGTCCTCTATTGTTAAAACTTCTTGTGTGCATAATTTTTATAACATCCGGTCTTTACAAATAAAAAAAGACCGGTTGGTCTCGTAGATTCTTAAATAAAGCTCTAAAGCTTTAATTTTTATGAGAATATTCTCTTAAAACTAAAAAACTATGAGATTCAGTTACGCTAATAGTATATATTAAGATTAATATTCTGTCAAGCCATTTCTAAAATCTTAATTTCATATCTACTTTCAGAATAGCTCCATCCTAAAGAAAAATCAGAATATAGTAGAATGCTGCGGGGCTTGAACGCTATTAGAACCTATTTTATGAGGACAAAGGAGTATTTTAAGATACCGGTTTTGACTACTCCATAGTCTATCCCATCCTGCTACCCACTATTTTGCGGTATTTAGCCGTACGAAGATCTGATTTGACAAGTACTATAAAATAAAGTATTATAAAACGTCAATTGACGGTTCTTTAATAATGAAATAGGAGGTATCGACCCGTGAAACGATCATTGAATGATACAATGTTAGTAAAACAGATAAGGCTAGCACTTCTAAACCACCACCAAAACAAAGAGTACAGAGTTTTCAGCTCTTTCCCCCTAATTTCTAGCGACCCGACAGTCATGTTCATCAATGCAACCATCACTCCCTTTAAACACTATTTCCTCAATGAAGAGCAACCAATAAACTACGCTTTCATCCAAAGATGCTTTAGAATGGGCGGAGCCAGCGAACTTGAACTGGTAGGAACCAATCCTTACTACCACACTTTTTTTGAAATGTTTGGCAGTGGAACCTTTTCTATCAGCTACCAGGAAGCTGTCTCTTACCTGCTAGAACTGCTTAACCTTCTGGCTTTTAAGCAAGATCAACTGTATTTTGCCACGCCCAAAGAGCAAGACTTTAGAAAAAGCTTGATAGCCAATAATGTCGAGCCCACCCATATTTTTAACCTCGGAGAGAGAAAACTCTTTTGGCAGGAGTGGAAGTTCGGAAGGTTCGGCCCAGTCGGAAGCGGTTTAACTGTTGTTTACTCCCGTTCTCCAAAAAAGGTTAGCTCTATAAAAGAAATAGTTAAGGGGTCAGACGAATTTATCGAATTGGCCAATCTCATCCACGTGTACGGCAAAGAAATGTCTGATGGTAGCATTGTGCCCGCAAAAAACCCTGGCTTTGAATTCGCAGTAGGTATTGAAAGACTAGCTGCTACTCTGCAAGGATGCAACAATTACCAAATAGATACTATTTCACCGCTTACCGAGCTTGTTACTTCCTTCTTTAAGGAAAAGGGTTGTTATCCCGACGGTGCAGTTGTCCGGCTACTGACCGACCATTTAAGGGGTATCTGTGTTTTAACCGATGAGGGTTTAAAGCCCGCCAATAAAAGACAGGGCTATGTTTTCAGGAAACTAATCAGGAGAACATTAGAAAAATTCTGGATAGTTATTGGGCAAATCTGTCCAATTGAGCCGCTGGTAGAACAATTCTGCTGTCAATTTAACCAGTGTAGCGAAGAAAAAATATCACCAACAGAAACAGCAGAACTATTTGCCGAAGAGACCAATGTTTTCTTAACAGGAATTGAGAGAGCGAAAAAAGTCCTAAAGAAAAATCCCGACATATCCCCTGCTGTACTTCTGGATACTTACGGACTTCCCAAAACTCTAATTCCAATTCTTGAACAAGGAGGTGAAAAATGAGCATAACAAGTAAAGAGATACGGAAAAAGTTTCTTGATTATTTTTCAGAGCATAGCCACCTGATATTGGAAAGCGCCTCTTTGGTGCCAATTAACGACCCCACTCTATTGGTCGTCAATTCCGGAATGGCTCCCCTAAAATCCTATTTTACCGGAGAACAACGGCCACCCCAGCAACGCCTCTGCAACATTCAGAAATGCGTGAGAACGAACGACATTGAGAGCGTGGGCGACAGGCACCATCTGACCTTCTTTGAAATGATGGGCAACTGGTCAATCGGAGACTATTTTAAGGAAGAAGCTGTCGATTTTGCCTGGGATCTACTCAAAAACGGTTTTGGTTTCGATTTGTCTCAAATGTACGCCACCGTATTCGGCGGTGATAAAAAATTTCCAGCAGTTCCCCCAGATGAAGAATCAAAGGTAGCTTGGGAGAAATATTTACCAAAGGACAGAATTATTTCTCTTGGCGCCAAATTTAACTTCTGGGGACCTGCCGGAGACACCGGACCCTGCGGTCCTTGTACGGAAATCTTTATAGACCGTGGAAAAAATTACGGTTGCGGCAAAGACAGTTGCGACCCCAGCTGTAATTGCGAACGTTTCCTGGAGATATGGAACGCCGGGGTGTTTATGGAGTACTACCTTGACGAAAATGGGAACTTGAGGGAATTACCCCTAAAAAGCGTCGATGCTGGTGCTGGTCTCGATAGATTTGCAGTAATCCTTCAAGGAGTAGACTCTATCTATGAAACAGACTTACTCTCTCCCATAGTAGAGGTTTTTGCTCCAAAGGATAATCTAGAATCGAAATCAGTCCGCATTATGACCGATCACCTACGCTGCGCCACCTTCATGATTGCTGACGGTATCTATCCGGCTAACACCAAAAGGGAGTACATTGTAAGGCGAATCATAAGAAGAGCGCTTCTCCACGCTCGTCTTGCCGAAAAAGACCCAGAGTCTTTCATTCGGGCCACTAAAGTGGTAGTAGAGCTCTTCTCTCCTTACTATCCTGAACTGATCAGATCTCAGGGTATCGTTGAGATGGCTATCAGGAGAGAAACCGCTACTTTCGGCAAAACGCTAAATCGAGGCCTCAAGGAACTAGAAAAGGTTTTCCCCAAGTCTCAAGAAGTTATTAGCGGGGCCGATGCTTTCAAGCTCTATGAAACCTACGGTTTTCCTCTGGAGCTAACAAAAGAAATCGCTGCAGAAAAAAGCTTGAAGGTTGATGAGGAGGGTTATAAGAATCAACTTGAAAAGCACAAAGAACGCAGTCGACAAGCAAAAGGAGGTGTCCAATAATAAAGACATCTCCTTTTTTATTTTTTGCCAATTATTAGTAATACGTTGCCTCTCCCGACTACATCCTGGTTAAAACATTCTCGAAATTCAGTCGCTAGGATCTTTTGAAAATTCTTTTTATTCTCTAAAAGGTTTTTACTTTGTCTGCTTTGTCCTTCTATTCTTGCGTCTTCTATATTAGGGTAAACAAAATTTGGAAAGCCAATCACCTCAACTTTTTTAAATCCGTTTTTCTGGTAAAGTTTCCTAATTTCATTTGGAGTAAAACAATGAATGAAAGGCATTTCGCTTGTATATCTTGTTTTCCCGCTTTTTATATCCGCTAGTTCATTAACACGATTATTCAATATACTAAAAAAGTAAGAATGATATTTATTTGCCACAATACTTGCATATAAGCCTCCCTTTTTCAGTTTTCTAAAAACCTCCTTTAGGGCACGCTCTGGGTTTTCTGAAAAACTCAAAACATTATAAAAAGAAATGGCTATATTATAATAATCATTGGGGTAATCAGATAAGTCTTCAATGTTACCGAGGTGAATTTCCATTGTATTAGTCAGTCCTTTCTTTCTAATTTTTCTTTCGGCCTCAGTGAGCATTTCTTTTGTTATATCCACCAAATCAAAATGTAATTTGAAGCTCTTTTTTAAAAAATTGTACAAAATCAGCGACCATCGACCGGTTCCTGCGCCAGCATCAAGCACTTTTAATTCCTTTTTCTTTAAAAACGGCTCAATCAGTTTTACCTGAATAATTTTTTCCAATAATTTATCAGATAAGCGCCAATATAGCTGTTCATCAACTAAATCATATTTTGCTGCTTTTTTGCTAAAATATTTAATTACATCTTTATAATGAGAATTTACCATAACTTGTTTAGGGTTTATTGATTTTTACTGCAACTAAAATAAGGAAGGAAAATCTTGAAAAAAAACGAGAAAAGAACTTATCGATTTTCTTAAAAATGAATGCTGGTGTTTCAACCGGCAAAACGCTTCCAACATAATCAAAAGAGGTCTGTTCGATTTTAATACCGCTCTCCTCGGAAGCAATGCGAATTAATCTTTTTAAACTATCAAGATTGTATTTTTTCTCCTCTCCCAATCGATATCCTTTTATCCAAAATGTTAGCGGCCTTAAAAGACCGTGAGAGAGTAATTTTGCTTTAATTATTGCCAATGATTTAAAATTGGGTACCCCAAGCAACATCCATCCTGTTGACTTGGTAACGCGCAGCATTTCCTTCACAATTTCCTTAGCTTGTTCAAAATTATAATGTTCGATTAATCCTATATTCCAGCAAAAATCAAATCGATTATTTTCAAAAAACATATGAAAAACATCTCCCTTAATAAACTCTGCATTCTTAACTCTATAATAATCAGCTAACTTCTTAGCGCATTTCAAAGCATTGTCAGAACTGTCCAACAGAGTAATTTTTTTTACTAAAGATGCTAGTCGCAAAGAAGAATTACCTGACCCACAACCGCATTCTAATATTTCTGAATTATTATTTAACGGAATATTTTGTAAAACGAATTTTCCAATTTGGTTATAACAATCTTTCCACCAATAATATCTAACTTCTTGGAAACTCTCGACAGAATAATTTCTGTTAAATTCTTTTTCCCAATCAAAATCCTTTATTTTTTTATCTTTAAACATGAGTCTATTCTTTTACTCCGTTTTCGCTAAAATAGAAAACGTTTTTCGCAGAATCTAATTTAACCTTTATTCCTAAAGGAATGGTAATCATGGGATCAGTGTGGCCGAT
>PCWJ01000012.1:7567-11935 GCA_002787295.1 Candidatus Nealsonbacteria bacterium CG11_big_fil_rev_8_21_14_0_20_37_68
TCTTTTATAGATAATCTTTTTTAATAGGCTTACTTGTTTTGGCGTATAACCAAAAGGCCTGCCAACGATCATTCCTTTTATTTGCTTAAATAAACCTAAAGATTCTAAGTCAGTTAAACAAGAATCAATATTTTCGGGACTTTCTCCTTTAGTAAAATCACTTTCACTCTCAGAAATTTCCCAAAATAAGATGGAGTTTTTAAAATCTGGCCAATATTTTGTCCCCCTTAGGTGCATCATGGAACTAATACACCCTCCCAGAATTACTCCTTCCCCCTTGCCTTTTTTTAACCATTCCCAGCCTTTGTTTTTTTCCATGCGACGGGGCCTCTTCAAGTCTTCTTTTTTAAACCAATCTAAACTTTCATCTGTCCAAGCTAAAGAAGGAACGATCTTACCCAGAGGTTGAACATTCATTATGGTTTTTTCAAGATATTTCTTTGTATAAGGAATTATTTCCGGGTTCTCTGCAAACTGGGTTAGAACTGCTGGACCATAAAAACTTACCAAATTAGCCTGAGTATTTAAAGCAAAGTGTAAAACGGTTATATCTGAATATCCTAAAAATATTTTGGGATTTCTTTTAATTAAATTAAAATCTAAATGTTTCAAAATCTGATTTGAGTGGCTGCCTCCAATAAAAGAAAAAATAGCTTTAATTTTCTTATCACCGAAAAAATCATTAATGTCTTGGGCGCGTTCTTCCGCACTGCCGGCAGTATATTCACTTACTTTTAAAGCGTTCTTACCGAGGACAACCTTAAAGCCCATTTTTTTAATCATTTCCACGCCATTTTTTACTCGATGCGACACTAACCCAGCCAATGGTGCGGAAGGGCTAATAATCCCAATAGTATCTCCTTTTCTTAATAGTTTTGGTTTAATTAATTTAGGCATATCTACGGACGATTTTGATTATCAACCCTTGGGAAAGCTTTTGTCTCCCAAATAAAAGGTAGTTTTAATATACTTTGAATAAATCTCTCAATCCCCATGCCCCAGCCTGAATGGATTTTTGGGTTTCTAGGATCTCTTGATTCGATATACGCTTGATAGTCTTTAAAATTAAGCTTAAAATGTTTTGCCTTCTGACGTGTTTCCTTTCTGGTGTGAACTCTCTCACCGCTACCAATTAATTCTCCATAACCAGGGAAAAGAAAATCGGCATTCATTACCAGGTTTAGATTTTGAGGATCTGAAGCATGATAAAAAGCGACCTCATCCTCAATAAAATGAGTCACAAAGACGGGCTCGCCTATGATTTCAGTCAACAAGATTTCTTCGTAAGCTCCAAAATTTCTGATTGTAACTGTATTATATTTTTTCTTTTGCGTCCCTTCTCGTAATAACCTAAAGGCATCATGGAGAGTTACCTGTTTGAAGTTTTTAAATTTTATAAACTTTTTGAGTTCTTTTATCTCTCCCTGCATCAAGAAAACATTTAGTTCCTTGTTGCAATTCTTAAGTAGATAACCAATTAAGAATTGTAGAAATTTTTGCTGAAATTTCAGGTTTTCCTTAAATCCAATATTGCTTTCGAATTCAATATGGGTAAATTCTGGCAGGTGCCTGAAATCTGCCCTTTCCTTTCTGAAGCTTTTTTCCCAGCAGTATACCTTATCTACTTTTGGATTAGTAATTGCAAATTCTAAATAAAGCTGTGAAGATTGGGTAAGAAAGGTCTTTTCGTTGAAAAATTTAATTTGGAACGGATCAACATCCGAAGAAATAGTACCAGTTAAGGCCCCAGGCGAAGAAATCATCCTAGTGGTAATTGGTAAATCAAATAACAAAACGTTTCTCTTTTCCATAAATTCGTTAACCCCCCTAAATACTGCGTCCCAAATCTTGATTAAGGCCGCCCATTTTTCGTAATTTCCTTTTATTGTTAAATGCCGCTTATTTAAGGCTGTAGGCCGAATCATCCTAACCTCGCCAATAGGCTTAAAGAGCTTATTTCCTTTATAAGCTATTTTTTCGTTCATTATTTGATATGGGCCTAAGTTCATATTTCTTTTTGGCTTGCCCAAAATGTTTTTTTATCTTTAAACCATTTAATTATATTTCTTTGCAAACTGAGAGGTAAAACTTTTTCTTTTTGAAAGTCCTTCTTATCAAAAAAGATGAATTCAATATGGTCTTCCTTACTTTTATCCTTCACTTTTTCAGCGATGACGTCAAAAACAAGATTAATTTCATGATGCTTGTCTTCATCGTCTTTATCTCTATAGATATTTTCCACTATGCCAATAAAGGATACTTTTTTAATCCTGATATCTAATTCCTCTTTCAATTCGCGTATAAGCGCCGACTCAGCTGTCTCTCCGAAATCTAGGTGCCCGCCCGGAAAAAAGTAGTACTTCTTTAATTTATGCCAACAAACTAAAATTTTCCCTCTTTTTCTAATCACTGCTCGCACACAAATTTCAAGTTCGTTTCTATATTGGTTTTCCATCCAATATAATATTTTTTTCGCCTTTGCCATAATAGTATATCTTATCAAAAATTCGCCATTTTAGTGAAGTAAATTAACCTTTTTCAGCCTTTTTTATTATCCCCCGAATAAAAGAATCCTTCTCGGCCGTATATGTGTCACGGTCATCTTTGTATTTTTTCGCTAATTTTTCTTTTAATTCATTGTATTCTTTAACAGTTCTTTTATGTTTCCGAAGATAATCTCTAAAAAGTATGCAATTTTTCCAGAATCTCCCATTTAGTTTCGCTATATGGATATAATGAGTCCTATTCTTTTCACTTCCTTTCGCAAAAAAGTGTCTCCCTTTTATCCCCGCACTATGTTTATATTCATAACCTTGTTGCTTTAAAGATTTAATACATTTCTCTCCATTTTTTAAGTTTTTTACGCCGACAGCTATGTCAATTATAGGTTTGGCTTTAGCTCCAGGAATAGAAGTACTTCCAACGTGTTGAATATCTAAAACATATTTTCCAATCACAGAACGAAGTAGTTTTTCCTCCCCTTTATATAATTTTTCCCAAACTGGATTGTAAGAAAAAAGTCTAACTTTCTTTCTTTTTAAGCCTATAATTTTCTTTCTTTTCATATTTCTATTCTACCAAAAAACCGCCTGATTGGCGATTTTCTGAAATACATTGGCTCTAACATTAAACGAGTTCAAACTTTCTCTTTAACCTTACCAAATTTAATCCATAAATCCAAGAAAAGAGACCTGAAAAACTGAAAACCTGACCCCCGACTATATACATTCTTAATATTATTTTGTTATCAATTTTATTCTCTCTTTTGGGGGCTCGGTCGTTCGCTTTCGCTCGCTCCCTCGCCCTTATTTTGTATTCAAAAATGGGTTAAAAAAGGCAAAAATCCTCTGAAATCTCGCCTTTTGGCAAGAATCAAAAGTTGACATTTACTTGACATTCCCGAATGTCAAGTTTTTTTGAAACAAAAACTGTCCAGCGATGGGCGGTTTTAGTTTGCCGATGATATCCATTAGCTTTTTTTAACTCCAGCTTTCTCCAAGATAATCTAGCAACATTTTCTGTAATCTTTCTTTTGGAATAAGCTCTATGTTATTTGCTTTAGCTAATGCTATTGCTTCGCGAGTGAAATAAGACGTTGTAATAACAACAGCTTCCTTGCAATCATAAATTTTCATAGCAGCTACAACTTGCTGAACTGCCTCATTGCCAGTAGACCGATCTCTATAACATTTAGCTTGGATTAGTAATCTTTTGCCTTCTCTATTAACTATTAAATCTCCTCCTTGGTCGCCCGATTTACCAATCCATTCTGTTTGGTAGCCCATTGCTATAGAAAGGCGATAAATTAATTTTTCAAATTCAGACCATGTTAGACTTGCGAATTTCTGAGGTTCTTTCTTTATGCTCTCCCGAGTTAATTCTTCTTCTTTTCGCTGGATATAATATTTAAGCAATGCAAAAATATCCCGACGGCTTCCATCAGTCCGAAGATTAATATTTTTTTCTAGCAAATATCGTTCCAAATCATCAATCCGTTCCCAATCAAAGAAATGGTTTCTAAAATTCCAGCTCCTGCCTTTTCGGCCTTCAAAACCAAATCTATTTATAAAATTTTCAATATAATCTTCTAGCCCAGCATTGCGAATTTTTTCTAAAATCTTCTGTACCCTCTTTCGTTTAATATCAGTTCTCCACTTACTCCAGCCCAATACCCCTGACACAATAATTGCAATAATAAAAAGTCCATAAAAAAGCCATTTCCAAAAATTAGCTCTATTTGTAAAATATTCCAATAGCAAATAAAGAAAATATAAAGCCACTATTCCAAAAATAGCTCGTTCTAAGGAATCATCTTCTGAATAATATCGTCTTCTCATATTATATTTATTCTAACAAAAAACCGCCTAG
>PCWJ01000042.1 GCA_002787295.1 Candidatus Nealsonbacteria bacterium CG11_big_fil_rev_8_21_14_0_20_37_68
GGAAAGTTTTTTTCCGGAAAACGACAAGGTCAGACAGGAATAGTAAAATCCATAATTTTTAATGTTGGTAATTATAGATTGCATCTTCATCACTGGATAGCATGTTCGGGAGCATTAGCTTTCCTTTCTCTCTTTAATTTTCCCGCGGTTTTTGCTCACTTTTCCTGTGGAATTTTAGGGGGATTGATTTTTCAGGGAATTTTTTGTTATCAAGATTGGTATAAAATTATAACCAAATGTTCTTCATAACCAAAAAAAACAACTTGAATTATGTATTTTTATATATTAATTGCCGGATTCGGCGGAGGGGTGGTTAGGGGATTGGTCGGTTTTATTAAGCATCAGTATTCATATAAGAATGTTGGTTTTAATTTGCCTTATTTTTTCGGCATGGCTTTTCTTTCGGGAATTATCGGATTATTATGCGCAATGGCCGTAAAGGAAGCCGGTCTAACCTTAGAGGGCGTTTTCAATCCGGCTTTAGGTTTTATTGCCGGTTATGCCGGCGGCGATTTCATTGAAAACATTTATAAAATCATTATAAAAAAATCCTCGCTTTATTCAGAAAAATAAGAACCTGCCTCGCTAACGCTCGGCAGAACCTTGAATGCTCCGCATTTAAGAACCTGCTCGCTTCGCTCGCAGGTTCTTGATTCGCTAATGTATAAATATATAATCTTGAATTAGAAAAGCACATATCTAATCCTTTTATGATGTAGGAGTTTGGCTAAAGCCAGGCTTTTTTATTGACAAAAATAAATAAAGTCCTAAACTAAAACTGGCTCTTTAATAACTCAATAAGAACCTGCTCGCTTTGCTCGCAGAACTCCCGCACCAGAGCGAAGCACGGTGCGGGACTAATCCCGTAGACAGCTTCGCTGTTCTACGGGGCTTGATTCGCTAAGGTATGGATATATAATCTTGAATTAAACTTTACACTAGTGAAGGAGGAAGGAATGGTTAAGGAATACGATGCGATTATAATTGGTTCGGGTCCGGCCGGAATGTTTACCGCCTTAGAATTGGCCAAAAGCAAACCGGAGCTAAAAACACTTGTGCTTGAAAGAGGGCCGGTTAGGCCTCCCTTAAAACCTGAGGATAGAAGAGTTCTAACCTCTGGATGGGGAGGGGCCGGCACCTTTAGCGACGGAAAACTTTCTTTAACTTATAAGGTTGGAGGACAACTTCAGGATTTTATCGGGGAATCTCGTTTTAAAGAGTTAATGAAATATGTAGATTCGCTTTATATGAATTTTGGTGCAAGCAATTCTTCTTTATTTGATCCAACTGCATCTCGTCACCAAGGATTTATCAAGGAGCTAAAAAGACGAGCCGAAAGAGTTAATTTGGAAATCGTTGAATATCCGGTTAGACACCTGGGAACAGAAAATGTTTATTTGGTTGCCGAGAACATCAGAAATCATTTACAATCTAAGGGAGTAGAGATTTTAGTGAATACCGCCGTGAAAAAAATTAATCCCCTGGGAAATCACTTGTTTTTAGTTGAGGCTCAATCCATTAATTCCGAAGAAGGTCACCAATTTATAACTAAGAATGCAGTGGTGGCTCCGGGAAGAGCGGGAATGGAAGAATGGTTTATGCAGGAGATTAAGAGACTTAATATTCCTTTTAAAATAGGAGGAGTAGATATTGGGGTAAGGGTGGAAACGGAAGCTAAAGTATTAAAAGAAATTACTGATATATTTCATGATTTCAAGTTTTATTATCACAGCCCTAAATATAAGAATCGAGTTCGAACTTTTTGCGTTTGTCCCTATGGGTTTGTGGTTATGGAAGAGCATTATGGGTTAACTTTAGTTAACGGTCATAGTTATGGGGGGAGGAGAAGCCTGAGAAAAAATCGTTCTAAAAACACTAATTTTGCTATTTTGATTACCGAATACTTTACCCAACCTTTTAATGACCCGATTGCGTATGGCCGGAGCATTGCTCATCAGGCAAATCAATTAGCCGGGGGAAAAGTTTTGGTTCAGAAGTTGGGGGATATTTGGTGGGGACACCGTTCTGATTTAGATGATGTTCCCAATTGGAAGGTTAAGCCCACCCTGAAAGAAGCGGTCCCAGGCGATTTGGCCAGGGTCATACCTCATAGATATCTGGAGTTAATAAAGGAAAAGCTTCAGGCGATGGATGAAATAGCTCCCGGGATAAATTCGGCTCATACTATTTTGTATTTTCCGGAATTCAAGTTTTATTCGGTTCAAGTTATTGCCGATCCGGAGAAAGGATTTGAAACCGAGATCTCAGGGCTTCGGGTAATCGGAGATGGCGGAGGTCGCACTCGGGGATTGGTGCAGTCTTCGATGGAAGGGATAATTGCTGCCAGAGCCATTCTCAAAGACTTAGAAGCTTGATGAATTACTAAAAAGACAAGTGGTAGGAAACTGCCACTTTTTGTTGTATCTGGGGGTTGACTAAATTTCCAAAATGTTCTATTTTGAATAAAAGCACTTTTTAAACTAAATAAGTGGTCTCCAAAATTGCGAAGCAATTTGGAGTAGAAAATAGGAGGTGAAAAATGACTGAGGATAGAAACTCAGGAAATAATTTGCCAGAAAAAGAAAATAGATTATTAGAGTTACTTCAAAAGGGACCCTCAACCATTACCGAGGTTTCCGAGACGTTTAATATTCCAAAAGAAGATGTTTTTGATTTTTTAGATGAAGTAAGGGATTCTATTTACCAGAAAACAGGTTATATTGTTGAATTAGAGAAAAAAGCCCGCCGAATTTTTTTAAGAAAAGAAGCTGTTCCCAGACAAGTAATTAAACTTCCAAAAGTTACTTCCAGAATTGTAAAAATTTTAATTACCTCCGATTGGGGATGGGGATTAAAAACTCAGCAAGAAGATTTAGTAGAAACTGCTTTTAGAGAAGCAGAAAAAGAAGAGCCAGAGGTTTGGTTCAGTTTGGTAGCTGGTAATTTCTGTGCCGGAAAGCCCTCTCCCCGAGAGAGAGAAGATTATTTTCTCACTACTTTTGAAGAACAACTTGAATATTTAGTTCGCCATTTTCCCAAGAGTTCTTTTAAACACTATCTTATTAACAGTTGGAGAGAATTAAGTTGGAAAAAACCCAGAACAATGGGAGAAGCTTTAGCTGAAAGACGAGAAGATATCAAATGCTATGGAAATCATAGAGCCAGTTTCTTAGTTGGGAGAGATACCTTTCTCATCCTTTCTCATATTGAGAGAGACCCTTCTTTTTATACCATAAGCCATGGTTTACAGGTGAGCATGGAACGCTATCAAGATGCCACTGAATATATTTATCTAAAAGAGAATACTCCAGATATTCTATTATTGGGAGGAATCAATGTTGATGTGGAAATTCCCCCAAAATTGCCGCTTAAGAAAGAAAGGGAAAATAATTTTTATGGTATAGCTCTTTCTTCTTTATGTACCGCTACCTCTTTCCAGTTATCCCGGTCAGGCAGAAGAGCAGTTCCATTTGCATTGGGTTATCTAATTCTTATTCTGGAATTTGATGAAAAAGGTTATTTAAAAGGAGAACCAATATTTGATGTTAGGTCCTTAACCGGTTATCAAAAAAAAGACAGCTATTTAGATGATGTTGTGTCATCTCCAGAGTTAAATGATGAACAAAGAAGGCTGATTATTTCTCTAAATGAAAAGCCGATGTCTCGAGGTGAGCTCTCCAAAAATCTAAAGAAATCCATTCCTCATGCCTTAGGAGTAATAAAGCAGCTCCAAGAAAAGGGATATAAAATTATTGAGATAGAAACTGAAAAAAGATTTAAATTAATGAAGCCACTTAAAGAAAGATTTAAACCAGTATCGATTAATATCGAAAATAAAACTAAGATTGCTGCCTTTGGTGATACTCATTTAGGTCACAGGAATGAAAGACCAGACCTTCTTGGAAAAGTTTATCAGATAGCTGAAGAAAGAGGAGTGGATAGAATTTTCCATTGCGGCGATGTATTTGATGGAAGAGCTTCTTATCCTCTTCAAGAGTGGGAGTTGATATACCATCTGGCTGATGAGCAGCGAGATCACGGCTTGGAAATTTGGCCTAAATCTAAAATTTGGACAGATTTCATTAGAGGAAGCGCTGGTCATGAAACTGCATTTTTGAAATCAGGTTATGACATTGTTAGAGATTTCTGTGAATTAGCTTGGTATAGGTATCGAAGAAAGCTTAGATACTTAGGTGGAATAACTGGAGTTTCCGAAATAAATAAAATCCGTTTTCAACTTTTACATCCTCGAGGAGGTATCCCTCGCGGCATTTCTTACCGACCCCAGATATTAGTAGAAGAAATAGTTAAAGATATTGAAAAGTATTCTCGAGAGAAAAATCTTATATCAGGTCATTTGCATGTTGCTGCGGCTATGAACTATAAGGGGATTTTTACTCTTATGGTTCCCTGTTTGCAAGATACTACTGACTATTTAAAATCGGGTGGGCATATTTCTTGGCTTGGAATGTGGATCTGTGAAGTTTTTATGGATAAATTTGGAAACATAGTTAGAACAATTAGAGAATATGTTCCTTTTGAACCGAGAGAAGAAATTCCAAAGAGAATTAAAGGGGGCAGGAAATAGTTTCCCCCCTTTTTGTTTTTTTGTTAAAATAGAGATAGTTCTTTGAAAGGAGGTCAAAATGGAAAGATTAGATTGGGTTATCTTTAGAACCAATGGAAAGTGTATTATAATAAAAGCGATGCTATTAATTGATTCTTTAATTAAAGAGGGCTGGCTAAAAACTCCAAGAATAATTGAGGCTTTCCAAAAAATAAAAAGAGTAGATTTTATGCCAGCCCGCCTAAGTTTTGCAGGGCAAAATTTTGGCGGGCCAGAAGAGATAAAAAATCTGGCTGAATTAAATGAGGCTCTACCCATAGGTTATGGCCAAACAATTTCTCAACCTTTGGTAGTAGCTTTTATGCTTGAGGAGCTTTCTCCTCAAGCTGGAGAAAAGGTTTTAGACATTGGTTCTGGTTCTGGCTGGACAAGCGCTTTATTGGGAGAAATTGTGTCGGGACGCGAGAGTTCTCCGCGAAGCGGAAACTCCAGTCCTAGATCCAAGGAGGCAGCCTCGCTTTCGGCGAGGGCTGAACTCCCGAAGGGAAAAGTTATCGCTATCGAGTTAGTTCCGGAGTTAAAAGAGTTTGGCGAAAAAAATGTTGGAAAATACAATTTTATAGAAAAAGGAATAGTCAAATTTGTTTGTGCCGATGGTTCAAAGGGTTATAAGAAAGAGGCTCCTTTCGATAAAATTTTATGTTCGGCTGCGATTCAAGATAAAGTTCCGCAGCCATGGAAAAAACAATTAAAAGTTGGGGGCAGAATTGTTACTCCCATCGGTTCTTCCATCTGGAAGCTAATTAAGAAATCAGAAAATGAATTTGAGGAAATAGAATATCCAGGTTTTGCTTTTGTGCCATTAGTAGAAAAATAGGACGAGAACACTTCTCGTCCTATTACTTTTATGAAACAAAATAAAAAAACAATCTCTATTCTGACAGCTATTATTTGTTTATTATTAGGTGGTTTTCTATGGCAGGGAATTTATCTGCCGAAAAGCTCAAATGGGGCCCCGCCTTTGGCGGGGAGGGTGGTGGGTGGGTTGGAGTCCAAAGCAGAAAACCTATTTTTAATTGAAAAGGGGCAGGGCCTTCAAGAAATTTCAGAAAATTTAGAAAAAGAAAATTTAATAAAAAGCAAAATTTTCTTTGAGTTATATGTTTTTTTTAATAAAAAACAAAATCAGCTTCAGGCCGGAGGATATTTTTTAAGTCTATCAATGAACGTTCCGGAAATTGTCGAGAAATTTGTTTCGGGGAAAATAGCAAAAGTAAAAATCACCGTCCCCGAAGGATTCACCATAAAACAAATCGAAGAAAAAATAAACGAACTCTTCAATACTACGAGAACTGTTCTCGTAGTATTGAGAGTGGGGGATTTTAAAAATGAATTCGGGTTTTTAACGGGTACTCCCGATGATTTGACCCTAGAAGGATTTTTGTTTCCCGACACCTATCAATTTTTTTATAATGAAAGTTCAGATGAGATTGCTCGTAAAATGCTTAAAAATTTCGAAAAGAAACTTGACCTAAATCTCAAAGAAGAAATAGAAAAACAAGGAAAATCAATTTTTGAAACAGTGATTATGGCTTCTTTGCTGGAGAAAGAGATTAAAACTTTGGGAGACAAGAAATTGGTTTCCGGAATTTTATGGAAGAGGTTAGAAAACGGCATCCCTTTACAGGTTGACGCAACCATAACCTACATTAGCGGCAAAAAAACAACAGAAATTCCGAAAGAGGAACTCGAAGTTGATTCCCCTTACAATACTTATAAGTATTTAGGCTTACCTAAGGGTCCGATTTGTAATCCTGGTCTGAAGAGTATTGAGGCGGCAATCTATCCCGAAGACAGCAATTTTTGGTATTATTTGTCTAAACCGGACGGC
>PCWJ01000023.1 GCA_002787295.1 Candidatus Nealsonbacteria bacterium CG11_big_fil_rev_8_21_14_0_20_37_68
GTGCGGGACTAATCCCGAACCGTGTCGCCGAAGGCGACTCTGGTTCGGGGCTTGATTCGCCAAGGTATAAAATATATAATTTTGAATTAGCACTATGGAACAAAAAATTTACGATATTATTCCACCAGAAGCAGTTCAAGAAAGGGGCTTCGGAATAGAAAAAAAGCCTCCGGAGGAGAGGGGAAGATTTTTTAAAAAGCGATTTTGGGCTCCTTTAATTTTCCTGATTTTAATTGGGGTGGCGGCTTTCTTTTTCATCGAACCCAAAGCAGAGATTGAAATCTGGCCGAAAACCAAGGTGCAAGATTTTGAAACCCAAATAGCTTTAGATAAAACTTTAGAGAGTTTAAATTCTCCTATTCTTATATCAAACGCCACGGGGGCAATTCCGGCAAAAATTATTGACATCGAAAAGACGGTTTCTCAAGAGTTTACTGCATCCGAAATTATCACAAAAGAGTCCAAAGCTCGGGGTAAAATTCGGGCCTATAATAATTATTCAACTCTTTTACAATTATTTGTTCCCCAGACCAGATTTATGTCAGATTCCGGGAAGGTTTTTATGATCCAAGAAAAAATTACTGTTCCGGGGAAAAAATTAGAAAATGGGAAATGGGCTCCGGGGTTTGTCGATGTTGAGGTAATTGCAGCCGAAGCCGGGCCCGATTACAATATTCCGCCTTCCACTTTTTCTATTCCCGGATTGAAGGGTACCCCATTATATACTTTCTTTTACGCCAAATCTTTTGAACCAATGAAGGGAGGAGCAAAAGCTGAAGCTCATCAGGTTACGGAAAAGGACTTAAAAAATGCAAAAGAAGTTTTAATTGAAAAAGCCCTCCAAGAAAGCAAAAATTATTTAATAAAAGAAGTTCCTCAAGACTGGACATTGATGGAGGAGTTAATTGAATCAGAAATTGTTGAAGTTTCTCCTTTAGCTGAAACCGGTCAAGAATTAGAATCGTTTATAGTTCAGGTTAAGGCCAAAAGCCAAGGATTAGTATTTAAAAAATCCGATTTGAATCAATGGGTTGGGGCTTATATTCGGTCTAATATTGGACCGGATTACGAAATTTCTCCCCAGGGTTTTGATATAAAATATTTTCTTTCACCGCAGAAAGAGACAACTAAGAATATAGAAAAATCAAAAATTGTTTTAAATCTTGATTTATCCGCTAAAATTTATTCAAAAGTTGACACCGAAGCAATAAAAAGGCAAATTTTAGGAAAGGAGCCCATCCAGATTCAACGTGATGTTTTAAAAAATTTTTCCGAGATTAATAAAGTTGAGGTAAAACTTTGGCCATTTTGGAAAACTTCAGCTCCTCTGGAGGTTGAGAATATAAAGATAAATTTAAACTTTGA
>PCWJ01000016.1:0-6044 GCA_002787295.1 Candidatus Nealsonbacteria bacterium CG11_big_fil_rev_8_21_14_0_20_37_68
AAACCAACTATTTTTTTTAGCAACTCGAAATTAATTTCTTCTTTGGTTTCATTTACTATAAAATTTTCGAGAAATTCTATTCCCGGGGCTCCCAAAAAACTTATTTTGGGGCCGATTCTTCGCGGTTCCGGTTTTGGAGTAATTAATCCTGCCTCAATCAAATAAGGAAGACAAAGCTCGGTTAATTTATCTAAAGATTTCTGCCTAATATAAAAACCGTTTAAATAATTTAATCTTTTAATATTAAAAATCGCTCCTCCTTTTTGAACCTTCTCCAGAGAAAATTCCTTAATTAAAGAATTGATGTTAAAAATTTCTCTTTCCCCGCCCGGGTTCCAGCCCAAAAATGCCATAAAATTAACCATCGCTTCCGGTAAATAACCCATTTTTCTGTATTCGGAAATAGCTGTAGCTGCATGTCTTTTTGATAATCTAATTCGATCCGGCCCCAAAATTAAAGGTAAATGAGCATATTTCGGCCTGGGGAAACCCAGGGCTTCCTGAATTAAAATCTGTTTTGGGGTATTGGAAATATGATCTTCTCCCCTAATGACATGAGAAATTTTCATTTCAAAATCGTCAATAGCGCAAGTAAAATTATAAAGTGGAGAGGTTAAATTCTTGGCAATAACGATATCCCCTAGTAAGGAAGTATCGAACTCTATATGTCCCCTAATTAAATCACTAAATTCTACTTTTTTTGCAGGTAATCTAAACCTAATAACTGATGATTTTCCTTCAGCTAAATACTTTTGAACCGTTTCTTTTGGTAGGGCAGCGCATTTTCCATTGTAGTGAGGCGACTCTCCAATCGATAACTGATACTGTCTTTGGGCTTCCATTTCTTGTTCAGAGCAAAAACAAAAATACGCCTTATCTTCAGAAAGAAGTTTTTCTAAATATGTGGCATAAATATTTAATCTTTCACTTTGTCTGTATGGACCGAAAGCCCCACTAATATCAGGCCCCTCATCCCATTCAATCCTTAGCCATTTTAAACTTTCTATAATATCTTTCTCAAATTCAGAATTTGATCTTTCCAAATCAGTGTCTTCAATTCTTAAAATAAAGATACCATCATGTTTCTTTGCGGATAAATAATTAAAAAGAGCGGCTCTGGCTGTTCCGATGTGTAGCTTTCCCGTAGGAGATGGAGCAATCCTTACTCTTATTTTTTCCATAAAATTTTGTTAGGTTTTAATAAATTAAATATTCAACAAGGTATTTGGCAATTATTTCTGCGGCTCTGGGCTGGGAAAATTCCTTAGCCTTCTCTGACATTTCTTTTAATTGGTCTTGTTTGGAAAGAAGATATTTTAATTTTTCAAAGAAAAAACCAGGAGTTAAGTTTTCTTCTTCAATTACAATGCATGCTCCCAATTTTTGACACAAATAAGCATTTTTAATTTGGTGATTCTGGGCGGCTTCCGGTAAGGGAATTAAAATAGAAGGTTTTCCGCAAGCCGCAACTTCAAAAATACTGCCCGAGCCTGCTCGACTTACCACTATGTCACAGATTTTTAAAGCATGCTTTAGCTCGGTTTCATTTAAAAAAGGAAAGGGGTGATAATACTTCTCAAAAGGAGGTTTAACCATTGCTTTGGCTTCTGCTTCTACTTCTTGAAAATTTTTGGAACCGGTTTGGTGAATAATTTGAAAATTGCTAAGCATTTGAGGCAAAATATCCAGAATTAAATCATTAATTCTTTGAGCTCCCTGAGATCCTCCTAAAATTAAAATAGTCGGCTTCCCCTCTACCAGTCTAAAAAGTTTTTTAGCTTCTTGAGCATCACCGGCCAGAATTTCTTTTCGAATAGGATTACCTACTGAAATTATTTTTTTCGGAGAAAAATAGGTGGTTTCTTTGACCGGAAAAGATACAAATATTTCTAAGGCAAATTTACTTATTAATTTATTGGTAAAACCGGGGGCAATGTCTGATTCGTGTAAAATAATTGGAACTTGAAAAATCCAGCCCAAAATAGAAACAGACAAAGAACCGTATCCCCCTTTGCTAAAAATTAAATCGGGAAAAAGGAAGAAAATATAAAAGAAACTTTGCAAAAACCCGATTGGAATCTTTAAGATATCAATCAGGTTTTGAGAAAATGCTTTTGGTCCGCCGTATCTTCTAATTTTTCCAGCCAGAATTGTTTTAACCTTAATTCCTTCTCTGGAAAGCAAAAATACGGTTGATTCGTCCTTTGGACCAATATAATAAAATCTAAAATCCGGTCGAATTTTTTTTATCTCCCTAACTATAGCAATGATTGGAAAAATATGACCTCCGCTCCCCCCACCAGTAAAAATTATTCTCATCCTTTCGTAACTTAACAACTAATAACCAATAACTTATAACCGTTGCCGGTTGTTAGTTGTCAGTTGTTGGTTGAATGTTTTGAAATATTAAGCAGTATTCCCACCCCCATTAATTCAGCTATTAGATGCGATCCACCATAACTAATAAAGGGTAAGGGAATGCCAGTTAAGGGCAAAATTCCTATTATTGAACCAATATTGACAAATCCCTGAATTACAATCCAGGAAGTTATTCCCAGGGCCAAAATTTGGGAAAACTTATCGGAAGATCTTCTTGAAATTTTAAACCCCTGCCAGGCAAAAATAAAAAAAAGAGTAATTAAAAATAAGCTTCCAATAAAACCGGTTTCTTCGGCAAAAGTGGCAAAAATTGAATCGGAAATAGAGTGGGGTAAAAATCCAAATTTTTGAATTCCCATTCCCAGTCCTCGTCCCCAAATGCCACCCGAACCTATGGCAATTAAGGCTTGATTGATTTGGTAGCTTATTCCCATTGGGTCAAGTTCTGCTTTGAGGAAGGTAAAAATCCTATTCAATCTGTAAGGAGCAAGACCAATTAAGACAATTAGGCCGGCAACACCGGCTAAAATTAAAAATACAGTGTGAAAAATTCTGGTGTTAGCCGTAAAATACATCAAAATCGCCACCAAAGCAATTATTCCCAAGGTGCCAATGTCTGGTTGAAAAATTAAAAGTAAGCTAATTAAGCCGATAATTATTAAAAAAGGAACTAAAAGACGATTTAATCCTTCATCAAATAAAGTTCCCGGCCAAAATTTATTAGCCAAGGATAAGTGCCTCCTTTTGCTTTGCATTTTGCTTTGCATTTTGGTATCTGAAACCTTAGCGTAGGTTTTTGCACGGGGCTCTCTTTTTGAAATCCAGGCCGCTAAATATAAAATAAATCCAATTTTTAGAAATTCAGAAGGTTGAAAGGAAATGGGACCTAAATTCAGCCAACGGGAAGCCCCCCCAAAAGAAAGTCCAATTTTTGGTAAAAGTGCCATTCCCATTAGTACGAGAATCACCAATAAACCAAGCGGGGTCCATTTTCTGATAACGGTTATTGAAAGAAAAAAACACATTCCCCCAAGCAAAAGCCCTAAAAAGACGCCATATTTTATTTGATGAAATAAAATATGGGTAGGAGAACCGAAATTTTGCTGAGAAATCGAAGCAGAGCTACTATTCAAGATTAAAATTCCTAAAATTAACAAAAAAGCAGAAACCCCTAACAAAATGTAATCAAAACCACGAGTTCTCACCCTCATAATTTCATTTTACCCTGCCCTTTTTTGTTTTTCAAATGAAGCAAAGACCTCCTACCAGTAATTCCTACACTCGGGACGCGAGGCGCTTTCGCGATCAGGTCGCGAGGCGTTTTCGCGAAGCGAAACGCCCCGACCGAGCGAAACGCCCCGTCCTTATCTTCCCTCCAGTCTTTACCCATTTTTTAAATTGGTCCCCTCTTTCTTTATAATTTCTGAAAATTCCAAAACTGGGAGAGGCGGGAGATAACAAACAAATTTTTCCTCTTTTAGTATGCAAATAAGACAATCTTACAGCCTCTTGCATATTTTTAACGAAATAGTGCAACAAACTTTCTAAAACTCTTTCGGGACGCGAGGCGCTTTCGCGATCAGGTCGCGAGGCGTTTTCGCGAAGCGAAACGCCCCGACCGAGCGAAACGCCCCATCCTTGGTGTTTGACGATTTCCAGCCAAATTCTTTCGCCGGTAACTGGAAACAAAATTAACGTCTTAACCTTGCTTTTTAGGATAGCTTTGACTAATTTTTTAAAGTCTAATCCCCTATCAAAACCTCCCAAAATTAAAGTTTGAACTCGGTTCCCCAAAAAATCTAAAGCTTCGCAGGCTGTTTCAGGAATGGTTGACAAAGAGTCATTATAAAATTCAATTCCTTTAAATTTGCCGACGAACTCTAATCGGTGAGGCAAAGACTTAAATTCTTTAATTACTTTCGAAATGGTTCCTGCTGGAATTTTGAAGATTTTCCCTACTTTTATTGCTGCTGCTACATTTAATTCAAAATATTTTCCTTTGATTGGAATCTTTTGAGCTCGGGAGCTCTGAGCTATTTCTTTAACTATCGGGTTTTGAGAATTATAAATTAAGAAATCTTTTCTTGTTTGGTACTTTGTTATATTGGCTTTAGCTTTTATGTATTCTTTAAAATCCCTGTAATAATCTAAGTGTTCAGGGTAGATATTTAAAAGAACTGCAATATTGGGGCTTTTTTTAAGATTGTATAGCTGATGACTGGAAAGCTCATAAACAAATATATCATCTTTCTTGCCCCGTAGGATATCGGAGATATTCCTTCGGGGTTTGGCTCCCAAGGACGGGGCGTTTCGCTCGGTCGGGGCGTTTCGCTTCGCGAAAACGCCTCGCGACCTGATCGCGAAAGCGCCTCGCGTCCCGAGGAGTAATGAGAGTACTGGTTTTCCTATATTCCCAACCAAATGAGCCTTAATTCCATCTTTTCTTAGAATTTTATAAATTAAAGAGGCAGTAGTACTTTTCCCTTTTGTCCCGGTAATTCCAATAATCTTCCCTGGACAATTTTCGAAGAAAATCTCGGTCTGAGAAGTAATTTTTTGCCCTTTAGTAATGAAAGGGGCGATTATTTTTGGTGGAATTCCCGGCGATTTAACTATAACATCGTAATTTTTTAGCGCTTCGAGATAATTCTTACCAAAATGTAATTTAACTCTTTTATCGTTTTTAAATAAATTTGAAATTTGAAATTTGAAATTTGAAATTTTTAATCTATCCCCTACTCCCAAAACTTTGTTTGGAAATAATTTTCTCAAAAATAAAAAAGTGTCTCGTCCTTCCAGGCCAAAACCCAAAATTAAAATTCTTTTATTCTTCAATTCATTTAAGATCATTGTATTTTTTCAAAAGATAAGGAATTTTTCCTATTTTTGCAGCTTTTTTATAACTTAAATCAAGAGCCAATCGACTTTCTTTGTATGTTCCCACGCATTCAAGAGGTTTGGGTTTCCCCTTCCCTATTAATGCTCTCATTATTGGTAAAAGTTTTTTATTTTCAAAAAGATCTTTACCAAAAATTTTGAGAAGTTGTTTTTTAGGGGCCCGCTCGCGAAGCGAGCGGGAGGACGCGGTGGGCGGGTTATAGTCTAAAAAAGGATATAAGGTAGCATAAACAAACAAACATTTTGGGCACTCCCCGCACCACCTATCCCCCGTCTTTGAAGCTACATTACAACTGGAAAAAACTGAAAAATATTTTGGATATTTTGTAAACATTTTTGAAATTTCAAGTTCGGTATAGGGCCTTAAAAAACTAAAATAATTTACATTTTTTGCTAAATATTTCTTGCAGTAATTTTTGAATCTTCTTTCAAATTCTGAACTTTTTGACCATTGATGGTTAATCACCCTTCCTAAATATCTTACATTACCTTCGTCAGCACTTTTTTCATTGGAAAAAGCAATGTGTTTATAATCAAACAAAATGGCGCAAAAAACACTTAAAAAAGACAAAACCGCCGTAAAAGGAGTATGGCCGTTGAGATACCCTTTTTTGTTTAATTCCAGCAAAGCCGGAACAATTTTTCTTCCCACTATTACGGAATTTCTGATTCCGTCAATTTTCACTATTTTTCTGGCAGCCTTAGTCGGGCTAACCAAAAAACAGCTTATTTCTTTCTTTCTTTTCTTCAAATCCTCCAAAGTAACA
>PCWJ01000016.1:6056-6198 GCA_002787295.1 Candidatus Nealsonbacteria bacterium CG11_big_fil_rev_8_21_14_0_20_37_68
CGGTTGGAAGATTCTATTTTTAAAAAGTCAGGTTGCCGCCAGTTAATTTTATTTTCGTAAAAAAACTGACCCATACCGTTTATTATTAAATCCTTCCACCATTTAATTTGGTCTTTGTTTAAATAACCGGCTTGAATTTCTA
>PCWJ01000016.1:6210-11593 GCA_002787295.1 Candidatus Nealsonbacteria bacterium CG11_big_fil_rev_8_21_14_0_20_37_68
CAAGAACCTCTTTTTTTATTTTCTTGAAACAAGATTGGTCAATGTTTTTTACAATCAGAGTGGGTTTAAATCGGATATCGGGATCTGTCTTAAAATCAAAAAAAATCTTCAAATTATTTTGGGCAATTTTATAATAATACTTTTCGTAAACGAATTTTGGGTATTTTTTTCTTAAAAAATCAATTTTCATACATTAAATATGTTTCTAGAGATAATTGGTTCGCTCGGTCGCCCCGCCCTCTATGCCGCCCGAAATACACTAAAAAAGTAAATCAAAGTACCTTAGCAAAATTCAGACAGCTTAGGGGGCGGGGCTTCCTCGCTGCCAATTATAGCAAAATTTTAGCTTTTACTCAAATAAAAAAGGGGTTCAATCATTTTGATTGCGCCCGATTTAAAAAATCTGACTCATTTTGTAACTAACAAAGTAATCGTATTGTTACTCCGATAATGGCAAGCACTATTCCTATCACCCAAAATCTCATTGTTACTTTGTAAGAAGGCCAGCCTTTGGCTTCAAAATGATGATGAATGGGAGTACAAAGCCAAATTTTCTTTTTTCTAAATTTTTTAGATAAAAGTTGTAGAATTACCGAACCGACTTCAATCACTAGTATCCCGGCAATAACCGGCAAAACAATCACCGAGTCGGTTAAAAAAGCTACCACGGCAAGAGTTGAGGTTAAACCCAACATTCCGGTTTCTCCCATATAAAATCTGGCTGGAGGGATATTAAACCACAAAAATGCCAAAACCGTTCCAACAATTACCGTACAAAAAGCAGCTAAATCAACTTGGCCCTGGAAAAAAGCAATTATTCCAAAAGCGGCGAAAATGGAAGCAAAAATACCTCCGGCCAAGCCGTCCAATCCATCTACTACTCCTCCTGCCCAGCAAGCAAGCGTCGTAATAATAAAAAGAGGGATATACCAAAGACCAATAGCAATATCGCCAAATAAGGGAATATGAATTGTTGACCACCCTAATTTAAAATAAAACCACCAGGCTCCGATAGCTCCAATTAAAATTACAATTAAAAGCCGTCTGGTAAATCTCATTCCCCCAGCTACATATTTTCCTTTTCCAAAAACTTGCAAAATATCATCGGAAAGACCGAGAAGAGCAGCCGCTATTAAAGTAAAAAGGGGCAACCAAGTTTGGTTTCGGGATAAAAAATTAAGTTTTTGTAGCCAAAAGTTATCAGAAACTTGTGAAAGGCCAAAAAATAAAAAAATCACCAAGGTAGTAACCCCCCAAATTAAAAGCCCGCCAAACCGCGGTACTGTCACCTCTTTTTCTTTGTGAAGTTGATAAAAAACAGGAGAGGGTTGGCCGGTAATTGTTTTAGTTCTGGGGCTTTTGCGCCATAATTTATATTTGTATAAAAAATGAGTTAAAATTGGAGTTAAAAAAACAGCAATTAGGCTGGCAACAAGCGCTAAAATAAAAACTTTTATAACATTTATTGCTAATTCAGGATTTTGGTAAAAAGGCACGCTTTTAACTTACAACTTATAACTCACAACTTATAACTCGTTGTTAGTTGTTAGTTGTTTAGTTGTTTGGTTAATAAACTAGTTGAATTAACTTTTCCATTCCAGAAAATCGGGAGTCCGAGGAATCGGTGCCCAAAATTACGTTAATGAAATATTCTTCTTTTTCATTTAGGACGGGAGTCTCCGCTTCGCGGAGAACTCTCGCGTCCCGTTCGCTTTTTTGAACCAAAAGAATGCAGCCACCGGCCGTTGGCGTCCAACCCGTCTTTCCTCCAACAGTATTATCATTTAAAATTATATTTTTATTGACGGCTAAATAATTATTATTAAAGATTTCCGCAGATTTGTTTTTGGAAATTTCAAAAATCTCCGGATGTTTTAAAAGAATGTTTTTGGAAAGCTCAACCAGGTCTTTAGCGGTTGAATAGTTCGAAAGTCGGTTTCCATCTTTCGATTCTACTTCCAGTCCGGTAGGATTTATAAAATAAGTATTTTTTAAACCAATATTTTCTTTTGCTTCAAGATTCATTAAAGCCACAAATGCCTCTATTTTTTCTTCAGACTTTGCTTTGGTTTCTGAGAATAAAGCTTCGGCCAAGGAAAAGGCAGCGTCATTACTAGATTCAATTAACATTGAATATAAAAGATCATTTATTGAAATTAGCTGCCCTTCATATAATCCAAAATCTCCCTCTTGCATTATGGCTTCTTTTGAAATCCTAACCTCTCGTGAGAAATTATAATATTCCGGGTATTCAAAAACAACCCAGGCCGTTATCAATTTGGTCAAAGAAGCAATGGGTAATATTTTTTCAGAATTCTTTTCAAAAATAGTTTCTTTGCTACCATCTTTATCTAATTTAACCGAAATTGCTGCCTTAGCCTCAATATCAAACTTTGGGGGAATAATTTCTTCGGCTGCCCAAAATTCACCCGCCGCAAGTCCAGCCCCTTTATAAAAGAGCGGGATTTGAACAGACAAGGGGGATTGATAATATTGCTTAAAGAAAAAATTCTCTAAATTTTTTCCTAAAATATTAACCCCCCACCAAAAAGGCAAACTTAGCAAAAAAACAATTAAAAATGTTTTAAAACTTTTACTCATTTTTAAGCCCTCTTTTTCTTAGGTTGTAAAGTAGATAATCTTTGGTCGATTCTTATCATGTCTCGGGGGAACAAACTGGCTTCCCGAACATTTTCCAGATTCAAAATTTGTTTTACCAGCCTCTCAGCACCAATAGCAAATCCTCCTTCAGGTGGCATTCCGTATTTAAAGGCTTGAAGGTAAAACTTGAAATCTTTAATTTTTAAACCCCATTTCTTTATATTTTTTAAAAGCATTTTATAATCATTAATTCTCTGTCCGCCAGTAACTACCTCTAATCCCCGGCAAAGAAGGTCAAAACTTAAAGTATATTCTGGATCTTCTGGGTCAGGATAAGTATAAAATGGTCGCTTTTTTGTTGGGTAATGGGTAATAAAAATTAATTCTGAGCCATATTTTTCTTTAGCATAATCACAAATTTCTTTTTCATCTTCCGGCTCTAAATCAGGCTCTTTTCGGTGATCTCTTCCCGTTCTTTGAAAAATAATTTTCTGGGCTTCACGCATTTTAAGTCGAGGGATTTTTTTACTTATTTTTGGCAGAGTCGCTCCAAACATTTTTAATTCCTTATCACAATTTTTTTCGAGGCCAGAAAAGATATTTCTAATTATAATTTCACAATTCTCCATTAAATCCTCCCAGGAATCAATAAAACCCATTTCGACATCTAAACTGATAAATTCTGAGAGATGGCGAGTGGTAACACTGGGCTCTGCTCTAAAAACTTTGGTAATAGTGAAAGCTCTCTCAAAAGCACCAACCATAATTTGTTTATAAAGCTGGGGGCTTTGAACAAGATAAGCATCATAATCATAATAATCGATGCGAAAAAGCTCCGCTCCGCCTTCGGTAGCAGTTGGGACAATTACCGGCGCCTGAAATTCAATGAAATCCAAATCTTTCATAATTTTTCTAAAACTGGAAATTACCTCTTCCTGAATTTCAAAGATTGCTTTGATTTTTTTATTTCGGAGACTCAAGGGTCTCCAGTCCAAAAGAACGGGTAAACTCACTTTCAAATCCTTTAAATCAAAAGGAAGAACTCTTGTTTTGGCCAAAATTTTAATATTTTTGGCTTCAAGTTCAATCTCGCCAGTTTCCAATTCGGGGTTTATCATTTTAATTGGTCTTTTTTTGACTTCGCCTTCTATTTCTAAAACACCTTCTTCTTTAATGTCTTTGGCTAAATCCGGGGTGCAAACTATCTGTAAAATTCCTGAGCGGTCTCTCAAATCTAAAAAAACAATTCCTCCGTGATGTCTAAGAGAATTAACCCAGCCACGAACTCTTACTTCCTTTCCGAGATATTTAATTGTTTCAATATTTAAAATTCTTTTCATTTGAGATATTTTTTAATTTTCTCTACAATTTCTTGAGGGGTGTAATTGGTCTTAATTAAATAATCTTTTGCTCCTAATTTTTGAGCTTCTGTTTTGGTCTTTGGATCATCAAAATTACTGAAAACTACTACCGGAATTGAGCTAATTTGTGGATATTTTTTTAATTCCTGCAAAAAGGAAATCCCGTTTTTTCTGGGTAATAAAATATCGAGTAAAATTAAATCCGGTTTTTCTTTCTCGGCCAATTTTAGACCTTCATTTACTTCGCCGGCTAAAAGTACCTCGAAGCCGGCCTGGGTAAATTTATCCCGATACATTTCTATTAAAATTTTTTCATCTTCAATGATAAGAATTTTTTTTGTCATATCACTAATAAGTAATCCTAAGGGCAAGTTGCCGAGGGGGACACTTCGCAGCCGAGCCCCGGGAAAAAGTTTGCACTTTTGTTAAAGCTTGTAAGGCTCGGCGAGAAATAGCAGCAGCTGGAAATAAACTGTGTTTTACTACTTAAGCTGACTGCGTGTCACCCGAGGTAAATTGCCCGAGGATTATTTAATTGGTAATTCAATGTAAAAAGTGCTGCCCTTGCCTTTGCCAGGGCTTTCGACCCAGATTTTGCCTTTATGCATTTCAACAAACTTTTTAGCCACATAAAGACCCAGGCCCGCTCCCTCACTATAAAACTGAGTTCCGGCTCCTCCCCGAGAAAAGCTCTCAAATAAGTGTAAAATTTCCTCTCTGGTCATCCCTTCTCCGGTATCGGCAATGATAATTTGGCATTTTTTATTTGCCGTTTGGTAAATTATTCTAATTCCTCCTTTGTTGGTATACCTTATGGCATTATCAATGAGATTTAAAATCACCTGTCTTATTTTATCTCTGTCTACTAAAATTTCAGGTAGAGGCTTTTTTGGCTCTTGCCATTTTAAATAAATATTTTTCTTTTCTGCTTCTATTTTTAATTCGTTAATTATGTTGGAAATTACATCTTCAATTGAAGTTTTTTGAAGCTCTAATTTTATTTTACCGGTTTCAATTCTGGAAACATTTAAAAGGTCATTTACCAATTTTATCAGTCTTTCATTAGATTTGTAAACATTTTCCATCGGCTCTTTAATTTTTTCAGACAATTTTCCATAAGTTCCTTCTAAAAACATTGAAATATACCCCTTAATTGCAGCCAGGGGTGTCCTTAGTTGATGGGAGGTAATGGAGATAAATTCTGACTTCGCTCTATCCAAATTTTTAAGTTTTTCGTAGGCCTCTTTTAATTCTTTGGTTGCTTTTTCTACTTCTCTTTCTAATTTTTTGCTAAATCCTTTAACTTCAGAATAAAGCCTGGCATTTTGGAGAGCAATCGAGGCTTGATTGGCAAGGTTAGTTAGAAGCTCGATGTCCTGGGTTGAATAGGGTTCACCAGAGAGTTTATTTCCCAAAACAAT